>CAYUAX010000109.1:0-10716 GCA_964442845.1 uncultured Bifidobacteriaceae bacterium | reverse complement strand
CGCCGCCGGCATCATGGACGCCCGCGTCGCCTACGTGCGCGGCCGCGCCCCCCGCGACCGCGGCTTTCGCACCGCGCTCGAGCGCGAACTCGAGGCGATGCGGACGTTCCTGCAGGGCGGAACGTCGGCGCTGCCTCGGCAGCTCTGAGAAGAGCTGCCTGTTGGGCCGCACGAGGCCTTACGGTCGCACGAGCTGGTTGCCCGTGCGGGAGCGGCGCTATCGGCGCTCCGGCGCGGCGGTGGTCGTGGCGGCGGCCGGCCAACCCTTGTCGAGCGGCTTGGCCGGATCGGCGGTGATCGCCAGGTCGGCGCAGTGGTGGTACGAGTAGCCGCCGGGCTGATTGTAGGCGTGCTCGGCCATGAACTGGATCACCTGCAGCGTGCACTTCGGGCAGGAGATGTTCGGGATGGGGATGTCGGCTTCGTAGGTCGCCGGGCTGGCCGGCCTGGTGTAGTGCGGGAACAGGCCGTCGGCCAGCACCGGCAGCTGGGGTGGGCTCTGGATCACGCCCCACACCGAGCGCGGCCCCTTTTCGGTAACGCGCTCGAAGGTCATCGGATCGGGCGGCAGCTCTTCGCGGGAGTTGACCGCCAGCGCCACGCGGTAGTGGCCCGGGTGGTAGATGGTTTCCACCACCTTCAGGTGCAGCGGCGAGCCGCCGGTCACCTTGGTGATGGCGCCGCTCATCTTGGCGTCGGCGCTGACCCCGCACGGCGTCGACTTCTGCGGATCGCCGCGTTCGTTCTCGACGATCCACGACGCCGGTTCGAGCAGCTTGAAGTGCGCCGCGAGGTGAGCGGGCGCGGCGGCGAGCGCCGCGACGACGACGGCGCAGGCAGCGAACGGATGGATGCGCATGGACGACCTCGAGCCAGGATCGGCGGGGGCCATTCTACGCGCATCCACGTCCGCTCGCGGCGGCTCAGCAGGCGTAGCCGTAGCTGTCCACGCAGGGCGGCTCGGGCGCGCGCTCCTCGTTGATGCTGCCGACCATCGACGGGTGGATGGTGCAGTGGAAGCGCAGGGCGTTGCCGTTGCGCACCGTGAAGCCGCGGCTGGTCGCCCCTGGCGCGATGTCGCCGAGGTCGGCGGAGCCGTCGTCCATCACGATGCGATGCCGTTCGCGGTCGTTGTTACGGAACATCACGGTGTCGCCGGCGGCGGCGCGTACCGGATTGGGCTGGTAGGCGGTGTTGCCCACGGAGCCGACCACCGACACGGTGATGGTCGTGGCCGCCGGGGCGGCCGGAGTGCTCGGCGCGGTCGGCGTGGAGGTGCCCCCACCTCCGCCGCCACCGCAGCCGCAGGCGGTCGCGGCGCCGACGAGTGCGACGGTCAGTCCGGTCAGGACACGAGACGACATACGGACCTTTCGTGGCGCGATCGGGCATGAGCAACTGCGATGCCAGCGGTCGGTCACGCGTTGTCGCCGAAAACAGGCGCCGGCGAAACGGACCAGCTTACGAGGCGCGTAAGCCCTTACCGCGCGGGTAGTCAGGATGGAGCCAGCCTTCGGGGCCTCCACCAACGGCGCGGCGTCTCACGACGGTGGTTTTCGCGCGGAACCGCGTAGCGTCGGCGGCCGAGCTGCGGCATCATGTCGCGTTCGCCGGTGCCATCCGGCGGCTCGCCCTCGTCGGTCCATCGATGCGTCGCCAGCCCATCCGTGTCGCGCTCTCCGTCCTTGCCCTGCTCGTCGCACCGTCAATCGCGGCCGCGCAGGCGGTGCAGGAAACCTTCGAGGCCGCCGCCACCAGCTGGCAGGTGGCCACGGAGCTGGCCGGGACCGGCGCGGTGCAGCGGTCCACCGTTCGAGCCGCGAACGGCAGCGCCTCCGCGCGTCTCACGACTGCGTCGAGCGGCGCGCGAGCGGCGATTCGCGCCGACTTCTCGGACGCGGCCGGCGCGCATATGTGGCAGGAACGTCCGGGCACTTACCGCTGGCAGCGGGCGCGGCTCTACGTGCCCGCCGCCACGGTCAGCGCCCTCGGCGCCAACCAGTTCGTCACGATCGGGCGCTTCTGGGCCAGCGGCCAGGCCGCCTCGTCGTGGGCCCTGCGCGTCGGCCAGAGCGGCGCCCTGTCGGTGGTCGGCACCCGCGATCACGACGGCGCGGCGTTTCCGTTCCCGGTCTACGCGACGTTGCCGGTCGATCAGTGGGTGGAACTGGAGATCGGCCTGCACTCGCAGGCCGGCCCCGGCGTGAAGCGCGCGTTCGCCGTCGTGCTCAACGGCCACTTCCACGGCTGGTATCACCAGGGGCGCATGCAGGGCGAGGTCTACGACCGCTCGGCCATCGGCCTGATGGACGTCACCGCCGGCGCCGCCCTCGAGGCGTTCGTCGACGACTGGGGCGTGGCCGGCACCACCGCGTTCCCGACCGGCACCGACCTGCGCTCGACGGCGGCGCTGCAGGAGCAGGACTACCGCACGCTGAACGGCGCCGGCTGGCAGATCGACTGGGCCACGTGGGCCAACGACCTGCGGATGCACCCGGCCCACGGGCTCTACTCGGACACGTCGCGGCTGCAGTCGGGCCGCAACCTGGATCGGATGCCGGCGCTCGAAAGCGGCTGGGCCGAGATCGAGATCGGCTGGCCCAAGGGCACGCCGCCGACCCAGCCGAGCGGCTACTTCGGGCCGATGGTCGGCTTCCGCAAGGAGATCAACCGCGAGCAGAACCTCGAGGTGATCCCGATCGGCACCGGCGGCGGCAACGTGGATCTCGTGCTCGAGGCGTGGAACGAGCGGGAGTTGATCCTGGCGCGATGGCCGATGCCGGTCGCCTCGATCGGGGGCACGCGAATTCCAGAAGCGGGCGACGTCATCCGGGTGCGCTGGGAACAGACGAGCAGCACGACGCTCGGCGTCCGCGCCAGCTACTACGACGCCAGCGCCGCGACCTGGCACACCGACGTCATCGCCACCACGCTCAACCCGTCGAGTCTCCACGGCGTCAACTTCGCCGACGGGTTCCATCTCGCGTCGTCGATCACCACCGACTCCCCGTACTACGGCATCCGGCGGTTCAAGGCCGGCACGCTGGCGACGTATCCGAGCGGCGGCACGTCGTGCTCCTATGCCATCGCGCCGACCTCGGCATCGGTCGGCGCCGCGGCGACGACCGGTACGGTCACCGTGACGACGGCGGGCGGCTGCGGCTGGACGGCGACGAGCAACGCCGGATGGGTGAGCGTCACCGGCGGGAGCAGCGGATCCGGACCGGGGGCGGTCACCTTGGCAGCCACCGCGAACACCGGCCCGAGCGCGCGCACCGGGACGGTGACGATCGCCGGGCAGACGTTCACCGTGACCCAGGTCGGCGTGGGGGCGCCACCACCGCCGTTGCCGGCGCTGAGCGTCGGCGACGTGACGCTCGTCGAGGGCGAGGGCACGTCCGTCGCGGCCACGTTTCCGGTGTGGCTCTCCGCGCCGTCGGCCGCCGCGGTGACAGTGGCGTACGCGACGGCGGATGGCACCGCGGTGGCGGGCGCCGACTACGTCGCGGCATCGGGCGCGATCACGTTCCCGGCGGGGACGACGTCGCGGGCGGTGACGATCACCGTGCTGTCCGACCCCGGGCTCGAAGACGTGGAGACGTTCGACCTGCGGCTCAGCGCGCCGTTCAACGCGACCATCGCCGACGGCCGCGGTGTCGCCTCGATCGTCCCCACCGGCGTCGCGAACGTGCAGCCGCCGACCCAGGTCGCCGTCGTCGCCAGCGGCGGCGGACTCGCCACGATCCGGTGGCGGGCGCCGGCGCTCGGGCCGGCCCCGACCGGCTACGTGCTGGCCGGCGGCGCCGCGCCGGGCGAGACGTTGGCCACGGTGCCATTCGACGCCGGCGCGCGCGAGGTGACGCTGGCGCTGCCGCCCGGCCGCTATTACCTGCGCCTCCATGCCAGGCTGGACCAGGCGTTGAGCGCGCCATCGCCCGAGGTGGCCGTGCCCCTGGACGTCGCCGCCGCGCCTTCGGCGCCGGCCGGATTGCTGGGCACGGCGCACGGCGCCGACGTCCATCTCAGCTGGCGGCCGACCTTCGACGGCGGCACGCCGACCGCGATGGTGCTCGACGTCAGCGGCGATGCCACCGTGTCGGTGCCGCTGGCCGCGACAGCCACCACGTTCTCGTTTCAAGGCGTGCCGCCCGGCGTCTATACGTTCGCCGTGCGCGCGGCCAATGCGCTCGGGTCGAGCCCGCCGTCGCCGCCGGTGTCGCTGGCGTTTCCGACCACATGCACCGGCGCGCCTGTGACGCCCTCCGTCCCCACCGTGCATCGGGTCGGGCGCCAGCTTTCGGTGTCGTGGCAGCCGCCGGCGAGCGGCGCAGCGCCGACCGGATATGTGCTGATCGTCTCGGGCGCATTCCACGGCGCGTTGCCGACCGGGACGCGATCGCTCTCCGGCGCGGTCGGCCCCGGGCTCTACGGGTTCAGCGTCGTGGCGACCAACCCGTGCGGCGCCAGCCCGCCCAGCCCGGTCGAATCGGTCACCGTTCCGTAGAGGCGCGCAGCGGCGCCGGCAGCGGCGCGATCACCTCGCACGGCCGCGCCGTCCGCGGGTGCGTGAACCCGACGCGCCACGCATGCAGGTGGTAGCCGCCGTCTCCGGGCAGCCCCGGCGTCTCGTGGGGCACCCCGGCCACGGCGTAGAGCGGATCGCCGACCAGCGGATGGCCGGTCCAGGCCAGGTGGATCCGAATCTGGTGCGGCCGACCCGTCGCGATCGTCACTTCCACCAGGGCGGAGTCGGTTCGTCGCTCGACGACCACGACGCGGCTGCGGGCGGCCCGGCCGTGCGAGTCGGCCGCGTGCACCGTCCCCAGGCGCGGATGCGGCACCGGGCCGATCGGCGTCGTCACGTCGCAGGTCGGCCAATCCGGGACGCCGACGACGAGCGCGCGATACACCTTCTCGACCTGTCGCTCGCGCAGCGCCGCCGTCAGCGCCGCCGCGGCGGCGGACGAGCGGGCGAACAGCACGACGCCGGACGTCGCCCGGCCGAGCCGATGGACGGGATCCGCGCCGGGCCATCGCTGGCGGACGAGGTGGAGCAGCGTGTGGGTCAGGAAGCCGCCGGCCGGCATCGTCGGCAGGCCGCTCGGTTTGGCCACCGCGACCACGTCGTCGTCCTCGAGCAGGACGTCGAAGTGCCGCGGGACGTCGGGCTCGAGCCACGGCGGCCGCGACCAGACGATCTCGTCGCCGCGGCGGACGCGATCGCCGACCTTCGCGACGCGATCGCCGAGGGTGACTTCGCCGCGACCGAGGCGTTCACGCCATTCGTCGAGCGAAGAGTGCCCGTAGCGCCCGGCCAGATGGACCTCGATCGCATGGCCGTGGCCGTCGGGCCCGACCCGGGAGCGATAGCGGTAGCCGGAATTCATCACGCGGGGATCGGGGACTGGCGACCGCGGACCGGCATCCGCCTTTCCCGGTCCCCGGTCCCCGCATTCACGCCTCGGCGCCGAAGCGCACCGCATAGATCGGCGGGAGGTTCGCCGACACCGTGCGCCACGACTCGCCGCCGTCACGCGACACCCACAGGCTGCCGGTGGTCGAGCCCATGGCCAGCGTCTCGCCACTGCCGTCCACGTCGAGGGCGTGGCGGTAGACCAGGTCGAAGGAGGGCGCCGGCAGGCCGCGACTGAAGACGTCGAAACTCGTGCCGCCGTCAGTCGTGCGCGACACCACCAGACGCGCGTCCACCGGCACGCGACGCTCGTCCTTCACTGCCGGCACGAACCACGCCGTGTCGGGCCGCGTCGGATGCACGGCCACCGCGAAGCCGAAGCCCGACGGCCGCGCGGCGTCCACGGCGGTCCACTGCCGGCCGCGATCGCGCGACACGAAGACGCCGCAGTGGTGCTGCGTCCACAGCACGTCGGGGTCGGTGGGCGAGGCGACGACGCGGTGCGGGTCCTGGATGATCGGATCGCCCTGGCGATCGGGCGGCATGTAGTCGGCGCGCATGCCGGTGGCGCGGCAGGTCCAGGTGGCGCCGTCGTCGTCGCTGGCCCAGGCGCCGCCGCACGACACGCCGACCAATACCGAGCGGGTGTCGCGCGGATCGACGAGCACCGAGTGCACGCCGGGCCAGTCGTAGCCACCGCCGAACCACTGCGCCCGGGCCGGGTCGTCCCACAGGGCCCGGCAGATCGTCCACGTGGCGCCGCGATCGTCTGAGCGGAACAGGCCGCCCGGCAGGGTGCCGGCCCACAGCCGGCCCGGCTGGTCGGCGCCGCCCGCCTCGAGAGCCCACAGCATCTTCAGCGCCGGTGGCTCGGGCGGCGGCGCCTCGCCGCCCGGCCCGGCCGGCTTGCTGATGGCGGGCAGGCCGGCGTAGGACGGCACCGCCACTTCCTCCCACGTGCGGCCGCGATCGCTCGAGCGGTGCAGCTTGCTGCCGAAGTGGCCGAGGTTGAGCGCGGCGTAGACGGTGCCGTCGCGCCGATCGTCGAGCACCATCGACAGCGGATCGCCGAGGAAGCTGGGGGCGCCGACTGCATAGTCGGCGCGCGGGTCGAGCGCGAACAAGCCCTTGCGGGTGGCCACCCACAGCGTCTGTGCCATCAGGTCCTCCGCAAAGCGCCACCCGACAGCGCCTGCATCACGTAGATTTCCGTGTCCGCGCCCACCGCGTCGGCCAGCCCGACGCGATCGGCGAGCGCGGCCTCGCCGACGAACACCGTCACGTGCGTGCGCAGGCGGCCGTGCTCGTCCAGCACGTAGCCGCGCAGCCGCGGATTGCCGGCGAACACCTCGTCGAGCGCCTCGCGCACGGTCGTGCCCGGCACGTCCGCCGGCGGGGCGTCGAGAAAGCGCTGCAGCTGAGGCGTGAAGGACACCCGCGGCACCCTCGCAGTCTAACAACCCCCGCCCGGGGGCGGCCGGCACCGGTCCCGGCGAACTCGCCGGAACCACGCTCGAGCGGGTAACATCCAAGAGGTCATGTTCGCGCGCCTCGTCTCGATCGTGGCCGGGCTGGTCGCCCTGGCCGTGCCAGCTCCGGCCGCGGCGCAGCTCAAGCGCATCCCGGCCGAGATCGTGCCGATGGTCGAGAGCGACGGGGTGCGGGCCGGCACCACCGTGCGGGCGGCGCTGCAGGTGACCCTCCCCGAGGGCTTCCACGTCCAGTCGAACCGGCCGCGCGACGCGTCGCTCATCGCCACCGAGCTGACGGTGGACAGCGTGTCGGGCATCCACGCCGCCGAGATCGTGTTTCCCCCCGCCATCGACTTCGTGCAGGAGGGCCTGCCCGAGCCGTTGCTGGTGTTCGAGCGCCAGTTCACCATCGGCGTGCGCCTCGCCATCCCGGCCGACGCGCCCGCCGGGGTCGTGACGCTGCCGGCCCGCCTGCGCTACCAGGCGTGCGACGACACGGTGTGCTTCGCGCCGGCCACGGCGCAGACGGCGTGGACGCTGCGCCTGGTGCCGGCCTCGGTGCGCGTGACGCCGCAGCACACGGCCGCGCTGGACGCGATCGCGTTCGGCACCGGCGACCGGCCGGCCCCGCCGGCCGCCACCGGCGGTCCGGCGCTGGTTGCCACGCCGCCGCGCGACCCGTCGGCCGCGGGTGTGGGTGCGCTCGATCGGTTTGCCGTCGTCGCCACCACGGGCGGCTACCAGGGCACCGGCGATTTCATGACCTTCATCAGGAATGCCGAGGCCGGCGTCGCCGAGCGCGGCATGTTCGAGGGCCGCGGGCCGCTGGCCATCCTGCTGCTGGTGCTGATCGGCGGGCTGGCCCTCAACCTCACGCCCTGCGTGCTGCCGATGATCCCGATCAACCTGGCCATCATCGGCGCCGGCGCGCAGGCCGGGTCGCGGCGGCGCGGCTTCCTGCTCGGGCTCACCTACGGCGGCGCGATGGCCGCCGTCTACGGCGTGCTGGGGCTGGTCGTGGTGCTGACGGCCAGCACGTTCGGCACGATCAACGCCTCGCCGTGGTTCAACCTCGGTATCGCGTTGCTGTTCATCGCCCTGGCGCTGGCGATGTTCGACGTCTTCGAGATCGACTTCTCGCGCTTCGCCGGCACGGTGGGGGAGGGCGCGGCGCGCGGCACCTTCCCGCTGGCATTCACGATGGGCGGCGTGGCGGCGCTGCTGGCCGGCGCGTGCGTGGCCCCGGTCGTCATCCAGGTGGTGCTGTTCGCCAGCAACCTCTACGCGACCGGTACGACCGTCGCGCTGGCGCTGCCGTTCGTCCTCGGCGTCGGCATGGCCATTCCGTGGCCGATCGCCGGGGCGGGGCTGTCGTCGCTGCCCAAGCCCGGGCCGTGGATGGTGCGGGTGAAGCAGGCGTTCGGCGTGGTGATCCTCGGCACGGCGGTGTACTACGGCTACCTGGCCTACGGCCTGTTCGCGAACCAGTGGGTCGACGCCGCCGAGGTGTCGTCGAGCGTCGAGGAGAAGCTGAAGGAAGGCTGGTACGCGTCGATGGCCGATGGCCTGGCCGCCGCGGAGCGCGAGGGCAAGCCGGTGCTCGTCGACCTGTGGGCGACGTGGTGCAAGAACTGCCTGACGATGGACAAGACCACGCTGGCCAGCCCCGAGGTGACGCAGGCGCTGGCCGGGTACGTGAAGATCAAGGTCCAGGCCGAGCAACCCGACGAACCGCCGGCGGCGGACGTGATGAAGCGGTTCAAGGCGGTGGGGCTGCCGGCCTACGCGATCCTCAAGCCGGCCGGCCCGGCCGGGAACTGATTCTCCGTCTCAACACGCGCCGCGGCGTGACGTTTGGAGACCGTCGGGCGCCGGCCTCCTGGGCTATCATTGGGCGGATTCGGCCGATGACGCGTCCACTCGCGCTGCTCGGAATCGCGCTCGCCGTCGCCACCGTGGCGCCCGTGTCGGCTCGGCAGGGCGGGGCCGTCCGTCCCGTCGCCTCGCACGCCGCCGCGCCCAGCACCGCCGCGGCTCCGGCGCTCGATGTCGCCGCCGCTCAACAGACCATCCAGCAGAGCTGCGTCGGGTGTCACAGCGACCGCGGCAAGGCGGGCGGGCTGTCGCTCGCCGGCTACGAGGTCGCCGCCGCCGGCCAGCACCTCGACACCACCGAAAAGATGATCCGCAAGCTGCGCGCCGGCCAGATGCCGCCGGCCGGCAGCCGCCGGCCCGACGACGCCGTGCTGCAGGGCCTGGCCAGCCTGCTCGAGGCGCGCGCCGACGCCACGGCGGCCGCGGTCACGCCCGGACGCCGCACTTTCCAGCGGCTGAACCGCGCCGAGTACACCGCGTCGGTGCGCGACCTGCTCGGCCTGCACGTCAACGCCGGCGACTACCTGCCGCTCGACACCAAGAGCGCCAACTTCGACAACATCGCCGACGTGCAGCTGCTGTCGCCGACGGTGATGCAGGGCTACCTCACCGCCGCCGCCGAGATCAGCCGGCTGGCGGTGGGGGACCGCACGGCGACGGCGCGCGAGGCCACCTACCAGGTGTCGCGCTGGACCTCGCAGCGCGAGCACGTCGAGGGGGCGCCGTACGGCTCGCGCGGCGGCCTGGCGGTGGAGCACACGTTCCCGGCCGACGGGCAGTACCGCTTCCGCGTCTCGTTCTACTTCGAGACCACCGGCGCGCTCTACGGCAACGGCCGCGCCGCGCTGCACACCGCCGATGCGCCGGAGCAGGTGGAGATCTCGATCGACGGCGAACGCGTCGCGTTGCTCGACGTCGATCGCTGGATGAACAGCTCCGACCCCGACGGGCTCAACCTCCGTACCGAGCCGATTGCCGTCACCGCCGGGCCGCACCGCCTCGCCGCCGCCTTCATCCGCCGCATGGAAGGGCCGGTCCAGGACCTGATCACGCCGCTCGAGTGGTCGATCGCCAGCACCAGCATCGCCGACGCCTACGGCTTCACGACGCTGCCGCACCTGCGCGACCTGGCCATCACCGGGCCGTTCGCGCCGACCGGCGTGTCGGCCACACCCAGCCGGGCCCGCATCTTCACCTGCACGCCGGCCAACGCCGCGCAGCAGACGCAGTGCGCGCAACGCATCATCTCGGGCCTGGCGTCGCAGGCGTTCCGCCGCACCGCCACCGAGCGCGATGTGAACGCGCTGCTGGCGCTCTACCGCGAGGGCGCGGCCAGCGGCGGCTTCGAAGAAGGCATCCGCATGGCGCTCGAGGGCATCCTGGCCAGCCCGCGCTTCGTGTTCCGCTTCGAGGAGCGGCCGAACGACGCGCGGCCCGGCGACCCCTACGCCCTCAGCGACGTCGATCTGGCGTCGCGGCTGTCGTTCTTCCTGTGGGCGTCGGGGCCCGATGCCGAGCTGCTGAAAGTGGCCGAAGCGGGGCGGTTGTCGCGGCCGGGCGAACTCGACCGGCAAGTGCGCCGCATGCTGGCCGACCGCAGGGCCGACGGCTTGGCGTCGCGCTTCGCGGCGCAGTGGCTGCGCCTGCCCGACCTCGACAAGATCAACCCCGACGTCCGCTTCTATCCCGACTTCGACGAGCAGCTCAAAGCGTCGATGCGCCGCGAGACCGAGGCGTTCTTCCGCCACGTCGTCCGCGCCGATCGGCCGGTGCTGGATCTGTTCGCCGCCGACTACACGTTCGTCGACGAGCGGCTGGCGCGCCACTACCGGATCCCCGGCGTGGTCGGCCCGGAGATCCGTCGCGTCACCTACCCCGACGGCACCCGCCGCGGCATCCTCGGCCACGGCAGCGTGCTGACGCTCACCTCCGAGGCCGAGCGCACCTCGCCGGTGC
>CAYUAX010000108.1:13751-15642 GCA_964442845.1 uncultured Bifidobacteriaceae bacterium | reverse complement strand
ACATGCAGCACGCCGGCTATCGCGTCGCTACATCCCTGTGAAAAACGCTCTAGCGTTGCGGGAAGGCCGTCCAGCCGGTCAACCAGTTGTCGGCGGGCGCCGGCGGCACCGCGCCGATGAACGTCACCGGCTCGAAGAAGCCGTCATTCGGCGGCTGGACGGGCGCCAGCTGGCCGCCCGCCAGGGTCGCGACACCCGACGGCTGGAAGTTCGGATTGTCGTGCTGGAAGCAGCCGCTGATCCCCGGGTCGACGCCGGTCCGCACGTTCGGGAAGCGTCCGTTCGCCACGAACGGCTGGACGCTGGCGTGCAACGGGGTGACCGGTCCGAAGATCACGCCGTTGCCGATCTGCGTCGTGCCGTTGTTGACCTGCGCCAGCGTCGCCGCGCCGTCGATCTGCATGCCCAGCGTGCGCGACCCGATGATCACGAAGTTGCGAAAGGTCACGGCCGTGCCGCGCCGGAACAACACCGCTCGGAACGCCTCGACACCTTCGGCGCCATCAGGGTCGCCGCAGCTCGTCCAGTTGTAGATCTGCGGGTTGGCCCGGGGCAGCAGCTCGTTGTTGAACTCGTTGTTGTCGGCTTCGATGGCCCAGTCGCCGTCGTCGCTGCGCTGGTGGACGGCGAGGAACTGCGCCCGGCCGGTCCAGCCGAACGTCCAGTCGAAGCTGTCGTCGCCGGCATTCGAGGCAATCGCGTACTTGATGTCGGCGGTGCCGCCGAACCACTCGAAGGCGTCATCGCGATTCATGTGCACCTGGATGTACTCGTAGCTGCCGCCGCGGCCGACGCCCTGGAACGCGATGCCGTTCAGCTCGTTGTCGGGACTGAACTCGGTGCCGGCGAACTCGACTCGAACGTAACGCATCGTGCCGCTGCTGTCGTTCGGGTCGCTGCCGCCGTAGATGCCGGTCTGCGCCTCCCCGACGCCTTCGCCGCCGGGGATGTTGAGCGGCGCGCGGCCGTTGAGGATGATGCCGCCCCAGTCGCCGCGGGCGCGCTGCCCGACCGGCTGGTCGCTGGTGAAGACGATCGGCTGGGTCCGCGTGCCGATGGCGTTGAGCCGGCCGCCCCGCAGGACGATCAGGGTGCCGACGCTGCCCGCCTCGCCGGCGATGAGCGTGCCCGCCTGGATGTTCAGCGTCGCCCCGTCGTTGACGAACACGGCGCCACGCAGGACGTAGATGAAGTTGCTGGTCCAGTTCATCGTGCCGTCGATCTCGCCGGTCACGACCACCACCGGCCGGTCGACGCCTGGCACGGTGACCGGCGGTTGCAGTTGGCCGTGCACGGGCACGGTCGAGGCGATGGCCGTGGCCAGCGCCAGTGCGGCCAGCGTCGGCGAAAGACGGGAAACGTGGGACATGATGCTGTGCGCGCTCCTGTGGACCGGGACCTTAGAAGACATTGACGCCCACCGACAGGCTGAACGTCCGGCCGAGCACGAACGACCGCTCCCGTTCCTGCGTCGAGCCGATACCCTGGGTGAAGTTGTAGCGGCTGTCGGCGAGGTTGTCGGCGCCGAACCGCAGGTTGAACCGGCCGAGCCGCTGCGACATCACCAGGTCGATCTGCGGCCGGCCCTGCTCGATGATGTCGGGCGCGCCGTTGGAGCCGACGTCCGAGATGCGGTCGCCGTAGCGGTTGACGAGCAGTCGGGCGTTGAAGCCACCGACCGCGTACTCGGTCGTGACGTTGAAGACGTTCTTCGACTGGCCGGCCAACGCCCGTTCGAGCGAGGTCTGCACCGTCCGCTGATCGGCGTTGAGCGTGATCTTCGAGTCGACGAAGGTGTAGTTGGCGTTGACGTAGAGGCCGGGCAGCAGCTGGCGGGCCAGCTCCAGTTCGACCCCGAAGTTGCGGGCGTTGTCGGCGTTCTGGAACGTGA
>CAYUAX010000108.1:0-13741 GCA_964442845.1 uncultured Bifidobacteriaceae bacterium | reverse complement strand
TTCTGGAAGGTGACGATCGGCTGGGCGCCGGCGATGACGACGCGCTCGATCGGCGAGTCGAAGTACTTGTAGAAGGCGCTGACGGCAACGACGTTGCGGGCCCCGGGGAACATCTCCCAGCGGGCGTCGACGTTCTGGATGATCGCCCGCTTCAGGTCCGGGTTGCCGCGGACGGCGCGGGCGCCGACGACGTCGGTGAACTCGAACGTCGCCACCTCACGGAACTCGGGCCGGTTGACGGTGGCGCTGTAGCTGAGCCGGACGTTCGAGTTGGAGGTCAGGCCCTGCACGAAGTTGATCGACGGGAAGACGTCGGTGTTCTTGTTCTCCGAGGTCACCGTGCTGACGAACAGGCCGAACGGGTCGAACGACGTCACCTCCTGCTCGAAGCGTTCGACGCGGGCACCAGCGATCAGCCGGGTGTTGGCGCGGAGCGAGACGTCGACCATGCCGTAGCCGGCGTAGGTGGTTTGTTGGCCGTCATAGGCATCGACCGGTCGGGTCTCCTCGTTGAAGCGGAAGGCCCGGCCGATGTTGGCCGAGGTGAAGATCTGCTCGGGCGTCTGCGTCAGGTCGGCCGGCACCGCTCCGCCGGACCCCGCGGTGTTGGGAATGAACCGGAACCGGCGCGACGTGAAGTCGCGGCTGCGATCGATGAGGTTGACGCCGAACTTGTACTGCGTGGGGCGGTCGCCCGCCGTGCTGAACAGGCTCCAGTTCGCCGCCACGTCGAGTGAGTCGTCGTCGAGGGCATTGAACATCCGGAAGCCGCTCTGCGACTCGTCGGCGAGCACCGGCGTGCCGCTGTAGGTGAAGCCGCCGTCGGCCGTCGGCACCAGATTGGCCTGGTACAACGTCTCGCGCAGGTCGGGCTCGTCGCGAGTCGCCCGCGAGTAGGTGGCGCGCCAATCGATGCGGCTGTTGGCCAGGCCGCGGAAGAAGTGCTCGCCGGAGAAGCCGTTCGAGATCAGCCCCTCCTCGATGAACTGCAGGCGGTTGTTGAAGTAGTAGAAGTTGTTCTCGGTGTTCGGGCCTTCGAAGGTCCGGCCCTCGTCCTTGCCGCTGTGGGTATAGAAGTTCTCGGACGAGATGCGATGGTTGGTGGAGAGCTGCAGGGACAGGTTGGCGACGCCGCCGATCTGCGCCCGCTGCGTGCCGTACTGGATCTGGTAGTCGCTCACCGCCTCGAGGGTGTCGCCTTCGTCGACGCGGTAGAACGCCCGATCCTCCTTGACGAACTGCTCGCGGTAGGCGTGCGACAGGCTGGCGACGACGCCGAGCCGGCCGAAGCGGTTGCCGGCGACGACGCCCCAGTTCTGGCCCGGGGCGCCGTTCTCGCGGGCCGGCCGCCAGGTGTTGTCGAGCGCGCGGCCGAACTCCGTGATCTGGTCGGGCGTGAACCCGACGTTGGGCGTGAAGACGCCGCGGCGGACGATCTTCGAGTCGGGGAACGAGCCGGGGAGCGCCCGCGCGCCGTTGTCGAAACCCAGCCAGTCGCGGGATCCGAGCGGGCTGAGCGGAATGCTCTTGCCGGTGGCGATTTCCCAGGCGGTGAGACCGTAGGAGACGTCGAGGACCGGCCGGGCGGGCAGCTTGATCGGGTTGACCTGGACCAGGCCGCCGGCGAATTCCGCCGACTTGTCGGGCGAATACGACTTCGCCACCTGCACGCTGTCGAGCAGCCCCGACGGGAACATGTCGAGCGGCACGACCTTCTTGTCCGGCTCGGTCGTCGGCAGCGTGGCGCCGGCGAGCTGGGTGTTGCTGTAACGCTCGCCCAGGCCGCGCACG
The DNA here is from genome assembly GCA_964442845.1 of uncultured Bifidobacteriaceae bacterium. GTDB lineage: Bacteria > Acidobacteriota > Vicinamibacteria > Vicinamibacterales > UBA2999 > CAWAYR01. Next base: position 11,950 of record CAYUAX010000108.1, on the reverse strand, counting down.
AACACGTACTGGTTGTCGACGACCGAGATGCCGGTGACGCGCTGCATCGCCGCCGCGGCGTCGCCGTCGTTGTTGCTGCGCATCTCCTGGGCGCCGAGGTTGTCGGTGATGATCGGCGCCTGCTTGCGCTCGATGAGCTGGGCGGCCGCCGACGAGGTCACGGCGTCGATCACCGCCTCGGCGACGACCGTCACCGTCTCGGCGAAGCGGGCCATCGACAGCCCGAAATTGACGTCGGCCGGCCGGGTGCCGGCCACGACCTCCACTTTGACGGCGCGGGGCTCGTAGCCGTCCATCGTCGCCTTCAGCTCGTAGCTGCCCGGGGCCAGCTCGACGACGTATCGGCCGTCGACATCGGTGTAGACGGTCTCGCCGCCGACGACCTCGACGGGAATCCCCGGCAGGGAGATCGCGTTGGCCTCATCGCGGACGACGCCGGTGACGCGCACCTTGCGGCCCGTGGCGGCGGCCGGCTGCGCCTGCACGGCCGCCACGGGCGCCAGTGCGATGGCGGCCGCCAGCAGGAAAGCGGACAGATGTCTCACGTTCATACGCTCCTCAGGTCTCGTGCGACTCATGGACAAGACCTTCGCAGGCTATCGAGGGGCGATGAATCACTCGCAACAGGCCGGTTACATGTGCGTAAACTCGCCGAATCGGCGCGAAACGACGCGCTGAACGCGCGAACTGCCGGGGCGAGGGCCGGCGATGGCGGACGTGCGGGCGGATTTCAGCGGATGGCGCGGGCCAGGGCGAGGCTGTTCAGCGCGCGATCGGTGCGGCGCCCGAGGCCGAGCTCGGTGCGGACGACGTTCTCGCGCTGGATCGCGCAGGCCGCTGTCGCCCGCTCGCCCTCTTCGGGGTCGGCGCAGCGGCCCGATAGGTGGCCGGCCAGCAGGTAGGGCACGGCGTGCCCGAAGACCTCGTGGGCGAGCACGCGGTCGAGATCGCCGTGGAACTCGGCCGGGAGAGAGCCGCGACGCTCGTGCACCGCCTCGAGCCCGGCGACGTTGACGACGACCACGACTGCTGACACGTGCCCGAGGGCGTCGGCGATCGGGGTGACCGCCGCCAGTTCGGACGGGTCGAACCGCTCCGGGCGCGTCGCCCCGTCCGGCAGAATCATCACGTCGTCGGCGGTGAGGAGCAACGCCCGACGGCCCTTGGCCGCCACCTCGGCCATGGCCTGGCGCCAAGCGGCACTACCTCGGGAAATACGGCCGATGGCCGCCCGGAGCGCGGGATCGCGCACCTCAACCGCGGAGGCCGGGTCGCCGCCGGCGCGGACCGGGACGGACCCGGCGACGACTGCCGCCAGCAGCACTGCCACCAGGAATGGGGCGGGGCCGGCCATTTCTCTCTCTATCGGCGTGACGTCTTGGCGACGCCAGTGTTAAATCTACGTTAACACTTCTCGCATTCGCCCTCCACCGAGATCTTCCCGTCCACCTCTGCTGCACCAGCCATGTCCGGGTGGGCACGACCGCCGATGCGGTGACCGCGGCACGGGGACCGCCACGACGGACCGCCGTAGAATGACCGCCGCATGACGACAGCCGCCGGTTCCAAGGCCCGGGCCGGACGGCTCGCCCTTCTCGTCCTGATCTTCCTCGCCATCACGCTGCTGCTGCCGCGCCCCGAGGCGGTGACCGCGGCCGGCTGGCGCACCTTCGCCATCTTCTTCTGCGTGATCGCCGGCATGGTGCTGCAGCCGCTGCCCGGCGCCGCCTTGGTGGTCATCGGTCTGGCGGCCATGGCCGCCAACGGCATCCCGATGCGCGAGGCGCTGGGCGGCTACGCCGAGCCGTCGGTGTGGCTGGTGCTGGCGGCGATGCTGATGGCGCGGGCCATCTTCGCCTCCGGCCTCGCCCGCCGCATCGCGCTGCTGTTCATCCGACGCTTCGGCCATAGCTCGCTGGGCGTCGCCTACGCGCTGGTGATGACCGACGTCACCCTCGCCAGCGGTGTGCCGTCGATCACGGCGCGCTCGGCCGGGATGGTCCTGCCGGTGGGCCGCAGCATCGCCGAGCTGTTCGGCTCGCTGCCCGGCGCGACGGCGCCGCGGCTCGGCCGCTACCTGCTGTCGGCGATGTACCAGGGCTCGGCGGTGGCGTGCGCGATGTTCCTGACGGGCCAGGCCAGTAACGTGCTCGCCGTGGGCCTGGCGGCGAAGCTCGCCGGCGTCGAGGTGACGTGGTCGGGCTGGCTGGTGGCGGCGATCGTCCCCGGTCTGGTGTCGTGCCTGGCGGTGCCGTGGGTGGTGCATCGCCTGGTGCCGCCCGAGGTCACCCGCACGCCCGAGGCCACGGCGTTCGCCGATCGCGAACTCACGGTCCTGGGCGCCGTGAAGCGCGACGAGGGCCTCACGCTGGCGGTGTTCCTCGGCGTCGGCCTGTTGTGGCTGACCACCGGCTGGCACCGGCTCGACGTCACCTTCGTGGCCCTGCTCGGGCTCTCCGTCCTGCTCATGACCGGCACGCTGCCCTGGGCCGACGTGGTCGCCGAGCGCTCGGCGTGGGACGTCTTCATCTGGTACGGCGGCCTGCTCAAGATGGGCGAGCTGTTGAACGCCACCGGCGTGACCACGGCGTTCGCCAACGGCATCGGCGCGATGCTCGGCGGCCTGGGCTGGTTCACCGTGCTGGTGCTGGTGCTGTTCCTCTACTTCGTGACGCACTACTTCTTCGCCAGCATCACCGCGCACATGCTGGCGCTCTTCCCGCCGTTCACGGCGCTGCTCATCGGCGTCGGCGTGCCGCCCAAGCTGGCCGTCTACAGCCTGATGTGCCTGGCCAACCTGCCGGCCGGCCTCACCCACTACGGCACCACGACGGCGCCGATCTATTTCGCGCAGGGCTACATCACCTTCGGCGAGTGGTGGCGCACCGGCGCGGTCGTCGGCGCGGTGAACCTCGCCATCTGGCTGACGATCGGCCTGGCCTGGTGGCGCGTGCTCGGGTTCTGGTAGCGGTCACTCGGCCGCGACGCACGGCCGGGCCGTGTCGTAGCGGCGCGCCGCGACCAGCTGCGCCAGGCGCGCGTCGTGCAGCGCCTCCAGCGCGGCCAGATAGCGGCCGATGACCAGCGGCCACGCATGCGCGTGGGCCGTGCGTCGGGCGCGCTCCAGGATCGGACTCGTGCCGCCGGCCGCGAGCGCCCGCCGAATGGCGGCGGCGAGTCCCGACGGCCCCGGCTCGGCGAGCCACGCGTTGCCGTCGTCGGCATACGCCAGCACGCCGCCGGCGCGCGGCAGCACCACCGCTGTCCCGGCGGCCATCGCCTCCAGCGGGCCGATCCCGAACGGCTCGCGCGGATTGGGGTGCACGAACACGTCGACGGCGGCGTAGTGGCGGGCGAGTACGGCGCGATCGGTCAGGTGCGGCATCGACGCCACCCGTCCGGGGCAGCGAACGGCGGCCCGACGCTGCAGAGCGGCCGCCGCGGGCCCGTCGCCGACGAGCACGAGACGCACGTCCACCGCCGGCCGGCTGCCGGAGGCCTGGGCCAGCTCGGCCACGGCGTCGATCAGCACGTCAACGTGCTTCTCGGGAGACAGCCGGCCGGCATACAGCACGAGCGCGCTGTCCGGTGTGCCGCCGGTCACCGCGAGCAGCCGTTGGCGCAAGGCGGGGTCCGGCGTGACCGTGCCGAACGTGGTCACGTCCACGCCCATTCCGCACACCTGCACCGGGCCGGCGGCCGCGGCGGTGAGTTCGGCCGCCGTGTAGTCGGAGTTGGCGAGGTGTGCGTCGAAGGCCGGCGCGTAGACATGGCGCAGGTAGGCAGCGGCCACCGCCCGCCCGACCCGGCCGCGCGTGACGAAGGCGGCCACGTTGTCGTCGAGCCGCTCGGTGCTGGCGCCGACGACGGTCGGCCGCCGGCCGCGGCGGTGCCGCAATCGCCAGGCCAGGGCGACCAGCGAGTACTTGTCGCAGACTTCCACGACGTCGGGCTGGACATTCGCCAGCAGCCGCGCCACGGCCGATCGGCGTGACAGGTAGTGACGCGGCGTCAACAGGCGGTAGCGCCGGTCGAAGCCCGGGGCCCGGCCGGCGCGGAGGTAGTGCACCCACGCGCCCGCCCCGCGCCGCTCCACCGCATCGCGATCGGCCGGCACGACCAGGTGCACGATGCGCGACGACCGGTCGACGCTCGCGAGCAGCGCGTCGTAGAACGTGCGGATGCCGCCCGACGCCGGGTGGTAGGCGTTGGTGAGATGGACGCTGGTGCGCACGGTGCTCACGCCACCCGTCGCGGCCCGGCCGCCGGCGGCGCCTCCGCCAGCGCGTCCACGCCGGCCGCCTCCCGGTACGCGGCGTAGAGCGGCGTGAGAGCCTCGCTCCAGGAGCGCGTCAGCGCGTACTCACGCGCCGCCCGCCCCATCGCCAGACGACGCGCCGGGTCCACGGCGAGCCGCGCCGCGGCGAGCGTCCAGGCGTGCGGATCGTCGGCGCAGACCTCGCCGGTGACGCCCGGCCGGACGTATTCCCGCGGCCCGCCGCGGTCCGAGACGATCACCGGCAGCCCCGAGGCCTGCGCCTCGAGCACGACGTTGCCGGCCGTGTCGGTGGTGCTGGGGAACACGAACAGGTCGGCGGACGCGTAGGCTTCGGCGAGGCGATCGCGGCCCAGCGTCCCGGGACAGATGGCCCCCGGACAGGCGGCGACGACCTCGGCGCGCATCGGGCCGTCGCCGACCACCACGAGCCGATGCTCGATGCCGAGGCGCTGCAGCGATTGCTGCAGCCGCGGCAGCGCCGCCACGTTCTTCTCGCGCGACAGCCGCCCGACGTAGAGCAGCACCGGCCGGTCGGCGGCGGCGCGCCATTCGGCGCGCAGCGCCGGCGAACGTCGCGCTGGCGTGAACGCCTGAGTGTCGACGCCGCGTGGCCACACCGCGACGCGGTTGGCGGGAATGCCGGTGGCGCCGACCAGGTCCGCGGTGGCACGCGACGGCACCAGCACGCGCCGGCAGTGCCCGTAGAGCCAGCGCATGTAGCGGCGCATGAACGTCTCGAGCCCGGTCGAGCCGCTGAGCAGCGCCGTGTAGCGCGCCAGATCGGTGTGGAAGCTGCCGACCAGGGGCAGCCGGAGCCGGCGCGCCGCCGCTAGCGCCGCCAGCCCCATCGGCCCGGGCGTCGTCAGGTGCACGACGTGCATGCGGTCCTGCACCAGCCGGCGCAGCAGCGCGCGGTACGGCGGCCAGTACATCAGCATGTCGCGGTAGTACGGGATACCGACGCCCCACGACGGCAGGGCCAGGTACTCGGGCGTATCGCTGCCGAGCCGCGACGCCGTGTAGATGCGCGGGTGAATGTCGGCCGGCGCGCCGGCGAGAACGGCGCCCAGCGCCGTCGTCACGCCGTTGACCTTGTCGAAGTCGTTGTCGGTGAAGATCGCGACCCGCGTGACCGCGCTCATGCCGCCAGCTCCGGCATCCGACGCATCGTCTCGGCCGGGCGGGCGACGAGGTCGAACAGCAGGTCGCGGTTGAAGCGCTGCTCGTGGACGAAGTGCACGAGTCCGCCGACCAGCGCCGCGGCCACCAGCGGCAGCCCGAGCAGTGCGGCGACGGTCACCAGCGCCGGGCCGCGCCACGACCAGGGACTGCGCACGGCGTCTCGCCCCTGTTCGAGGCACAGGTTGGTCGCGAACCGGAGGATATCGGACGACATCGTGCCCTGGTGGCCGTGACGGCCGCCGACGACGCCCTTCCCCGTCCGCAGGCCGGCGAAGAACTGCGCCGCCGTCGTCGCCCCGGGCACCTCGGTCCAGGTGCCGCCGATGCCGCGCTCGGTGTGCGCGTCGCTGCCGCCCAGCATCGCCTTGCCTGCCGCTTCGGCCAGGCACCAGGCGGTGCGGTTCTGCGTCGCCAGGCGCGACCCGTTGCGCACTTCGAGGCCGTCGACCCACGGCAGCAGCGCGGCGACGTGCGCCGCGGTGAGCGGGCCGTTGATGCCGCTGGCCACGTGGTTGAGCGAGAGGAACAGGCCCTGGCTCGACACGTACGGCAAAAGCGTGCGCACGTCGTGGCGCAGCCGCTGGATCTCGCGGTGGGTGTCGGGCGTGAGGCCGAAGACGTTGAGGTGGACGCGGACGCCGTCGTCGGGAAACACGCCGGTCACCTCGCAGCCGACGACGACGTCGGCGCACGGGCCGAGGCTGAGCGCGCCGCTGATCTGATCGTGGTCGGTAACCGTCACCAGGTCCATGCCGCGCACCTTGGCGAGCGCGTAGACCCGCTCGGGCGTGTTGTAGGACTCGCGCATCACGCGCCGCAGCGGTCGGATCGTGGTGTTCCCAGAGTGCCACGTGTGGACGTGGGTATCGAGCTTCATGTCGCCTCCTCGCCGGCGTCGTCCCGTCCGGCGACCGCCCGCTGGGATCGGGCGACACCGGGTGGCGATCCGGGATCCTGGCGATGAGTTTGGGCATCTGACATCACGGATCGGTGGCGGGCGGGCGACGACCGCGCAAAACCTGCGGCCGCGTCAGCGGACGTCGAGGTGCGCGCGATCGCTGGGCCGGTGGCGCAGTACTTCGGACCAGAAGTTGCGGACGTAGAGTCCGATCACGGCCCAGAGCCCCATGGCCCGATAGCGGCGCGCCGAGGTGTGCACGTAGCAGTCGGTGCGCAGTTCGACCAGCCCGATGGCGTGCAGTCGGCGGCCGAGATTGGTGTCCTCGCCGTGGAACTCGATCGACGTGTCGAAGCCGCCGATCGCGGCGAGCGCCGCGGCGCGCACCGCGAAGTTGCCGCCGTAGAACACCACCCCGGCGTTCAGCACGCGTTTGACCAGCACGTGCGTCGCCGGGCCGACCGTGTAGTCGTAGGCGCGGATGAGCGTCCGGCCGAACCAATGCCAGTCGTAGAAGCGATAGGAGCCCGACAGCGCCAGCAGGTCGGGGCGCTGCAGGAAGCGCCGCTCGATCCGCTCCACCCACTGCAGCGGCGCACGGCAGTCGGCATCGAGGAACAGCAGCAGCGGCGCCGTCGTGGCGTGCCGGCCGCACTCACGGGCGACGACCAGGCCCTTGCGCGGTTCGCGCACCACCCGCACGCCGGGCACCGCGGCCGCGACGGCAGCGGTGGCGTCGGTGCTGGCGTTGTCGACGACGACGATCTCGTCGGGCACCCGGGTCTGCGCCAGCAGCGAGTGCAGGCATGGCGCCAGGAACGCGGCCTCGTTGTGCGCGCAGACCACCACGGCGAGACGAGGCCCGGGACCCACTCGCCGGCCGATCGTAGGGTGCCGGCATGACCTCCGGGCGGCGACGGCGCGACAGCGGCGCAACGCACAGGTTGGTGCACTGCACGCCTCGCACGTACACTTCGGGGCGATGCGGGACACCCTCGCGCTCATCCTCGGCGGCGGCCAGGGCAGCCGCCTGTTTCCGCTCACCCAGCACCGCTCGAAGCCGGCCGTCCCGATCGGCGGCAAGTACCGGCTGATCGACGTCCCGATCAGCAACTGCCTGCACGCCGACCTGCGCCGCATCTTCGTGCTCACGCAGTTCAACTCGGCGTCGCTCAACCGTCACATCGCCGGCGCCTACCGGATGGACCGGTTCTCGAACGGCTTCGTCGAGATCCTGGCCGCCGAGCAGACCCCCGAGAGCACCGCGTGGTTCCAGGGCACGGCCGACGCCGTCCGCAAGGCCGCCCGCCACTTCGCCCAGTACGACGCCGACTACTACTTGATCCTCGCCGGCGACCACCTCTACCGGATGGACTACGCCCAGCTGCTCGACGCCCACGTCGATCGCCAGGCCGACGTGACCCTCGCGGCCCTGCCGGTGGACGCCGACGGCGCGGTGGGCATGGGCATCTTCCACTTCGATCAGCGCGGCGCCATCCACCGCTTCGAGGAGAAGCCGTCGTCGGCGTGGCTCGCCGAGATCGGCCGCAGCGCGCCACCGGGATCGACGTTCATGCCCGAGGATGCGGCCCGGCCGTTCGTCGCCTCGATGGGCATCTACGTCTTCACCCGCGACGTGCTGTTCGACCTGCTGGGCAGCGAGCAGGGGCACGACTTCGGCCGCGAGCTGATACCGGCAGCGCTCGATCGCTACCACGTCGTCGCTCACCTGCACGACAGCTATTGGGCCGACGTCGGCACGGTGGCGTCGTTCTACGACGCCAACATCATGCTCACCCAGCCGGACGCGCCGTTCAGCTTCTACGATCCGAAGCGGCCGATCTTCACGCACGCGCGCTTCCTGCCGCCGTCGAGGGTCGACGACGCGCGGCTGGCCCGCACGCTGGTGGCCGAAGGCTGCGACATCGGCCGGGCCGTGGTCGAGGACTCGGTGGTGGGTATCCGCTCCGCGATCGGCGCCGGGGCCCGCATCCGCCGCTCGGTGCTGCTCGGCGCCGACTTCTACGACAGCGCGCCGCGCGGCGGCGGCCCGGCGGTGCCGCTCGGCATCGGCCCCGACGTCGAGCTCGACCGTGTGATCGTCGACAAGAACGCGCGCATCGGTGCCGGCGCCCGGCTGGTGAACGCCGCCGGCGTCACCCACGCCGACGGCCCGAACTACGTCATCCGCGACGGCATCCTGGTGGTGCCCAAAGGCGCCGTGATTGCCCCCGGCACGGTGGTGTGACGCCGGGTAACACAGAATTAACGACCCCGACACGGCCCGGCAACGTCCTCTCGGTAGCGTGAGGCGATGCCACTACAGGTCCACGCCGATGCGCCCGGCCGCGTCCCGATTCGAGGGGAGGCCGCCAGCGGTCTCCACAACGCCAGCCGCGGCGAGATCCGGCCGGCGAACCAGCCCCGGCCCGTGCCGGTGCCGCGCGGCGGACGACGCCGGGTGCTCGTCGTCGAAGACGAGCAGGACATCGCCGACCTCATCCGCCACACCCTGGAGCGCGGCGGCGACATCGAGGTGGAGGTCGCCGTCAGCGGCGACGGCGCGCTCAAGGCGTGCACCGAGCAGCCGCCCGACCTGGTGCTGCTCGATCTCAACCTGCCGGTCCTGAGCGGCCTGGAAGTGTGCCGCATCCTGCGCCAGCGGCCGGCGACGGCCACCGTGCCGATCATCATGGTGACGGCCAGCGCCAGCGAGGGCGAGCGCGTGGCCGGGCTCGACATCGGCGCCGACGACTACGTGACCAAGCCCTTCAGCCCGCGCGAGCTGGCGGCGCGGGTGCGGGCGGCGCTGCGGCGCGGCCGTCCCGCAGCCGCGGCCCCGGTGCCGGCGGTCTACCAGGGGGCGCATCTCACCGCCGACTTCGACGCCGTGTCGGTCGAAGTGGACGGCGAGTCGGTGAAGCTCACGCGGCGCGAGTTCGAGCTGCTGCGCTACCTGGTGGAGAACCGCAACCGCGTGCTGTCGCGCGACCGCCTGCTGGAGCGGGTCTGGGGCTACGACCGCCTGATCGAGACGCGCTCGGTGGACGTGCACGTCGGCCGGCTGCGCGCCAAGCTCGGCGCCGCCGGACGGCAGATCGAAACCGTCGTCGGCCTCGGCTACCGCTTCGTCGAATAGCCGGCCGCGGTCAGTTCCGCGCGTCGGTCCAGCCTTCGTCGCGCAGGCTGGACATCTCGATGACGAAGGCCCGCCGCGCCCGTTCCACACGGTGCCAGTCGGAATAGACGGCATCGCGAATCACGCGGCTGTCCTCGCGCTCGACTACCCGCCAGCCGTTGGCGTCGGGCAGGATCTCGTAGCGGCGAGTGTGGGAGTCCTTGTGCAGGGTCTTGGCGAAAGGCGTCATGGGAGGCGCGAACCCGCGCTCCCCGATCCTGCCCCGCGCCTGCGATGACAGATGTAAATTCCCTGAAACATCTACAGGCGACCAGCCAAGCTCCAGCAAATCAACGAGTTACGGATGCCGCGGGGCGACGACGGTGATCGCCGCCGGATGCACGCGAACGTCGTAGGCGTCGGCGCCAGCCGCCGGTTCGCCGTCGAGGTGCAGTTCGACGCGGCTGGCCGGCGCGATCCGCGCCGTGCGGAACGGCTGCATCGCAAGATTCGGCCCGGGCGCGAGAGTGCCGCGAAAGAACGCCGGCACCCGCGCGATCACCTGCCACCACGACAGGTCGCCGACGACGACCAGTTCCAACTGCCCATCGTCGAGGACGGCGCGTGGGGCGATGCAGCCGTGGCCGCCGTACTGGCGAGAGTTGGCCAGCGCCACGAACAACGCCGGCGTCTCGAGCTGGCCCTGGTCCCAGGTGACGCCGATGGGCTGCGCGCGGTAGGTCGTCAACTCGCGCGCGGTCAGCTCGAAGTAGCGGCGCAGGCCGCGGCGCCCGCGCGACGCCGCGAAGGCGTGGGCGATGCGGGCGTCGAGGCCGAGGCCGGCCACGTTGAAGAACAGCGCGTCGTTGACGCTGCCGGCGTCGATGCGCCAGCGCCGTCCGGTGGCGGCGACCGCGAGCGCGGCGGCCGGCTGGCGCGGCACGCCGAGGTCACGCGCCAGGCCGTTGCCGGAGCCGGCCGGCACCAGCGCCAGCGGCACCGGACCGAACGCCAGCACGCGCGCGATCTCGTTCATCGTGCCGTCGCCGCCCCAGGCCACCACCAGGCCGACGCCGTCGGCGCACGCCTGCCGGGTGGCCGCGGTGGCGTGGCCCGGACCGGTGGTGACGACGACGCTGGCGGCGAACCCGGCGTCGGCGAGCGTCCGGCGCGCCAGTTCCACTTCGGCGGCGCCGCCGCCGTCGGGCCGGCCGGCACCGGAGATCGGGTTGATGACGACGAGCGCCGGCGTCACGGGGCGAGGCCACGCAGCGCGCGCGGCGGCAGGAACCACCGCAGCACGCCCGGTCCGCCCGGCATCGCCCGGTCCACGTCGAGGCGGCAGACCGCGCCCTTCTTGAACTCGATGAGCCCCTTGGCGCCGAGCAGCCGCGCCGCCAGTTCGCTCAGGTCCGGCTCGTGGCCGACGAAAGCCAACCGCGACGGACCGCGCGGCGCCGCGGCGTACTTCGCGATGAGGGCCAGGGCCTCGGCCGGCTTGCGGCCGGGCCGCAGTGCGTCGGCGCTGATCAGCTTGGGCTTGGGCTTCAAGGTGGCGGCGAGGATCTCCGCCGTCTCGCGGGCCCGGGCGAACGGGCTGGTGACGACGAGATCCACCACCACGCCGAGTTCGCGCAGGCCGGCCGCCGAGCGCCGCCAGCGATCGACGCCCTCCGGCGTGAGCGGGCGTTCGGCGTCGTCGGGGTAATCCGGGCCGCGCAGCGCGGCCACGGCATGGCGGACGAGATACAGCTCGAGAGAAGTCGGCACGGGGGATTCAGGCGACCGAGGTACGGCGCGACGCCGTGGCCACGGCCGGGGGATCGAGGGCGTCGCACAGCGCCCGCAGGCCGGCGCGGCGCGTCATGAAGGCGGCGTGTTCGGCCCGGCAGGCGACGTCGATGCGCGTGACCAGGCCCTCGAGATCGGCGGCCGTGGCCCGCGACACGCGGACCACGCCGGTCTGCACTTCGCGAATCCGCTCGCCGAGGACGTGCAGGTCGTGGGCCCGGCCGAGCAGGTCCTGGAGGTCCTTGAGCGACGTCAGGCGCGCGGTGGCGCGCGTACGCCGGGCGGCGACCGCCACCTCGAGTGCGTAGCGGAGCCGCTTCACGGCGATTCGCACCTGGTGCAGGCGCTCGGGCACGTACATCGCGCCTGAGGCGTGCAGCGCCGACCGCACGGCCGCGACGCGCCGCAGTACCCGGGCATCCACGGCGGTGCCAATCCGCGCCGCGGCATCGGCCGGGGCCACGGTCGACAACGCCTCGAGGTCGGCCGCCAGCTGCCGCTGCCGCGACGCCGACAGCGTCGCACGCGCGTGGCGTCGAGCGGCGTCACGGGCGCGGCCGAGGCGGCGGCGCACGGCGCTCGCCGCCGGCGCGCCCAGGGGGTGCGCGGCGGCCAGGTCGTCGAAGAGCGCCAGGGCCACGTCGAGTTCCCGCACCGGCCCGAGCGCGCGCGTCACCCGGCG
>CAYUAX010000107.1:0-15704 GCA_964442845.1 uncultured Bifidobacteriaceae bacterium | reverse complement strand
CGCCAAGCGGGCCGAGCACAGCGCCGCCGCCCTGGCCGGCGTCGCCACGCTGGCCGCCCTGGGCCGCCCCGTGCTCGTCGGGCCGTCGCGCAAGTCGTTCCTGGCGGCGGCCGCCGGCCACGCGCCGGCCGCCGAGCGCGACTGGCCGACCGCGGCGGCGGTGACCGCGGCGGTGCTCGCCGGCGCCCACGTGGTGCGCGTCCACGCCGTCGCCGAGATGGTGCAGGTCGTGCGGGCCGCGGATATGATTCGGGAGCACGGCACGGATACCAGGTGAGAGGGAGGCGCGGTCGCGCGACCGCGCGGGCTGAACGCCCGAGCCCCGAGCCCCGGGACCCGAGCCCCGCCCTTCTATGTCCTGGCTCGATGCCCTCCTGGCGCGGCCGCCGGTCACCGGCTGGGATCTGCTCGACATCGCGATCGTCGCGGTGATCGTCTACGAGCTGCTGAAGCTGATCCGCGGCACGCGGGCGGCCCAGATGGCGGTGGCAATCGGCGCCATCGTCGCGCTGTTCTACGCCTCGCAGGCGCTCGGCCTGGCGACCATCAACTGGCTGATCCGCAACGTCGTCGGCTACGTGGTGTTCGCCGCCATCGTCCTGCTGCAGACCGACATCCGGCGGGCCCTGGTCCACTTCGGGCGCGGGCCGTTCTTCCGCTACCTGCGCCGCGTCGAACCCGACGAGGACGTGGTCGAGGAGCTGGTGGTCGCCCTCGAGACGCTGGCCGCCAAGCAGATTGGCGCACTGGTGGTCGTCGAGCGGCACATCGGCCTGCGCAACTACATCGAGAGCGGCATCCCGATCGATGCCCGCCTGACCTACGACCTGCTGGTCAGCCTGTTCCAGCCGACCTCGCCGCTGCACGACGGCGCGGTGATCGTCCAGGGCGACCGCATCGCCGCGGCGGCCTGCTTTCTGCCGCTCAGCGCCAACCCCAAGCTGGCCCGCGAGCTGGGCTCACGGCATCGCGCCGCGCTGGGCGTCACCGAGGAAAACGACGCCGTGGCTCTGGTGGTCTCCGAAGAGACCGGCAGCATCTCGGTGGTGCTCGACGGCCGCATCGAGCGCGGGCTCACCGCCGACGCGCTGCGCGGCCGCCTGCGCGCGCTGGTCAAGCGCAACCAGCCGCGTGCCGAACGCCGCCTCGCCGCGGCGACCATGGACTGATGGCTCTCTTCCCCGTCCGCCACATCGGGCTCAAGGTGCTGTCGATCGCCGTCGCGGTCCTGCTCTGGCTGGTCGTCGCCGGCGATCCGATCGTCGAGCGCACGCTGCGGGTCGGCCTGGAGCTGCAGCGGGCACCCGAGGGCCTCGAGCTGGTGGGGTCGGTGCCCGATACCGTGTCGGTGCGGCTGCGCGGTCCGGCGAGCCAGCTGTCGGGCCTCGGCCCGGGCGACCTGTCGGTCGTCGTCGACCTCGATGGCGCCCGGCCGGGACGGCGGCTGTTCGCGCTGACCTCCACCCTGGCTACCGCGCCGTACGGCGTGGAGGTGCTGCAGATCACCCCGGCGACGTTGACGTTGTCGTTCGAGGGCCGTGCGGTCCGTCTGCTGCCGGTGCGGCCGCAGATCGAGGGCACGCCGGTGCCCGGCCACAGCGTGACCAACGTCTCGGTCACGCCGTCGCAGGTGCGGGTCGAAGGGCCCGAGAGCGCCGTCGCCGTGCTGACCGAGGTGCCGACCGAACCGGTCTCGGTCGAACGGGCGACGACCCTGGTCCGCGAGGCCGTCGCGCTCGATCTGCCCGAGTCGGGGGTCCGCCTGTCGGGCGGGGCCGGCACGGCGGTGGTGACGGTGACGGTTTCGGCCGATACGACGGAACGGACCGTCGCGGCGGTGCCGATCGCGGTCCGCGGCGGACCGCCCGGTGCCGTGGCGATCCCGGCGGCCGCGGCGGTCGTCGTGCAGGGCGCGGCCGACGTCGTGACCGGGCTCACCCCGGGCGACATCCTGCTCTTCGTCGACGCGCTCGACGCCGTGGCGCCGGGCCGCGAGGCCACCGTCCACGCCGAGTCGTCGCCGCGCTTCGTCGTCCGATCGATCGCGCCGCCGTCGGTGCGGCTCGGCGGCCGCAGACCATGAGGGAGACGTGAAGCTCTTCGGGACCGACGGCATCCGCGGCGAGGCCGGGCGCGCGCCACTCGACCCCGAGACCATCGCCAGAGTAGCGGCGGCGCTGGTGCGCGCCCACGGCGGCCGCGGCCTGCGCGTGCTGCTCGGCCGCGATACCCGTGAGTCGGGGCCGTGGATCGAGGATGCGCTGGCGCGCGGTTTCGCCAGCGCCGGCGCCGACGTGGGCAGCCTGGGTGTGGTGCCGACGCCGGCCGTCGCGTACCTGACCCGGAGCGACGGCTTCGATCTCGGCGTCGTCATTTCGGCCTCGCACAACCCGTATCGCGACAACGGCCTCAAGGTGTTCTCGGGCGCGGGCGAGAAGTTCACCGAGGCCGAGGAGCGGGCCGTCGAGGCGCTCGTCGCCGACCCGTCGTGGGCGGTCGGCGAGGGCAGCGGCCGCCACGCCCAGCCGCGACCCGAACTGGTGCCGCATTACCTCGACCACCTGAGACGGGTGCTGCCCGAGGCCGGGCCGCTCGCCGGCACGCCGATCGTGGTGGATTGCGCCAACGGCGCCACCACCGACGTGGCGCCGGCGCTGCTCGCCGCGCTCGGCTTCGCCGTCGACGCCATCGGCGTGTCGCCCGACGGCCGCAACATCAACCGCGGCTGCGGATCGACGGCGATGGACGTGCTGCAGGCGCGGGTCGTCGAGCGCGGCGCGGCCCTGGGCGTGGCCTTCGACGGCGACGGCGACCGTGCGCTGTTCGTCGATCATCACGGCCGGCGCGTCGACGGCGACGCCGTGATGCTCATCTGCGCCGAGCAGCTGCGCCGCGACGGCCGGCTCACCGGCGACGCGCTGGTCGCCACGGTGATGAGCAACATCGGCCTCGAACTGGCGCTGAAGGACCGCGGCCTCGCGCTCGTCCGCTGCCCGGTCGGCGACAAGTACGTGATGGAGGAGATGCTGAAGCGCGGCCTGTCGCTCGGCGGCGAGCAGTCGGGCCACGTGATCTTCGCCGACCACCTGTTCACCGGCGACGGCATCGCCACCGCGCTGCACGTGCTGCGGACGATGGCGGCGACCGGCCGCGCCCTCGCCGATCTGGCCGGCGCGCTCACCACCTATCCGCAGGTGCTGGTCAACGTCCGCGTCCGCGAGCGCGTCGGCATCGAGACCGTGCCGGCGGTCGCGGCGGCGATGCGCGACGTCGAGCGCCGTCTCGACGGCCACGGCCGGCTGCTGGTGCGCTACTCCGGCACCGAGCCGCTGCTGCGGATCATGCTCGAGGGCCGCGACCAGCACGAGATCCAGGCGTGGGCGGAGGAGATCGCCGCCGCCGTCCGCACCCACCTGGGATAGGCTGGGCTCTCCCGAGCCCCGAGCCCCGAGCCCCGAGCCCCGATGGTCCGCTTGTCCGTGAACGTCAACAAGGTGGCGACCCTGCGCAACTCGCGCGGCGGGCACGTGCCGTCGCTCGTCGAGGCCGTGCAGGTGGTACTCGACGCCGGGGCCCGCGGCGTCACCGTGCACCCGCGCGCCGACCAGCGGCACATCACACCGGGCGACGTCCGTGACCTGGCGGCGCTGCTCGCGCCGCGGCGCGACACCGTCGAATACAACATCGAGGGCGATCCCCGGCCCGATCTGCTGGCCCTGGTCCACGAGGTGCGGCCGCACCAGTGCACCCTCGTCCCGGTGAAGGCCGGCGAGATCACGAGTGAAGCCGGCTGGCCGGCGGGGACGCCGCGCGCCGCGCTGGCCGGGGTGATCGCCGAGCTGCAGCGGGCCGGCGTCCGCGTCAGCCTCTTCGTCGATCCCGACGTCGCGGCGGTGGCGTGGGCCGCCGACCTCGGCGCCGATCGCATCGAGATCTACACCGAGCCCTTTGCGCGGGCGTTCGAACGCGGCACTGGCGCCGCCGGCTTCGCGGCGTGCGCCGCCGCCGCCGAGCGGGCGCACGCGCTCGGGCTCGGCGTCAATGCCGGCCACGACCTCGACCTTTCCAACCTGCCGCTGTTCCGCACGCTGCCGCATCTGGCCGAGGTGTCGATCGGCCACGCGCTGATCAGCCATGCCCTGTTCGTCGGCCTCGCCGCCGCGGTGCGCGACTACCTGGAGGCCGTCGAGGTCGGCGGATGACCCGTGGTCCGCATCGGACCACCAGGGCCGCCGCGCTGGTGGCGCTGGCGCTGGCGCTCGTGCCGTCGGTTGCCGTCGCCCAGCCAGTCCAGCTGCGTGCCGCCGACGGCACGACGCTGGCCGCCACCTACTACCCGTCGGCGCGTGGCCCGGCGCCGGCGGTGGTGCTCGTGCACATGCTCACCCGCAGCCGTGACGACTGGCGCGCCTTTGCCGAGCGGCTCCAGGCGGCCGGGGCCGCGGCGCTGGCCGTGGACCTGCGCGGGCACGGCGGGTCGTCGGGCTCGGCGGCGCCATCGGCCGCGATGGCCCTCGACGTCCAGGCCGCCGTGGCGTGGCTGGCGGCGCGGGGCGACCTGACGCCCGGCGCCATCGGCATCGTCGGGGCGTCGTTCGGCGCCACGGTCGCGCTGCTCGCCGCCGGCGAATCGGCCGCCGTGCGGGCGGTGGCACTGCTGTCGCCCGCCGCCGATTACCGCGGCGTGCGCCTCGAGGCCGGACTCCGCAAGTTGGGCGCCCGGCCCCTGCTGTTGGTCGCCAGCACCGAGGATCCCTACGCCCTGCGGACCGCGCGCGCCCTCACCGAGGAGGCGTCGCCCAACCGCCAGCTGCGGCTGTCCTCGGTGCCCGCCCACGGCTCGCCGCTGCTGGAGCGCGACGGCGAACTGGCCACCGCCGTGGTGGACTGGTTGCGACAGACGTTGTTATTCTGATCGGCGCGGCCGTGCGGCCGCGCCCTGCCCATGCGCGCCGACTCCATCGCCTTCGCCTTGTCCGGCATCCTGTTCGGCGTCATCGTCGGCTGGATCCTCGGCAGCCAGCAGTCGGCCCGGCCGGTCGTCGCGCCGGCTGCCGCTGCCGCTCCCGACTCGGCTGCCGCTGAGGGGCGGCAACCGCCGCCGCCCCTCGACGAGGCGCGGCTCAAGACGCTGGTGGCGAGCGCCGGCAGCGAGCCGACCAACCCGGCGCCGCGGGTGCAGCTCGGCAACATGTATTTCGACGCCGAGCGTTACAGCGACGCGGTGCAGTGGTACGAAGACGCGCTGCGCCTGCAGCCCGCCGACGCCAACGTCTCCACCGACCTCGGCGTGGCGTACTACTACACGAACCAGCCCGACAAGGCGATTGCGCAGTTCGAGCGGTCGCTGAAGATCGACCCCGCACACACCAAGACGATGCTCAACATGGGCATCGTCAAGGCGTTCGGCAAGCAGGACCTGGCCGGCGCCAGTGCCGCCTGGCAGCAGGTGATCGCCACCGCGCCGAACAGCCCCGAGGCCCAGGCGGCGCGCAAGGCGCTCGAGGGCCTGCAGCAGGCGCACCCCGGCGGGGGGCCGTCCTCAGGAAACTGACGTGGCGCTGCGCGTCTTCCTGTTCGTCCTGATGGTGCTGTTCGCCATCCGTGCGTTCGGGCGGCTGTTCGGCGGCGTGGCCCAGGGTGCCCGCGGACCGCGGCCGGCCTCACCGGGCAGCACGCCGGCGCCGGTGAAGATGACCAAGGATCCGGTGTGCGGCACGTTCGTCGTGCCCGGCAAGGCCCTGAGCCTCACTGCCGGCGGCGCCACGCACTGGTTCTGCTCCGAGCGCTGCCGCGCCGAGTACGCGGGCCGGGCATGATCCACGACGAACAGCAGGCCCGTCTCGACATCGTCGAGGTGGGGCGGCGGTTGTGGCAGCAGGGCTTCGTCGCCGCCAACGACGGCAACATCAGCGTGCGCCTCGCCGGTGACCGCGTGCTCACCACCCCGAAGAGCGTGTCGAAGGGGTTCATGACCCCGGACATGCTCGTCGTCACCGACCTCGGCGGCGGCAAGCTGACCGGCGCCCGCGACGCGTCGTCGGAGCTGAAGTTGCACCTCGAGGTGTACCACCAGCGGCCCGACATCGGCGCGGTGGTGCACGCGCATCCGGCGACCGCGACCGGCTTTGCGGTGGCCGGCGTGCCGTTGACCCGGGCGGTACTGGCCGAGGTGATCACCACGCTGGGCGGCATTCCCATCGCCGAGTACGCCACGCCGTCCACCGCCGAACTGCCGGCGGCGATCCGCGGCTACATCAAGGCCCATGACGGCCTGCTGCTCGCCAATCACGGCGCCCTGGCGGTGGCCCCCGACCTGTTCACGGCCTACCACCGCATGGAGACCATCGAGCACTTCGCCAAGATCAGCCTCGTCGCCCGCCTGCTGGGGCGCGAGCACCTGATCTCGCGCGAGGAGGTGGCGCGGCTGCAGGGGCTGCGCGGTATGTACGGCATCGCCGCGCCGGCGCCGATCTGCGCCGAAGGCGACGCCGCGGCTGCCGCCGACTGCCAGATCGTCGACGCGCCGTCGTCGCCGACCCGGCGTCTGGTGCCCGACACGCCCGCCCTCCCGGCGGCCGGCGATCGGTCCGACGGCGGCGATGGGATTCGGCTAACATACGGCGAGCTGACGGCCCTCATCGACGAGGCCGTGCGCAGCGTGAGATAGGCGATCGGCCCGCGCGGCCGGACGCGGAGGCATCGAATGGGCGAAGCGCTCGGCATGGTCGAGACGAAGGGGCTGGTCGCGATGATCGAGGCGGCCGACGCCATGGTGAAGGCGGCCAAGGTCACCCTCGTCGGCTGGGAGAAGATCGGCGCCGGGTACGTGACCGCCGTGGTCCGCGGCGACGTCGCCGCGGTGAAGGCCGCCACCGATGCCGGGGCCGCCGCCGCCCGCCGGGTCGGCGAGCTGGTGTCGGTGCACGTGATTCCGCGCCCGCACGCCAATCTCGAGGACGTGCTGCCGATCGGCAAGGCCAACAGCAAGGGCTGAGCAGGACGCTCCGCCGTCGGGCCGCCGCCATGCTTCTCGCCAGGATCGTCGGCACCGTCGTGGCCACGCGCAAGGACCCGCGGCTGGTCGCGAGCAAGCTGTTGCTGGCGCGGCCAGTCGATCCCCAGGGCAAGCTCGACGGCAATCACCTGGTCGCGATCGACACGGTGGACGCCGGCGTCGGCGAGACCGTGCTCATCGTCAGCGGCAGCTCCGCGCGGATGGCCGCCGGCCTCAAGGACTGTCCGGTGGATGCCGCCGTCGTCGGCATCGTCGACGCCGTGGACCTGGCCAACTAGATGCAGATTGCCCGCGTGATCGGCGACGTGGTGTCCTCGCGCAAGGATCCGGGCTATGCCGGCGTGCCGCTGCTGCTGCTCCAGCCGCTGAGCGCCGACGGCCAGGACACGGGTCGGCCGCTCGTGGCCGTCGACAGCGTCGGCGCCGGCGTCGGCCAGCGCGTGTTCTTCGTCCGCGGCAAGGAAGCCTCGTTTCCCTTCCACCCCGCCGAGCCGCCGGCCGATGCCGGCATCGTCGGCATTCTGGACCACTGGACGGTGGGGGAATGATCCTCGGACGCGTGGTGGGGCAGGCAGTGAGCACGCACAAGCGCCCGCAGTTCGCCGGCGCCACGCTGCTGCTCGTGCAGCCCGAGACGCCGCAGGGCGTGGCCACCGGCACGACGCTGCTGGCGGTGGATTCGGTGGGCGCCGGCGTGAGCGAACGCGTGCTGGTGGTGATCGAAGGGCGCGCCGGCGCCGAAGCGCTGGGCCGCAAGGGCGCCCCGGTCGACGCGGCAATCGTCGGCATCGTCGATCACGTGGACGTGGCGGAGTAGCGGCCGATGGACGAACAGCAGGTGCGAGCCCTGGTCAGGGACGCCATCGCCCGGCATCTCGGCCCTGCGGCCGCGCCGCCGGCGCCGGCCGTGACGCTCGCGGCGCCGCTGCCGGCACCCGGCGCAGCGGCGCCGATTGCCGTCGCCCGCTTCCACGTCGGCCGCGCCCCCGGTGACGTGGAGTGCGTGATCGAACCGTCGGTGACCTGCAACCACTGCGGGCACTGCCTCTGCTACGGCCACTGAGCCTTCTCCCGGACGCACATGACACCCAAGGTCCTGGTCACCCGCCGCCTGCCCTCGTCAGTGCTCGCCAGGCTCGAATCGACGTGCACGCTGGATCTGCACACCGAGCCCGCGGCGATTCCACGCGCCGAGCTGCTGGCCCGCGTCGCCGGCAAGGACGCGCTGATCTGCCTCCTCACCGACACCGTCGACGAGGCCGTGCTCGACGCCGCCGGGCCGTCGCTGAAGGTCGTCGCCAACGTCGCCGTGGGCTTCAACAACATCGACGTCGCCGCCTGCCGCGCCCGCAACGTCGTCGCCTGCAATACCCCGGACGTGCTGACCAATGCCTGCGCCGACTTCACCTGGGCGCTGATCCTGGCGGTGACGCGGCGGCTCGGCGAAGGCGAGCGCGAACTGCGCGCCGGCCGGTGGAAGGGCTGGGCCCTCGACCATCTGCTCGGCATGGAGCTGCGCGGCAAGCAGCTCGGCCTGGTCGGGATGGGCCGGATCGCGCGCGCCGTGGCGGCCAAGGCGTCGGCGTTCGGGATGACGGTGGCCTATACGGATCAGTTCGTGGTGGATGCCGAGAACGCCACCGCCATGCCCCTGGACCGCCTGCTCGCCACCTCGGACGTCGTGTCGCTGCACGTCAACCTCACGCCGCAGACGACCCATCTCATCGATCAGAAGGCGCTGGCGAGGATGCGCCGCTCCGCCTACATCGTCAACACGTCGCGTGGCCCGGTGGTGGACGAGGCGGCGCTGGCCTGGGCGCTGCGGGAACGCGTGATCGCCGGCGCCGCGCTCGACGTCTACGAGAAGGAGCCGGTCGTCCATCCCGATCTGCTGACGCTCGAGAACGCGCTGCTCATCCCGCACCTGGCCAGCGCGACGACCGAGACCCGCACGGCGATGGCCGACCTGGCGGTTTCCAACGTCCTGGCCGTGCTGTCCGGCCAGCCGGCCGTCACGCCCGTGCCATGAGGCCGCTCTCGCCGAAGGCCGCGACGACTCGTGGCCGGCGGCGGACGGCGCGGCCGGCCCCGGCGCTGGTCGCCCGTGTGTTCGGCACGATCGCCCGGTCGATCGACGGCCTCGAGCTGCCGGCGGTGGAGAAGATCTCCGCCAGCCAGCAGGACGACCCCTTCAAGATTCTGATCGCGACGCTGCTCTCGGCCCGCACCCAGGACGCGACGACGCTGGCGGCCTCGACGCGGCTGTTCGCACGGGCGCGCACCCCAAGGGCGGTGGCGGCGCTGCCGGTGCGGGAGATCGAGCGGCTGATCTACCCGGTCAGCTTCTACCGCAACAAGGCGGAGCACGTGAAGGCGGCGAGCCGCCGGCTGGTCGAGCACTTCGGCGGCCGCGTGCCGGCGTCGCTCGACGATCTGGTGACGCTGCCCGGCGTCGGCCGCAAGACGGCGACGCTGGTGCTGATCCTGGCCTTTCGCAGCCACCGGCACATCTGCGTGGACACCCACGTGCACAGGATCGCCAACCGGCTGGGGTGGGTGCGGACCCGGACCCCCGAAGAGACCGAACAGGCGCTCTACACGGCCCTCGATGCGCGCTGGTGGCCGCGGGTCAACCTGTTCCTGGTCACCTGGGGTCAAAATACCTGCCGGCCGGTGTACCCTCGGTGCGGAGACTGTGCCATCGCCGCCGACTGCCCCCGCCTCGCCGTGACGAGGGTCGGCCTCTCGAGAAAAGGAGCGTCCTGATGTTCACCGGCTTGCCCCGGCTCGTGCTGAGCCTCGCCCTCGTCGCCCTGATGTCCGCGTCCGCCTGGGCGCAGGCCCCGGCCACGCCCGCCGGTCCGGTGATCGTCGTCGAGACGTCGAGAGGCGTGTTCGAGTTCGAGACCTACCCCGCCGAGGCGCCGCGCACCGTGGCGCGCATCCTGGAACTGGTCAAGTCGCGCTTCTACAACGGCATGCGCATCCACCGCGTGGTTCCCGGCTTCGTCATCCAGTGGGGCGACCCGCAGACCCGCGACATGACCAAGAAGGATCGCTGGGGCACCGGCGGCAGCGGCAAGCCGATCGGCGTCGCCGAGATCTCGAAGACCCGCACGCACGTGATCGGCGCCGTGGCCATGGCCCACGCCGGCGATCCGGCCAAGGCCGACAGCCAGATGTACGTGACGCTGGCGGCGACGCCGCGCCTCAACGGCCAGTACACGGTGTTCGGCCGCGTCATCAGCGGGCTGGACATCGTGCAGAAGACGCAGGCCGAGGACGTCATCAAGCGCATGACGGTGAAGTGAGGGCCGTTGGATCGTTCACGCCAGCCACGGAAACTTCGCCACGAGGTCCGGGGGCAGCGGTTCTGGCACCGGCTGCCCGAGCTGTCGCCGCAGTTGCACGGCGTTGGCCACGCCCTGCGCCGAGAAGTGGTTGTTGAAGAAGAGATACGCCTTCTTCAGGGAGGCGCCGGCTGAGGTCGCCGCGGTCGCGAACGGCTGCAGCTCCCGCTCGGTGTAGAGGTAGTTGTAGCGATCCTCGGCCGCGGCGTGGCGCCACCACTCGGCGGCGTTACGGCCGTGGAAGCGCATGTAGGCGAGGGCGTCGGCGGCGCCGTCGGCCGCGCCGACGGCGCTCCAGCGCTGCCGCACCGAGAACTCGAACTTCGGTTCGTCGATGAGCACCCAGGCGGCGCCGTAGGCGGCGAGCAGCGCCGCGGTGTCGGCCTCCTGGTCGCTCCACGAGCGATGCCGCAGTTCCACCGCCAGCCGGTAGTCGCCGAAGGTGCGCAGCAGCCAGCCCAGGTAGTCGATGGCCGGCGGCGTCGCGATGAAGCTGGGCGGGAACTGCACCAGCACCGGCCCGAGCTTGCCGGCAGCGGCCAGCGGGTCGAGCCCGGCGCGGAATTCGTCCACGTCGGCCTGGCGCACCGTGCCGGCTTGATCGAGCCACGCGGCATCGGCGTCGGGCGCGGCCTCGGCGGCCTGCTCGCGGAACATCGCCGGGTGGGTGAACTTCTGGTACAGCTTGACCGCGAACTCGAAGTCCGCCGGCGTGCGCGCCGCCCACCTGGCCGTGACCTGCGGCCGCGGCTGGCCGTAGAAGGTGGCGTTCACCTCGACGACGTCGAACCAGCGGGCGTAGAACTCCAGCTCGTCGAAGCCGCGCGGACGTGCCCCCTTGGGCGGGTAGAACACGCCGTTCCACGTGCCCCGGCCGCCGGGGTAGCTCCACCCGGAGGTGCCGACGCGGATGCTCATCGCGGCGGGTACAATAGTCGATTGCGGCGGCGTCCAGGGCCGTGCCGATGCTGACCATCAACGAGATCTTCCACTCGATCCAGGGCGAGTCGAGCTACGCCGGGCAGCCGTGCGTGTTCGTGCGGCTCACCGCCTGCGATCTGCGCTGCACCTGGTGCGACAGTCCGTATGCGTTCCACGAAGGGACGAAACGGACCGTCGACGACGTCGTCGCCGAAGTGCGCGCCTTCGGTTGTCCGCTGGTGGAGGTGACCGGCGGCGAGCCGCTGCTGCAGCAGGACGTCTACCCGCTGATGGACCGCCTGCACGACGCCGGCTTGCGGGTGCTGGTCGAGACCGGCGGCCATCGCAGCATCGGCGACGTGCCGGCCCACGTCACCGCCGTGATGGACGTGAAGTGCCCGGGCAGCGGCGAGGCCGCGAAGCACGACGCCGCCAACTTCGCGCGGCTGCGGCCGCACGACGAGGTGAAGTTCGTCGTCCGCGATCGCGCCGATTACGACTACGCCGCCGCGGTCATCGCCCGCGAGAGCCTGGCGGCCAAAGTGGCGGCCATCCACCTGTCGCCGGTGCACGGCGTGCTCGATCCGAAGACGCTGGCGGAGTGGGTGCTCGCCGACCGCCTGCCGGCCCGCGTGCAGCTGCAGGTCCACAAGTACATCTGGGACGCGAATGCCCGTGGAGTCTAGCCGCTAGCCCCTAGCCGCTAGTCAGTCCGACACCAGATTCCGTCCGCCGTGCTTGGCGCGGAAGAGCGCCGTGTCGGCACGCCGGATCAGCGCGTCGAACGGTTCGCCGACCTTCACGACCGCGATGCCCAGCGACACCGTGCACGCCGGCATGTCCGGCGGCGGCACCGCCACCAGTTGACGCAGCCGCTCGGCCACCTCGCGGGCGGCGCGGTCGTCGACGTCGGCCACCAGCACCACGAACTCCTCGCCGCCGTAGCGGGCCAGCAGGTCGCCGGGGCGCAGTCCGGCGGTGAGCGTGGCGCCCAGGCGGCGCAACACGCGGTCGCCGACGTCGTGGCCGTGGACGTCGTTGAGCGTCTTGAAGCCATCGACGTCCACCATCAGCAGCGCGCCGGGGCGGCCCTCCTGCTGGAGCCGGGCCGCCTGCAGTGGAAACATCGTGTCGAACCAGCGTCGGTTGTGCAGGCCAGTCAGGCTGTCCACCAGCGACAGCCGCTCGAAGTGACGGCGGGCGCCGCTCGACGCGGCGAGCACGGTGTGGTCGTGGCGGACCCGGCCGGCCAGCATGCGCAGCAGATTGCGGGCGAACACGGCGCTGGAGTCGATGAGCGCCCAGACGTGATCCTCTGTCAGCTCGAGGACCGTCGTCGGCACCGCGGCGACGACGTCGGCCGACACCGGCTTGCCGTCGATGAGCGACAGCTCGCCGACGCATTCTCCGGGACCGAGGTGGACGTGCGGTGCGTCGGCGCCGGGCAGCAGGACATCGACGCCGCCGTCCACGACGATGAACAGCGCGCGGTTGGCGGCGCCGGCGTCGAGCAGGCGATGACCGGGCGCGAGCTGGCGCGCGACACCGCGTTCGACCACTGCGCGGCGCGCGCGCGCCGGCAGCTTCCAGAAGAGCGGCGTCGCCGCCAGGCGATCGGCGAGGGACGGCCGGTCGGAGAGAGGAGGTGTCACTGGCGGCTACGAGGCCTTTCGAGCGTGGAACGTGTAGCGGGCGACGACGCGCGCGTCGCCCTCCCAGACGGTGATCACGTAGGCGCCATCGGGGATGGCGTGCGGCGGCAGGGTGACCATCGCGGTGGCGCCGTCGGCCGCGGCCGGGGCCGGGTCGACGCGCCAGCGGCGGATCTCGTCGGGCGCGGCGGCCGGAGCGATCTCGGCGATCAAGCCGTCGAGATCCCCCAGTTCGCCGCGCAGGCGGACGCCGACCTGCGCGGTGTCACGGGGAATCTCGAGCGTCGGCACGCCGCCTGGACCGGCGCCGTCGGCCGTCACCGGCGCCGCCGCGACGGTGACCGTCGGCGCGGTGCCGACCGGCGTGCCAGCCGGATCCGCCGCGCATGCCGCCGTCGTCAGCATCACCGCGCACACCAGGTACGGACGCATGCTGCGATTCTAGAACGCCTGCGCGCGATGACGGACAATGAGACATGCCGCGCGCCGTCGTCCTCCTGAGCGGGGGCCTGGATTCGTATACGGCCGCCGCCGTGGCCCGCCGCGACGGCTTCGACCTGTACGCCCTGACCATCCGCTACGGCCAGCGCCACGCGGCGGAGCTCGCCGCGGCGCGCCGGGTGGCCGCCGCCCTTGGCGTCAGCCGCCACCTGGAACTCGAGGTCGATCTGTCGCGCATGGGCGGCTCGGCGCTCACCGCCGACATCGCCGTGCCCAAGGATCAGCCGATCGATCCGGCGGCGATTCCCGTCACCTACGTGCCGGCCCGCAACACCGTGTTCCTGTCGCTGGCGCTCGGCTGGGCCGAGGTGCTCGAAGCACAGGACCTGGTGCTCGGCGTGAACGCACTCGACTACTCGGGATATCCCGATTGCCGGCCCGAGTTCATCCGCGCCTTCGAGGCGCTGGCCAACCTGGCCACCAAGGCCGGGGTCGAGGGCCGCGGGTTCCGCGTGCACGCGCCGCTGCTCGAGCTGTCGAAGGCCGACATCGTCCGCCTCGGCACCACGCTCGGCCTCGACTACGGCCTGACTCACAGCTGCTACGATCCCGGCGCCGACGGCCAGCCGTGCGGACGCTGCGACAGCTGCCGGCTGCGCGCCGCCGGCTTCGCCGACGCCGGCGTGGCCGATCCGCTCGTCGCCACGCCCATCCGCCCATGACCGACCGTCTCTACTACACCGACGCCTACCGCCGGGCCACTGACGCCGTGGTCACCGGCTGCATCGCCACCGGCGACCGTTACGAGGTCACGCTCGACGCCACCGTCTTCTATCCCACCTCCGGCGGCCAGCCGCACGACCTCGGCACGCTGGGCGATCGTCGGGTCGTGGACGTGGTGGACCACGACGACGGCCGCCTCGTGCACGTGCTCGACGGGCCGCTCGACGTCGGGGCGCGCGTGCACGGCGTCATCGACTGGACGCGCCGCTTCGATCACATGCAGCAGCACACCGGGCAGCACGTGTTGTCGGCGGCCTTCGAGCGGACCGGTCAGGCGCGCACCGAGAGTTTTCACCTGGGCACGGCCAGCGCGACCATCGACCTGCACCGGCTCGTGTCGCCGGCCGAGATCGCCAGCGCCGAAACCGAGGCCAACCGCGTGGTCTGGGAGGACCGGCCGGTGACGGTGCGGTTCGTCAGCGCCGAGGCGGCGGCGGCGCTGCCGCTGCGGAAGGAGAGCGGCCGCACCGGCACGCTGCGCCTCGTCGAGATCGACGACGTCGATCTGTCGGCGTGCGGCGGCACGCACGTGGCCCGCACCGGCGGCATCGGCGTGATCGCCGTCACAGGCTGGGAGAAGTTCAAGGGCGGCACGCGGGTGGAGTTCCAGTGCGGCGGCCGCGCCCTGGGCCGCCTGCGCGAGTGGCGCGACGCGTTTGCCGCGGCCAATCGGGTGCTGTCGGTGTCGCCCGCCGAGCTGGCGCCGGCGATCGAGCGGCTGCAGGGCGAGAACAAGGCGCTGGCCCGCACCGGCCGAGGGTTCCAGGAGCAGCTGGCCACGCACGTCGCCGCCGGGCTCGTCGCGGCGGGGGAGCGCGTGAACGGACGCATCGTCATCGCCACGGCCCTCGACGGCTGGGACGCCCCCGGCCTCAAGGCGGTGGCCACCGCGGCGGCGGCACACGCCGGCGTGGCTGCCGCCGTGTTCTCGACGACTTCGCCGGCGCTGGTCGTGGTCGCGCGCGCCGCCGACGTGGCACTCGACGCGTCGGCCGTGCTCAAGGCGCTCGTCGCGCAGTTCGGCGGCAAGGGCGGCGGCAAGCCGGACCTGGCGCAAGGCGGGGGGGTGGTCGGGGACCCACACGAGCTCGTCGCGATGGCCCAACGCAGATTACGTATCGAGTGAGGAAACGTGCGACGAGCTGCACACGAGGCGACGTCAGTACCGCATCGGAGGGCGTCCTGGAACGAATCGCGAAAGCGCGGCGTGACACTCCGCTTGTGTCCGAATCGTCGCTGAGTTCCCGGTCATCGCGTCCACAAGGACTGTAGTTCCGTAGCGACTCGTGTGGCCGACCTCAGATTCGTACGGCGTGGGTAGAAAGGTCGGCTGGAGATCCTCCTGCGTGCAGTGGAAAGCTGCTCCCCTGAACACAGGGAAGACGCGGATGTCCGTCCGGCTCAGCCTGAGGCGAAGCGCAGCCTGCAGGTCCCAACTTTCCAAGAAGATGGGAACTCCAGGCGCTGATTCTGCGGCATGGTTGAAAGTGTAGAGATGTGCGTTGTCGGGAAGGTCCAACCTGTGCAACTGATCCAGTA
>CAYUAX010000106.1:0-15973 GCA_964442845.1 uncultured Bifidobacteriaceae bacterium | reverse complement strand
TGTCCTGACGTCGAACCGTCACCCATGTGCGGCCGTCGCACACTTTAGAGCTGCCCTACATGCGCCGTTCGCCCCGCGGAGGATCGATTCAGCGCTGCCGCAGTCCGGGCTCGTCCTTGAAGCGCTCGCCGATCGACGCGCGGGCGGACGCCGCCAGCTCGGGTTCGCCGATCGCCGTCCACAGCCGTGCCGCCGCCGTCCACCCCGCGGGAGTCGGCACCGCCACGAGCAGCCGGTCCACGGTGGCCACGGCGTCGTCGTGCCGGCCTTGGGCGTGATGCAGCGTGGCCAGGCTGACGTAGGCGCGCACGTCGAACGGGGCGGCGGCGATCGCGCGCTCGAACGCGTCGCGGGCGTCGTCGGGACGCGCCAGGCGGACCAGCGTGTCGCCGCGATACCAGTCCAGCCCGTCGAACCCGCTGGTACGTCCGTCGAGCGCCGTCGCCACCTCGTCGAAGGCCGCGAGGGCCTTCGCGTACTCGCCGGCGTCGTGCAGCAGCCGGGCGTCGACGAACGTGCCGAACGGCATGCCGGGGAGGGCCTCTTCCGCCAGCGCGGCCTGCGCCCGTGCCTCGGCTGGCCGGGCTCGCGTCGCCGCGATGTCGGCGAGCAGGCCATGGGCGGCGGCGCGCGCCTCGGCCGGGGTGTCGGCGTCGGCCGCGTCGAGCCATGCGGTGAGCCGCGCGGCCGCGGCCTCGTCGGCGCCCCTCTGGGCTTCGAATCGCGCTGCCGCCAGCAACCCGTCGCCGCGCCCGGGGCGCAGCGCCTCCACGCGATCGAACGCGGTGAGCGCCGACTCGGCCCGGCCGAGCCGCGCCGCCGCGAGACCGATCCGATACCAGGCGTTGGCGTCGTCGGGGAGTGCCGCAACCACGCGTCCGTAGACGTCGATCGCCGCGGCGAATGCGCGGTCGGCATCATGGCGCGCCGCCTGCCGGTAGTTCTCCAGGACCGGACCCATCGTCCGCGGATCCGGCCGCGCGTCGCTGGCGGGACCAGCGAGCGGCAGCAGCGTCGGTGCGATCTCGCCGAGGCGCGCCAGCGCGTCGCGCTCGGCGTCGCTGACGATCGACGGCGTCGCCGGGCGGCTCGCGGCGGTGCTGCCGCCGTCGGCGGGCTCGATCAGCGCGGCCCAGCCGAAGCGCAGCGATCCCGCCATGGCTTCGGCATACGCCGGATGCTCGGCCGGCCCCTCGTCGTCGCCTTCGAGCAGCGCGCGAAACGACCGGCCACGCAGCGTGGAGTCGCCAGGCGCCCGGACGAGATCGAGCACCGTCGGAGCGATGTCGATGTGCTGCAGCGGCGTGACGACCTGGCGCGCCTCGGGCTCGCCGGGCATCTTCACCACGAACGGCACCCGGCGCACCGGATCCTCCAAGGTATAGCCGCGGCCGGGATCGCCGCCGCTGTCGGGGCTGCCGCCGTGCGCCGACGTCACCATCACCAGCGCGTCGTCGTACCAGCCCTTTCGCCGCAGGCTGTCGAGCACGCTGCCGAGCGCCGCGTCGGCGGCGCCAACCGCCTGAGCCTCACTGTTGCCGAGGCCGCGCGCACTCCCCGGAGCCGTGGCGGCGACCGGCGGGGCGGCGACGCCGTTCAACTGGAGCAGGTAGAAGAGCCGCGGCGACTCCTGGGCGTCGAGCCATGCCACGGCAGCGCGCGCCGTGGCCGCGCTGTCGCGTTCGAGCGGATCGGGCGCGGAGAGTGGCGCCGCGGCCGGCCGCGGCCGCTCGGCGTCGAAGTGCGAGAAGCCGCGGTCGGCGCCAGTCCGCGGATCGAGCAGCACCGTCGAGACCGCGCCGCCGGTCGAGAAGCCGCGGCTCGCCAGCCGCGCGGCCAGCGTCTCCACGTCGTCGGCGAGGCGGAACCCGACGTCGTCGCGCACGCCGTGTTCGAAGGGCAGCTGGCCGGTCAGCAGCGAGAGATGCGCGGGCAGGCTCGACGCGGAGTGCGTGGACGCGCGCGTGAAGACCACGCCGTCGCCGGCGAGCTGGTCGAGGTGAGGCGTGGCCGGACCGCCGCCGCCGTACACGCCGAGCCGGTCGGCACGCAGCGGATCGATCGAGACGAGGAGGATGGGCCCGGTGACGGGCGACGACTCGCGGGCGAAGCGCCAGCCCAGGAGGGCCGCGCCGATGACGGCGACGGCCACGAGGCCGAGGATGACCAGGACGCGGCGTTGGCGCCGCCGGGAGGCCGAGCCCGGCGGCCCGGTGGGCCGCCGGGTGGCGCTGACTGACATCGAGCGCGAAGGGCTAGCCCTTCTTCAGCTGCTCGATGAGGGCCTTGGCCTGGCCCGCTTCCTGCGAATTGGGCTCGACCGCGATCACCTTCTCCATCATCTCGAGGGCGCCCGGCATGTCAGCCTTCTGCAGCTTGCCCAGGCCCATCTTGAAGTAGGGCTTGGCCCAGTTGGCGTCGATGTCGATGGCGCGCTGGTAGGCGGCCATCGCCGCGTCGGTCTCGCCCTTGGCGAACTTGACCTCGCCCAGGTTGTAGAACACCTCGCGGCTGGCGCTGGTGCTCTGCGACGCTTCGGTAAGCGCGGTCTCGGCGGCGGCGAAGTCGCCCTTTTCGAGGTTGGTCATGCCCACCTCGATCTTGGCGCGCTCGTTGTTGGGGTCGGCCGCGAGCAGCGCCTTGTACGACGCCAGGGCGCCGTCGTAGTCCTTCTTGCCGCGCTGGGCCCGCCCGATCTGCAGGTGCAGCATGGTGAGCGCCGGCACCTTGGTGAGCATGGCCTGGTAGGCGGCGATGGCGCCGTCGAAGTCGTTGGCGCTCAGCTTGGCGTCGGCCGCGGCCAGCTCGGTCTGCAGTTCCTTGGTGTTGACGCCGGCCAGGGCGCCCGCCGGACCGGCCGCGCCTGGGGCCAGCGTGAACTCTACCGGCGGATTCGGCGTGCCGATGGTGCGGATGGGCACGTTGCCGACCGACGGCTGGAAGCCGGGCGCCTGGGCGGTGAGCTTCCAGTTGCCGGCGCGCAGGCCGATGATCGAAAACCGGCCCTTGTCGTCGGTCGTGGCCGTGAACGAGGGCGGTGAGGCGTTGGGGTTCTCGGCCACCACCGTGGCGCCCTTGAGGGGCTGACCCTTGTCGTCCTTCACCACGCCGCCGATGCGACCGGTCTGGGCCGCCACCGGGAGTGCGCCGAGCAGCACGACCACCAGAGCCGCGAGCGACAGCTTCAGGCTTTCACGCATCGTAGTGTCTCTCCCTGGAAATCCGGAAAACCTTCCAAGTATATGCTAGCGCGCGGTGTCCGCCATGCCCAGCGCCGAGCCCCGCCGCGCCCGTCCGGTCGTCCTCGGGACCCTGCTGTTACTCCTTTGGACACCGCCGCCGGCCGCCTGGTCGCAACCGGCCGCCCGACCGGGTCCGGTGGCCCGTCTGGCCGGGGTGGATCCGGCCCGGCTGGCCGGCATCGACGAGGTGGTGACAGCGGCCATCGCCGCCCGCCAGTTGCCCGGCGCCGTGGTGGTGGTGGGCCGGGGCGACACGGTGATCTACGAGAAGGTGTTCGGCCAGCGCGCCGTGGCGCCGGTGGCCGAGCCGATGACGCTCGACACCATCTTCGACATGGCGTCGCTCACCAAGGTGGTGGCGACGACCACGGCGGTGATGCAGCTGGTGGAGCAGGGCCGCCTGCGCCTGACCGACCCGGTGGCGTCCTGGGTGCCTGGCTTCGAGCGCTTCGGCAAGGGCGGCATCACGATCCGCCACCTGCTCACCCACGTCTCGGGCCTGCGGCCCGACGTCGACCTCGGCGAGCCGTGGAAAGGGTACGAGGCGGCCATCGACCTGGCCGTCAACGAGGTGCCGACGGCGCCGCCCGGCGCGCAGTTCGTCTACAGCGACATCAACTTCTTCCTGCTCGGCCACATCGTGGCGCGGGCGTCAGGGCTGCCGCTGGAGCAGTACGTCGCGCGCCACGTCTTCGCGCCGCTCGGCATGACCGACACCGGCTTCCAGCCGCCGCTCGAACGCGTCGGCCGCATCGCGCCCACCGAACGCTGCCGCTTCCTCGACGCCTGGCCCTGCAAGGCGCCGGAGAGCGAACCGCTGCGCGGCGTGGTGCACGACCCGACGGCGCGGCGCATGGGCGGCGTGGCCGGCCACGCCGGGCTGTTCAGCACGGCCCGCGACATGACCCGCTTCGCGCGGATGCTGCTCGGCGGCGGCGCGCTGGGCCCGCGGCGCGTGCTGGCGCCGCTCACCGTCGCCAAGATGATCGCGCCGGCGACGCCGGCCGGCATGGCGGCGCAGCGCGGCCTCGGCTGGGACGTGGACACCAGCTTCTCGGGCAACCGCGGCGAGCTGATGCCGATCGGCTCGTTCGGCCACACCGGCTTCACCGGCACGTCGCTGTGGGTCGACCCGCGCACGCAGCCCTTCGTCGTCTTCCTGTCGAGCCGTCTGCATCCCGACGGCGTCGGCGACGTGACGCCGCTGCGCGCGCGGGTGGCGACCATCGCCGCGGCGGCGCTCACCGGCGGCGCCGGCGTCGACAACCCGACGATGCTGCGGAATACCGGCACCGACTTCGGCGCCGCCGCCGACCCGGCGCGTCCGGTCACCGGCACGCCGACCACCCGTGTGCTCACCGGCATCGACGTGCTGGCCCGCGACGGCTTCGCGCTGCTGCAGGGCCGCAAGGTGGGGCTCGTCACCAACCACACCGGCCGCGCCGCCAGCGGCGCCACGACCATCGACCTGCTGCACAAAGCGCCCGGCGTGTCGCTGGTGGCGCTCTTCAGCCCCGAACACGGCATTCGCGGCGTGCTCGACGAGGACGTGCCGTCGTCGAAGGACGAGGCCACCGGCCTGCCGATCCACTCGCTCTACGGCGCCACGCGACGGCCCACCGACGAGATGCTGCAGGGCCTCGACACGCTGGTGCTCGACCTGCAGGACGTCGGCGCGCGCTTCTACACCTACCCGGCGACGATGGGCTACGTGATGGAGGAGGCGGCGAAGCGCAAGATCCGCGTCGTCGTGCTCGACCGGCCCAACCCGATCGGCGGCTGGCAGATCGAGGGGCCGCTGCCCGACGACGACCTGCTCAGCTTCATCGCCTACCTGCCGATGCCGATCCGCCACGGCCTCACGCTGGGCGAGCTGGCGCAGCTCTTCAACGCCGAGCGTTCGATCGGCGCCGACCTCACCGTGGTGCGGCTCGAAGGGTGGCGGCGCGATCAGTGGTTCGACCACACCGGGCTCACCTGGGTGAACCCGTCGCCCAACATGCGCAACCTCACCCAGGCCACGCTCTATCCGGGCATCGGCGCGCTCGAATACGGCAACATCTCGGTGGGGCGCGGCACCGACCAGCCGTTCGAGCAGATCGGCGCGCCGTGGATCGACGGCCCGCGGCTGGCCCAGGCGCTGAACGCCCGCGGCCTGGCCGGCGTCCGCTTCTATCCGGTGAGTTTCACGCCCAGCACCAGCGTCCACGCCGGGCAGGCGTGTCAGGGCGTCTTCATGGTCGTCACCAATCGCGAGGCGCTGCAGCCGGCCCGCCTCGGCGTCGAGATCGCGTCGGCGCTGTGGAAGCTGCACGGCGACGCCTTCGACAAGAAGACGTCGGAACGGCTGCTCGGTTCGCGCGCCGACTTCGCGCGGCTGCGGGCGGGGGAGGATCCGGCGGCGATCGCCGCGGGTTGGGCCGGCGCGGAAGCCGGCTGGCGCCGCCGGCGCGCGAAGTATCTGCTCTATCCGTGATCGAGGACGAGCACGACCCAGAGCAGCGGCAGGTAGATGATCGTCGCGAAGAACAGCCGGCGCGCCGACGCGTGCGAGCGGGTCGCCGCGAACTCGAACGCCAGCCACAGCACGATCGCGCCGAGCACCAGCGCCGCGGCCAGGAAGCGCGGCCCGGCCAGGCCCACCGCGGTGGGCAGCAGGCTCACCGGAATCGTCGCCGCCGCGTAGAGCACGGCCTGCCGTCCGGTGCTGCCGCCGTCGGGCTCGAGCACCGGCAGCAGCGGCATGCCGGCGCGGGCGTAGTCGTCGCGGTGCATCCAGGCGATGGCCAGGAAGTGCGGCATCTGCCAGAAGAAAACGATGGCGAAGAGCGCCCACCCCGGCAGCGACAGGGCGTTGGTGGCCGCGGCCCAGCCGATGAGCGCCGGCAGCGCGCCGGGAATCGCGCCGACGATGGTCGACAGCGACGAGCGCAGCTTGAGCGGCGTGTACCAGATCACGTAGGTGAGCATGGTCACGAACGCCACCAGCGCCGACAGCGGATTGACGAACGCCCACAGCTCGGCGACGCCGGCCAGGGTGAGCGCCACGCCGAACGCCAGCGCCGGCGTCGTCCCGAGCCGCGCATCGGGCATCGGCCGCCGCCGCGTGCGCCGCATCAGCTTGTCGGTGTCGCGCTCCCACACCTGGTTCAGCGCCGACGCCCCGGCCGCGACCAGCGTCGTGCCCGCCACCGTGTGCACGAACTCGGCGAGCGGCGCGCCGGCCCGGCGCCCCACGTAGTAGGCGACACAGGTGGTCATCACCACCAGGAGGTTGAGCCGCGGCTTGGTCAGCGTGACGTAGTCGGCGAACGCCGACGGCGCGTGCGCGGCGGCCGGCAGGTCGGCGGGCGTCGCCGCCGGATGCGTGGTGGGTGTCGGCTCGCTCATGTCGCGGGCGCCGTGAAGGCGAGGGCGAGCGTCGCCGTGCCTTGCGCGGTGACCGTCACCGTGCCCGACTGCGTGCCGCCGGCCTCGTGCCACGCCTCGACGGTGTAGGTGCCGGCCGGCAGGCCCGGCAGCGTGAAGGCGCCATCGGGGCCGGTGACGGCGAAGTAGGGGTGGTTGACGACGCCGACCCACGCGTTCATCCACGCATGGACGTCGCACTTCATCGGCACCATCACCTCGGCTACCGAGAACGTGTGCGAGTAGCGCGTGCCCTGCACCGGCTGTCCCTGGTTGAACGGCTCGTTCGCCGCGGCGTTGGCGCGGACGTTGTGGAGCAGCGGATCGGAGTTGAGGATCTGCAGCGGCTGGCCGACGCGCACGCCGACGACCCGCGGTGTGTACCAGCAGCGCTGCTGATCGATCACCACCGGCTCGGCCGGGATCGGATAGCTGCGGCCGTCGAGGCCGCCGGTCACGTGCACGAACACGTTGGCCAGGCCGCCATTGGCGCCGACCACCCAGGTTTCGGTGGGGCGCCGCGCGCCGGGGAAGAACGTCGCGCAGGTCTTGTCGCCGTCGAGGCGCAGCATCGTCGCCGCTGGCGGCGTGCCGGTGATCGTGACGCGGCCGGTGACGGTGCCAGTCGTTGCGGGATCGATCGTGGCGGGCGGCGTGGTGGTCGAGGGCGGCGCGGTGCCGCCGCACGCCGCCGCGGTCCCGGTGATGGCCAGCGTGATGCCGAGCCAGCCCGACACGCGTCGCGTGGTGCCGGCCATCACTTCGCGGCCGGCGCGTTGCCGCCGGCCTCGCGGATCTTGCGGAAGACGCGGTCTTCCATCCAGTGCGGATCCCACCACTCCACCGGGTTCACCTGCACGCCGCCGACCAGCATCGTGAAGTGCAGGTGGTCGCCGCCAGCCAGACCGGTGACGCCTGAACGGCCCAGCGTCTGGCCCTTCTCCACGGCGTCGCCGTCCTTCACGTCCATCGACGACAGGTGCGCGTAGAGCGACTGCACGCCCAGGCCGTGATCGACGACCACGCAGTTGCCGTAGATGCCGAGATACGCCGCGTGCACCACGACGCCGCGGTTGGCGGCGGTCACCGGCGCCTGCGCGGTGGAGGCCAGATCGAACCCGAGGTGGGTCTGCTGATCGACCTCCTGGCCCTCGAACACGTAGGTGCGGTGATCGGCGAAGCGCGACTCCACCTGGGTGTTGCCGAGCTGCGCGAACGCCTCCTGCCAGCGCATCTCGGCGGCGGTCTTCGCGGCCAGCGCGGCGATGGCCTGGTTGTTCTGCTGGCGCAGGTCGCGGTTGATGGTGAGGAACGCTGGGAGCAGGTCGCCACCGGCGTTCACGGTGAGGCCGAGCGACGGCGTGTTCGACGCGATCGCTGGCACCACCTTGTCCAGGAAGGCGCGGTCGATGGGAATCCGCGAGCGCTGGAAACGCTTCGGGAACGCCTGGCGGTCCATCCGCGCGGTGGCCTCGTTGCCGGCCTCGTCCCGCGCGAACACCGTGACCGGCGTCGCGGCGTCCTGGTCGAACGGCAGGGCGAAGAAGGCGACGCGCACCGCCGGGTCGGCGAGGCCGACCGCGCTGCCCGGGAACGCCGGGAACGACTGATCGCCGACGCGCACGCCGGCAGCGACATCGGCAGGCGTGGCGCGCAGCACCACGAACTCGGACCCGCCGAGATTGAGGAAGTGATGCGTGGAGAGAATGGCCACGCGCGGCGGATCGAGCCGCACCTCGACCTCCCGCGTCGTCGTGCTGACCGCCTCGCGGTAGCCGAACAGCACCGGGCGCGCCGCCGTGACCGTCAGCGTGGCCTTGCCGGCGACCAGGGCCGGCTGTGCCTGCTTGCCGAGCGGGCGGATCACCCACAGCCGGTCGGACGACGCCTGCTTCACCTCGGCCGCCGGATCCGCCGCGGCGTCGCCGGCGCCGTCGAGCGCGAAGACCGGGATGGTCTGATCGCCTTGCGTGATGGTGGCGGTGAGCCGCGTGAGCCGCCCCGCGGGCGCGTCCACGAACAGCTCGAGCGAGCCGGCCTGGCCGATGAACTTGGCCGGGCTCTTCACCTCGATGGCCGGACCGGCCTCCCGGCCGGCCAGCACCCAGGCGGCGCCGGCGGAGCCGGCGGCGAGCACGATCAGCACCAGCAGCGCGCGCTTCAACATCCGCATCGCCTGATGATAGCCGCCAGCGCCGCGAGGTTGACAGTGCCGCGGCCGGTCGGTAACCTAAAACGTTCGCGCGACCCGTGCCGGTATCGTCTAGGGGTCAGGACACGTGGTTCTCAGCCACGGGACCGGGGTTCGAATCCCCGTACCGGTACCATCCAGCTCGCCGCCGCGCGCCTACGCCCGCGCTTCCAGCACCATGTTGAACGGGCCTTCCGTGGCCCGCCGGACGCGCGAGAATCCGCCGGCGCGGACCACTTCCGTCAATCGGGCTTCGCCGGCTTGGGCCCCCAGCCCTTCGCCGACTTCCTGGTCGAGCGACGTCGGCAGGCAAATCATGGTCGAGGCGTTGTAGTAGAGCCGGCCGACTGCGTTCATGTTGTCCGCAGCGCGGTCACCGGCGATGGGTTCGACGATCATCCAGGCGCCGTCCTCCTTGATGATCTTCCGCATGTGCGCCGCGCACCCCCGGGGGTCGCCCATGTCGTGCAGGCAGTCGTAGAACGTCACCAGATCGAACTCCTTCTCGGTGATGTCCTTGGCGGTCGCGCACTCGAAGCGCACCTGCGTATCCAGGCCGTGCTCGCGGGCATGCTGGCGGGCCGATTCGATGGACGGCTCGTGGAAATCGAATCCGACGAACCGGCTGTTGGGGAAGGCCCGGGCCATCAACAACGTGGAGAAGCCGACCCCGCAGCCGACGTCGGCGACCTTGGCGCCGGCGCGCATCTTGTCGGCCATGCCGTCGAGGGCCGGCAGCCAGTGCTGGACGATGTTGTTGACGTAGCCCGGCCGGAAGAAGGCCCCGGTGGCGCAGAACAGGCACCCGGCCGTGTCGCCCCACCGAACGCCGCCGCCCGTCCTGAAGGAGTGCTCGACCTTCGGCTCGCCTTCGATCATCGCCGCGACGAGATCGAACGCACCGGCCAGGAAGACCGGGCTATCCGGCATCGCGAACACCATGGCCTGCTCGGGCGACAGGCTGAAAGTCTCGGTCGCGGGCTCGTAGTCGATGTAGCCGTTGGCGCTCTGGGCCAGCGCCCACTCCCGCACGTAACGCGGCGTGAAGCCCCCGGCCTTCTCGGCGAGGCCGTCACTGGTCAGCGGTCCATGACGGTGCAAGGTGGCGAAGAGCCCGAGGCGAAGGCCCAGGCGCACCGTGGGCACGCTGAACGCGCCGCCCAAGTCGCCGAGCATCTTGCCGACCAACTCGTTCAGTCTCGCTTCGTTCGGTTGCGCCATGCGGCCTCCTCGATGCTCGGCCCGACACGCCCGGGATGTCTGGAAGGAGCCGCGTGTCGCGGCGTCGGCAAGCCGCGCAGGGTAGCACGGCTCGCCTGACCAGTGGGACACGGCCACGGACCAGGCGGTATCCGCGGATCTCGTCCGGTGGTGGCGGGATCACGTTGACGCGCCGGCGCCTCATGGACGGCGCCTCGACGCCCGACCTGAGCAACGGACTACTCACCGCCGCGGCCGCCGGCGTGGATCGCCGCGGCTTCGGGCTGGCATGCGGTGTGCTCCGCTCGTCTCGGGCGGCGGGGTACTGGGGCCCACGCCGTGCCGCAAGGGGGCCGACCATGGAATCGCTCGCCGACGTCTTCGAACACACGCTGCAGGACATCTATTACGCCGAGCAGGCGCTGACGAAGGCCATTCCGAAGGCGCAGAAGGCGGCCAACCATCCCGAGCTGAAGGCAGCCTTGACGGCGCACCTCGCCGAGACCAAGGGCCACGTCAAGACGCTGCAGCAGGTCTTCGGCACGCTGGGCAAGGACGCCGGCGGCGAGCAATGCCCGGCCATCGACGGCTTGATCGCCGAGACCGATCGCGTGCTCGACGAGGCATCGGACGACGCGCTCGACGCGGCGCTCATCGGTTGCTGCCAGGCCATCGAGCACTACGAGATCTCGCGCTACGGCTCGCTGCGCGAGTGGGCCAAGGTGCTCGGCAACACCGAAGCGCACGACCTGCTCAGCAGCATCCTCGACCAGGAGAAGGCGGCGAACCACAAGCTGACGCACCTGGCGGTGTCGGCGGTGAACGCCACCGCGGGCGCGTAGTTCAGAGGCCGGCGAAGACGAGCGGCACGAACCGCGCCGGGACGTGGAAGTCGGGCGCCGGCGTGTCGGTTGGCGCCCACGCCAGGTAGTGCCGCTTGCCGCCGGCGCGCGCGATGCGGAAGAGGTTGGCGTGCCAACGATCGCCGGCCTCAGGCACTCCACCGAAGGCGGCGAAGGGGATCTGCATGACGGCGCGGAAGCGGGCGGCGGCGGCGTCGATCGCCGCCGCCGTGCGCATGCCGCTCTGCCATCGCCAGTCCACGTCCACACGCGGTTGGTGGATGGCCAGGTCGCACCACTGCGCCGTCGGCGCCACCTCGAACTCCTTGTAGCTGCCGGCGTGGGGCTCGCGGGCGGAGCGCACGAAGATCTCGCACACGTCGCGGTCCCACAGGCCGACACGCTCCACCGCCGTATCTGGCTCGGCATCGACGTCGAGCTCGACGTACGTGCAGTCGAATCCCACCCATAACCCGTGGGCCGTCCAACACAGTCGCGCCGTGGTGCCCAACGCCGCGGGTGCCGGCGTGCCGTTCCACAGCGCGTCGATGGTCACCGGGGCGGCCAGGTGCCAGGCCGCGTGGTCGAACGCCGCGGTCAGCGGCGGCGGCGTCACCGCGAACGGCACGACCAGGTCGTCGGGTGCGGTCATCACGTGCAGCTCAGTGTCCCGGGCCCGCATCGCCGCCGGTCAGCTTGTCGATCACGTTCACCAGCGTCGCGTCGAGCGACGCGACGTCCCGCGTCTCGGCCAACACCGGCACCAGCGCGCGCACGAACGGCTGCGCCGTGTCGTCCACCGCCGTGACCGCGCCGGTCGTCGCGTTCCAATGCAGGACGACCACCGGCGGATGCGTCGGGTCGTCGAGCCACGACCGCAGCAGGCCACGGGTGTGCGGCTCCCACAGGTGCGCCGGGCAGCAGTGGAGCGACGAATGGGTGACCACCCGCAGGCGGGTCGTGAGGTCCGTCGAGGTGAACGGCGGACGCAGCGCGTGCGGCACCGCGAAGTTGAAGCTGCGCGGCGGCGCCCCGGCGAGGACCAGCGTGCCCGCTGGCCGTGCGGCCGCCTCGCGCTCCAGATCGGCCACGGCATGGCGCGACACCTCGGCGCGCACCTCCCACAGGGCCACCTCGCGCCGCAGCTGCAGCCCGTAGACACCGATGGCCGCGACGGCCAGCGCCGTTGCGGCGAGTCGCGCCGCACGCGTTTCGCGCCGCCACAGCAGGTCGAGGGGCACGGCGAGCGTGATCGCCCAGCCCACCGACGCCAGGTACATGTGCCGCGGCGACGCGTAGCCGGCGACCAGCGTCGGCGCCACGTTGAGCCCGATCCAGACCACGCCGAAGAACCCCGCGACGGCCGCCAGCGGCGCGGCGCGCCGCCCGACGACCGCGATGCCGTACGCCGCGGTGCCGACCGCGATCGCCGCGACCCACCCGGCCACGCGCAGCCCCGGCGCCGCCACGCCCGGTTCGCCGTAGACCAGCCGCTTGAGGTGCATGGCGAGGTCGGCGCTGAAGATGGCGAACTGGCGGGCGTTCAAGGCGCCCTCGCGGGCCACCTCGCCGAACAGCGCGTAGCGCAGCGCCAGATAGGCCAGTGTGAGCAGCGCGAACGGCACGTACGGCCGCAGCCACGACCACGACAGCCGCACCGGGGCGCGCCGGACGAGCAGGTCGTACGCCACCAGGCACGGCCCGAGCACGACGGTGTTCTGCTTCGAGAACAGCGCCACGACGCACCAGCCGACCGCCCACCAATAGGCCCGCGCGCGGCCCCCGGCGCGCCAGCGCACGAACGCCAGGAACGACGCCAGGAAGAAGCACGCCGGCATCGAGTCGACGCGGCCGGTGATCCACGCCACCGACTCGGTCTGCATCGGCAGCACGGCGAACACGACCGCGGCGGCGGCGGCCGGGCCCAGCGCCAGGCCGGCGGCCTCGAGGGCCACCGCCAGCACCAGCCCCGCGTTCACGGCGTGGAACGCGATGTTGACGACGTGGTTGGCCACCGGCGACCCGGCGCCGAACTGCGCCGCGATCTGGTACGACACCGCCGGAAACGGCCGGATCTCGTCGGGGGTGTAACCCCAGATGTCCTCCATCCAGGTCGTCACGAACCAGCGCGGGAAGTAGCCGGCCGGCTTGCTGGCCAGCAGGGCGACGACGCCGAAGTCGTCCTGCACGAAGTAGTTGTCGAGCGTCGGCAGGTAGGGCAGCGCCGCCGCCAGGGCGACGACGACCGCCGCCGTCCGCACGCTCATCGCGCGACCCGGTAGCGGAGGATGAGCGCGATCATCGCGAAGCCGGTACGCAGGGTGCCCTTCAGCGTGCCGGTGATCTTCGACTCGCCGACCCGGCCGCGGTAGTTGACCGGCACCTCGATCACGCGCAGGCCGCGGCGCAGGGCGAGGATCACCATCTCGGGCAGGAAGTGCGAGCCGCCGACGGTCAGGTCGTCGACGAAGCCGGCCACCGCGGTGCGGTGGGTGAGGCGCAGCGTGCAGCCGCAGTCGGTCAGCGACGGCCCGCCGTGCAGCACCTGCAGGAACTTGGCGACCACCAGGTTGCCGACGCGCAGGAACCAGCCCATGTTGGCCTGCGCCCAGATCAGCTCGCGGGTGGTGCGCGTGCCGCACACCATGTCGAAGTCGTCGGCGTAGGCGAGCAGCTTCAGGACGTCGCGGCCGACGAACGTGCCGTCGGGCTCGGCCAGGATCACCAGGTCGCCGGTGGCTTCGCGCAGGCCGCGGCGCAGGGCGTGGCCGTAGCCCTGGGCCGGCTCCTGCACCAGCCGTGCCGGGGTGGTCCGCACCTCGGCGGCGGTGCGGTCGCGCGAGTTGTTGTCGACGACGACCACGTCGTCGACCACGCCGGCGGCGAGGAATTCCTCGACCGCCTGGCGGATGTGCGCCTCCTCGTTGAACGCGGGGAACACCACCGTCACGGTGCGGCCGCCGTACATCGCGGGCCGCACGATAGCACAGCAGTTCGGCGCGAAAAGGCCGCCGCCGCGCCGGTCACCGGGGCTATGCTGGGCCGTCATGCGGACGGCTGTCGTGGCGCCGCCGGTCACCGACGACCTGATCGATCGGGAGACGTTCGACCGCGCCTGGCACGGCCTGCCCGACGGCGCCGCCGGCGCGCCGGTGCCGGCCACGAGCGCCACGCTCACCATCACCCGGGACACGCCCGGCGACTTCCAGGATCGCCAGGTCTACGTGTGGGTGGACGACGAGGCGTGGGGCAAAATCAAGTACGGCCGTCCGCTCAGCCGCGAGATCCCGCCCGGCGCACATCGCATCCGCGTCAACAACACCCTGTTCAACGATCACCTCGCGTTCACGGCGCGGCCCGGCGAGCACGTGCGGGTGCGGTGCCACAACGGGATGCCGCGCGCCGGCTGGCTGATGTTCCTGTTCTTCCACGCCACCTACCTGCTGGTGAAGCTCGAGCGTGAGGCGTGACGCCGCGGCCCCCGGCCGCGGCACCGAACGATCGCTCTGCTGAGGTGGCTGGCGCGGCACATGCGAGGTGTGCGGTGCTGTAAACAATTGTCTCGTCCGGCCGATACGACTCGTGCGCGACGCCAGCCTGACGTATTCTTTGCAGGGCTCGCGATCCGCGCGGCCAGCGCCTGACCGTGACTCGACGCACCACACGTCTCACCGCACTCGCGGCGACGCTGCTCGCCGTGGCCGTTGCCGCCGGCGTCTCGACGCCGCGCCTGCGCACGGGCGGCCGCGAACGCGCGGCGCGTGGCGCGGCCCTGGCCGGCTCGACGCGGCCCGACCAGCCGTGCGCGTGGATCGAGCCCGACGACGACTTCGCGTTCGAAGCGGCGCCCGCTGGCGACCTCGTCGCCGACGCGTACACGCCGGCCGACGGCGCTGCCGGCGCCCTCGACCTTCCCGTCGGAGCGGCGTCCGTCGCCGCACCCGCCACCACGGTCGCCGGGGTTCAGACCGGCCCGCTCGCGC
Source organism: uncultured Bifidobacteriaceae bacterium (assembly GCA_964442845.1). Classification (GTDB taxonomy): domain Bacteria; phylum Acidobacteriota; class Vicinamibacteria; order Vicinamibacterales; family UBA2999; genus CAWAYR01. The sequence goes on along the minus strand of CAYUAX010000106.1, from coordinate 1,107 downwards.
ACGACCTCACCGCCCGCCGTCCGACGACGACGCGCGGTCCCCCCGCCCGCCTCTCCTGAGTCACCGCCGTTCCGGCCTCGACCGCGCCCATCAGCGCCGGCCCTGAGGCTGCCGCTGTGCAGCGGCAAACGGCCGTCGCGCCGCCGTGCGCGGCGTCGCGACCACGTTCCCTGGAGAGAGGCACGACCATGAAGGCACACACGCACGAAACACAGGCGACCATCACCCCGGCCCGCGCCCTGGAGCTGCTCAAGGAAGGCAATCTGCGGTTCATCAACAACTTGCGCGTCAACCGCAACCTGCTGCAGCAGGCCAACGACACCCGCGACGGCCAGTGGCCGTTCGCCACCATCGTCAGCTGCATCGACAGCCGCACCTCGGCCGAACTGATCTTCGACCAGGGGCTCGGCGACATTTTCTCGGTGCGGATCGCCGGCAACGTGGTCAACACCGACATCGTCGGCAGCCTGGAGTTCGCCTGCCAGATCGCCGGGTCGAAGCTGATCGTCGTGCTCGGCCACACGTCGTGCGGCGCCATCAAGGGCGCCTGTGATCACGTCGAGCTCGGCAACCTCACCGAGCTGCTCTCGAAGATCCAGCCGGCCGTGTACGAAGAGAGCCGCACGCACGACCCGGCCAAGCGCAACTCCAAGAACACGGCGTTCGTGGAGGAGGTCGCCGATCTGAACATCAAGCGCTCGGTGCGGTCCATCGTCAGCCGCAGCTACATCCTCGAGCACCTGATCGAGGCCGGTAAGGTGGCGATCATCGGCGCCAAGCACGACCTGGCCACCGGGCAGGTGCAGTTCTTTCCCGACGCGTGGGTGCACGACGAGACCTCGCTGCGGGCGTTCACCGGACGCACCCCGACCACGGCGGCCAACGGCAAGGCGGCGAACGGCCGGGCGGCGGGCAACGGCAAGGCGGCGGTGAACGGGTCGCACGCGCCGGCCGGTCTCGGCGCCGTGCCGCGCGCCCGTGCCGGCGTGCTCACCCGCGCATCGACGTCGTCGCGTCGGCCCGCGGCCAGCGCCCGCGCCCGCTAGCCGGACGGCGGCCGCGCCCGCTCGCGGCGGCGGAACTCGCGCCGCCGGCCGGTACCGGTAC
>CAYUAX010000105.1:9299-16085 GCA_964442845.1 uncultured Bifidobacteriaceae bacterium | reverse complement strand
GTGCCGAGCACGTGACGGGTGTGGGTCTCGTCGGCGGTCACGACGCGGGCGATGCCGAAATCGAGGATGCGGGTGCGCCCGTCTTCGTGGCGGATCAGGTTCTCGGGCTTGACGTCGAGGTGCACCACGCCGGCGCGGTGCGCGAACGCCAGGCCGGCGCAGGCGTCGTCGACCAGCCCGAGCAGCTCGCGCCGCGACGGCGGCTCGGGCTTGCGGATGAGCGCCGCCAGCGTTTCGCCCGGCACGTATTCCATGGCGATGAACGGCCGCCCGTCGTGCTCGCCGACGTCGAAGATGGTGACGATGTGCGGGTGGTCGAGACGGCCGGCGGCGCGCGCCTCGCGGGTGAAGCGCTCGCGGGCGGCGGCGTCGAACGAATCCGCGAGCACCTTCACGGCGACCTGACGGCCGATCAACGGATCGCGGGCCAGGTAGACCTCGCCCATGCCGCCGCGGCCGAGCAGGCGGACGGTCTCGAAGCGGCCGATGCGGTCGAGCTGGCTCATCGAGGCCCCATGGGGGGATCACCGGGCGCGGGGCGATCGCGAGGGCGAAACCGCGAATTATAGTGCCGGCCCCGACCCCGAACTTCCCGCTCCCGACATCGTATGTGCTGACGAGGCGGCCGGGGCGCGTCGCCCATCGCCGTGCCTCGGGGATCAGACATGCTCGAGACGCTGCTGAAAGACGTCCGCTACGCCCTGCGCGGCATGGGCCGCCAGCCCGGATTCTTCGCCGTGGCCATCGCCTCGCTGGCGCTCGGCGTCGGCGTCAACACGGCGATGTTCTCGCTGGTGGACGCGTTGCTGCTGCGGCCCTTGCCGGTGGCCGCGCCCGAGGCCCTGGTGGACGTGTTCAGCACCGGCGGCGACGGCGACGAGTACGCCACGTCGTCCTTCCCCGACTTCGCCGACCTGCGGGCCCAGAACACGGTCTTCACCGAGATGACCGGCTACAGCCCGATCATGGCGCCGCTCGCCCTGGGCGATCGGTCGCGGGTCGCGCTCGGCCAGGTGGTGACCGGCAACCACTTCTCGATGCTCGGCGTGCAGCCGCAACTCGGCCGGCTGTTCACGCCCGCCGACGACACCGCCGGCGCCGAGCGGGTCGTCGTCCTCGCCGACCGGATGTGGCGGCGCGAGTACGGCGCCGACCCCGCCATCCTCGGCCGCACGATCACACTGCGTGGCCTCGCCTACACCGTGGTCGGCGTCGCGCCGCCGGCGTTCACCGGCGTGGTGCCGCTGCTCACGCCCGAGTTGTGGCTGCCGATCGCGCACGTCGAAGAGGTGGAGCCGATCGGCATCACCAACGTCGTGCCGGGGCCGGGGCGCACGCCGCTCGAACGGCGCGGCTACCGCTGGATGTTCATCAAGGGCCGGCTCGCCCCCGGTGTGACGGCGGCCCAGGCGCACGCCAACGTCGAGGTCATCGGCCGCCAGCTGCAGGCCGCCCATCCGCAGACCAACAAGGACAGCGCCATGTCGGCGGTGCCCACCGCCGACGTGCGGCTGCTCGTGCCGCAGGCCGGCGGCGTGCTGTCGGCGGGCGCGGCCGGGGTCATGGCGGTGGTCGGGCTCGTGCTGCTGATCGCCTGCGCCAACGTCGCCGGCATGCTGCTGGCGCGGGCCTCGGCCCGCCGCCGTGAGATCAGCGTCCGCCTCGCCGTCGGCGCCAGCCGGGCGCGGCTGGTGCAGCAGCTGGTCGTGGAGGGCCTGCTGCTCGGCGTGCTCGGCGCCGCGGCGTCGGTGGCGTGCGCGTGGGCGATCATCCGCGCCCTGCTCGCCGTCGAGTTGCCGCTGCCGGTGGACGTCGTGCTCGATCTGCGGCTCGACGGCCGGGTGCTCGCCTTTACGCTGGGCATCGCCGCCGTGACCGGGATGCTGGCCAGCCTGCTGCCGGCGCTCAAGGCGTCGAAGCCGGACGTCGTCGGCGACTTGCGCGGCGAGGCCCCGGCGGCGCGTGTCGGCGGGCGACGCTGGGCGCTGCGCGACGGGCTGGTGGTGGCGCAGGTGGCGCTCACCGCCGTGCTGCTGGTGGTCGCCGGCCTGCTGCTGCGCAGCCTCGGCCAGTCGCAGCGCGCCGATGTCGGCTTCGAGCCACGCGGCCTGGCCGCCGTCGCCTTCGACACCGACATGATGCGCTACGAACCGGCGCGCGGGCTGGAGTTCTGGCGCACGGCCCGGGCGCGCATCGCGGCGCTGCCCGGCGTGACGGCGGTCGGCGTGGTCACGCCGACGCTGCCGTTCACCTTCAACTTCAGCCAGCAGGAGATGAAGATCGACACGCGCACCTACGTCGAGGGGCAGCGCGGCGAGTCGATCGAGAACGTCGCCGTGTCGCCGGGCTACCTGGACACCCTCGGCGTCCCCCTGGTCGAAGGGCGCGACTTCACCGCCGCCGACCGCGACGGGGCTCCCGGCGTCGCCATCGTCAACGAGACGATGGCGCGGCGCTTCTGGCCCGGTGAGTCGGCCTTGGGCCACACCATCACCATCGCCAGCACCGGCCGGGTCTTCCGCGTGATCGGCGTGCACCGCGACCACAAGCAGCACGGCGTGCTCGAACGGCCGGCGCCGTTCGTCTACTTCGCCGAGGCGCAGCGGGCGAGCCGCTACAACTTCCTGGTGGCGCGCACCGCCGGCGACGCCACCGCCCTGGTCGCGGCGATGCGTCGCGAGCTGCTGGCGCTCGAGCCCGGTGTGGTGTTCATGAGCGCCAGCACGATGGAGCAGCACATGGCCGGTGCGCTCCTGCCAGCCCGCGTCGGGGCGATGCTGGCGACGGCGTTCGGCGGGCTCGGGACGCTGCTGGCGGCGATCGGCCTCTACGGCGTGATCGCGTTCTCGGTGGCGCGCCGCACCCGCGAGATCGGCCTGCGCATGGCGCTGGGTGCCGAGCCGGGCGGCGTGCTGGCGATGGTGATGCGGCAGGGCTTCACGCTGGTGGCGGCCGGCCTGGTCGCCGGCGGGCTGCTGGCCGCCGGCGCCGCCACCGTGCTGCGCGGGCTGCTCTACGGCATCACGCCGTACGATCCGTGGGCGTGGCTGGCCGCGTTCGCGGCGATGGTCGTCGCCGGGGCGATCGCCAACGCCGTGCCGGCGCGGCGCGCGATGCGCGTGCAGCCGCTGACGGCGCTGCGCACCGACTGAACCGCGCCTCAGAAATAGACGATCACGCCGACCGCGGAGCGCAGGCCGGCGGCGCGTGTCGTGTCTTCGCTGCGCGACGTGGTGAGCGACGAGGTGCCGCGCTGCCAGGAATACTGCCCGCCGGCCTCGCCGAAGATCGCGAGGTGATCGTGCACGGCCACCTGTGCGCCGACGCCGCCGGAGGCGAGCCAGCCGTTCGTGGTGGTGTCCACGGCTGCGCCGGCGAGCCCGGCGTCCAGATCCACGGTCGAGCGGACGTAGGCGACGCGCGGCACCAGGTACACCCGGAAGCGATCGGCACGGTGCACCGTCACCAGCGCGCTCAACCCGACCCCGGTGTTCACGGCGTCCACCGTGCTGGTCGTCGAGACCGGGGTGGCCCCAGCGAACAGCGAGACGGTATTGACCGACTCGCTCGACGTCCAGGTGATCGACACGTCGGGGCGCAGCGCCAGGGCGTCGGTGGCCTGCCAGACGACGCCGATCGCGGCGGGGTAGCCCATCGTCACCCCGACGGCGCCGCGCTCCTGGGCGGTGGCCGGCAGCGCCGCGCCAAGCCCCAACGCCACCGCCATCCCCACTGCTGCGACTCGTCCGCGCATCCAGGCCTCCCTCCGTCGTCCCGCGACGACGGCCTGCTGCGAGGGTACGGCAACTGGCCACGCCGGGTTGCACAGAGGCTCAGTGACCTGCCTCGCGCGCACCGTGGGCGGTGCCGCCCTCGATGCGCTATCGTTCGTCACCATGCGTCGGATCTGGGACATCTCGCCGCCGGTCTCGCCGGAGACGCCGACGTTCCCGGGGGACACGCCGTACGCGCAGACCTGGACGGCGCGGCTCGCGCCGGGCTGTCCGGTCAACCTGAGCGCGATCACGCTGTCGCCGCACGTCGGCGCCCACGCCGACGCGCCGCTCCACTACGCCGACGCGGCCGCCGCCATCGACGCCGTGGACCTCGAGCCGTATCTCGGCCGGTGCCGGGTGATTCACGCCATCGACCGCCGGCCGCTCGTCACGCGCGAACATCTGGCCCACGCTGCCGGCGATCTGCCGCCGCGCGTGCTGGTACGCACCTGCACGACCGCGCCGACCGCCTGGTCGGCGGCCTTCGCGGCCTTCGCGCCCGACACCCTGAGCTGGCTCGCCGGCCTCGGCGTGCGCCTGGTCGGCATCGACAGCCAGTCGGTGGATCCCGCCGACAGCAAGACGCTCGACAGCCATCGGCAGCTGTTGCGGCACGATCTGCGGGTGCTCGAGAACCTGGTGCTCGACGACGTGCCGGCCGGCGACTACGAGCTGATCGCCCTGCCCTTGCGGCTCGTCGGCGCCGACGCGTCGCCGGTGCGGGCCGTGCTGCGGGCGCTGTGATGACCAGCCGCGACGACTGCCTGGCGCTCGATGCGGCCGATCCGCTGGCGCCGCTGCGCGGCCAGTTCGCCCTCGACGACGCCGACCGCCGCGGCCTCGTCTACCTCGACGGCAACTCGCTCGGCCCCCTGCCGCGGACGACACCGGCCCGCGTGCAGGCCGTGGTGACCGCCGAGTGGGGGGAGGGCTTGATCGCCAGCTGGAACACCGCCGGGTGGATCGATCTGGCGCAGCGGATCGGCGACAAGATCGCGCGGCTGGTCGGCGCCGGCCCGGGCGAGCTGACGGTCGCGGACTCGACGTCGGTGAACCTGTACAAGGCGCTCGGGACGGCGATTGCGATCGTGCAGCGCACGACCCCGGCGCGCCGCCGGATTCTCTCGGAGCGGACGAACTTCCCGACCGATCTCTACATCGCCGACACGCTGGCCACCAGCCACGGGTTCGACCTGACCCTGGTCGGCGCCGACGACGTGACCGCGCGAATCGACGACAGCGTCGCGATTGTCCTGCTGACCCACGTCGACTACCGCACCGGCCGCATGCACGCGATGGACGCGGTGACCCGCGCCGCGCATGCCGCCGGCGCGCTCGTGATCTGGGATCTCGCCCACTCGGCCGGCGCGGTCCCGGTCGATCTCACCGCCGCGGACGCCGATTTCGCCGTCGGCTGCGGCTACAAGTACCTCAACGGCGGCCCCGGCGCGCCGGCGTTCGTCTGGGCCCATCCGCGTCACACCGCGCGGATGGACCGCGAGCAGTGGCGTCAGCCGCTCTCGGGCTGGCTGGGGCACGCCGCGCCGTTCGCGTTCACGCCCGACTACCGGCCCGCCCCGGGCATCGCCCGCTTCGTCTGCGGGACGCCGCCGATGCTGTCGCTGGCGGCCCTCGAATGCGGTGTCGATACGGTGCTGGCCGCCGCCGCCGTCGGCGGGCTGCCGGCGCTGCGCGCCAAGTCGCTGGCGCTCGGCGATCTCTTCATCGCACTGGTCGAGGCCCGCTGCGCCGAGCATGCGCTGACGGTCGTGACGCCGCGCGCCCACGACGCCCGGGGCAGTCAGGTGGCGTTGGCTCGCGCCGGCGACGGCTACGCGATCATGCAGGCGCTGATCGCCCGCGGAGTGGTCGGCGATTTTCGCGCCCCCGACATCCTGCGCTTCGGCCTCACGCCGCTCTACACCCGGTTCGTCGACGTCTGGGACGCCATCGACCGCCTCGGCCAGGTGCTCGACCGCGGCGAGTGGCGGGAGCCGCGGTTCCAACGGCAGGCCGCCGTCACCTGACCCGCCCCGGGGCGGATGTACACTCCGCCGCCATGACCGCGCCCGCGCTCCATCCCGCCGTCGCCAACGAACAGGGACTGGCGCGCCAGCTGACCGCCGCGCAGCAGGCGACGATGGCGCTCGGCACCGCCATCGGCACCGGGCTGTTCCTGGCCACCGGCCTGTCGGTGAACGTCGCCGGGCCGGCCACCATCCTGTCGTACGTCGTCGTCGCCGGTGTGTCGCTGCTGCTCGGCCGCGCCCTCACCGAGATGGCGGTGGCGCATCCCACCGCCGGCGCGTTCGGCGTCTACGCGGCGATCTACGTCTCGCCGTTCGCCGGCTACGCCGTCCGGGTGAGCTATTGGCTCATGCAGGTCATCGCCACGGGCGGTCAGCTGGTCGCCTGCTCGATCTACATGCACTACTGGTTTCCGCGCGTGCCCGGCGCCGTGTGGGTGCTGGCGTTCGCCGTGCTGCTGCTCTATCTCAACTCGCGCGCGGTCGGCCGCCTCGGCGCGATCGAGTACTGGCTGGTGATGATCAAGGTCGTGGCGGTGGTGCTGTTCGTCGGCCTGGCGCTGCTGCTGATCACCGGTGCCGTCGGCGGCCCGGCGATCGGCGTCGGCCACCTCACGGCGCACGGCGGCTTCATGCCGTTCGGCCCGGCCGGCGTGTGGCTGGCCTGCTGCTTCGTGATCTACTCGTTCATCGGCGTCGAGGTCCTGGGCGTGACCTCGGGCGAGGCCGCCGATCCCGCGCGGACGATTCCGGCGGCGATGCGGCGTATGGTCCTCGGGCTCTCGGCGATCTACATCGTGACGGTGACGCTGCTGATGGCGTTGACGCCGTGGAACCAGCTCGGCATCGGCGAGAGCCCGTTCGTCCGCGTGCTGGCCGGCCTGGGCATCCCCGGCGCCGCCGGGCTGATGAACTTCGTCGTGCTCAGCGCCGCGCTGTCGAGTTCGAACGCCAACCTCTACCTGATCGCGCGGACGTTGTTC
>CAYUAX010000105.1:0-9289 GCA_964442845.1 uncultured Bifidobacteriaceae bacterium | reverse complement strand
GTTCTCGTTGGCCCGCGCCGGCTTCGTGCCGCCGCGGCTCGGCGAGGTGACCCGCCACGGCGCGCCGGTGAACGCGCTGCTCGTCTCGGCCGTCGGCCTGGGGGCGGCGGTGCTGGTGCGGGCGTTGTGGCCCGACTCGGCCTACGTGTGGTTCTTCGGCGTCGCGCTCTTCGGCGCGCTGTTCGTATGGCTGATGATCTTCCTCACCCACATCGCCTTTCGGAAGGCGCGACCCGCCCCCGGCGGCATGCCCGTCACCTCGGTGGTCGGCGCGGGCCTGGTGGCCGGCATCCTGGCGTCGACGTGGTGGGTGCCCGGCCTCGAGTCGACGCTGGTGGCCGGCGGCCCGTGGCTGCTGCTGCTGGCGGTCGGCTACCGGCTGTCGCCGGCGCGCGCCCGCGGATGATCGGCTAGGCGAGCGTCACGCCGGCGTGCGTGAGGGTCTCGAACGCTGCCGGCAGCGAGACCTGCAGCAGCTGCAGATCGGGCGAGGCCTCGGCCAGCGAGGTCTTCAGCCCGGGCGGGATGACGAACGCATCGCCTTCGGCGAGCGGGTGGGCGCCCTGGCCCTCGCCGTGCAGCGTCACCGTGCCCGCCAGGACGAACGTGAACAGGATGTCCGAGGTGTGGCTGGTCACCGCCGCGGCCGGCGGGCCCGAGGGCCGCGCGACCTGCACCGAGGCCACGCCGCGCGTGGCAGCGCCGATCCCGGTGTCGCGGGCGTCGAACCCGGGCAGCCGCCACGGCGTCCAGACCGCCTCGGCGGCCAGACTGTGACAGAAGACCTGCCCGTCGAACTCGCGATCGCGACGCACGGCCGGCGTCGGCAGGGTCAGCTCGTGGTCCACGGTCGTGACGTGTTCGGCCGGCACGCCGATTTCGATGACCTGCAGCTGTTCCGACGCTTCCAGCACGCGGTGGCGGATGCGCGGCGGCTGGATCACGCAGTCGCCGGCGCCGAGCACGAACGGCGGCCCCTGGTCCTCGTAGACCAGCCGCACCCAGCCGCTGTAGCAGTAGATCAACTGAAAGCCGACGGCGTGGTAGTGCACCATGTCGGGCACCGGCCCGGCGTCGGGGATGCGGATGTGCGAAGCGATGATGCTGCCGCCGAGCCGGCCGGGAATCAGATCCCGATAGGCCATGCCGGCCCGGCCGATCACCCACGGCGTGTTGTCCTTGAGGCGCCGGACGACGAACGCATGGCGCGTCGGCGGCCGCTCGACGGGCGCATCGGCCTCGACGAGGTACACGTGCGCGCCGCCGGGCGCGGTCAGCGTGCGGCGACCGCCGGCCACGGCGTCGGGGTTTTCGCAGAGCAGCCGCACGACTCCCGGCGGTCCCGCCAGGCCGCGCTCGAGCCGCAGCCGCGTGCCGTGGCCCGAGATCGTGGCCACGGCCGGATCGTCAGCCGGAAAGATGGTGTCGAGGCGGAAGCCGAGCGTCTCGGTGAAGAAGGCCAGGTCGGCGGCCAGGTCCGCCGTCGGCAGGCAGACGTCCGCCGCCAGGATGTTCCGTGCGCGATCGCTCAGGGCGTTTCCCACCGGCCGCTCGAATCGCCGCCGATCTTAGCGCTGCCGCGCGCCGCGGCGCGCCCCGGTCATTCCCGCCGGCAGTACAATGTGGCGGTTTCGGAGGGCCCATGTTCAGCACGTCCCGCAGTGTCCGTCTCGCTCTCGGCCTGGCCGTCGTGGCCGCCACCGTGTCGCTCTCGGCGCAGATGCAGCCGACCCCCAACCGCCGGGCCGGCGAAGGGGAGGGCCCGTTCGACAGCATGGTCATCCGCGGCATCACCGTGATCGACGGCACCGGCGCGCCGCCGCGCGGGCCGATCGACATCGTGGTCGAGCAGGGCACCATCCGCGAGGTGGCGAGCGTCGGCTTCCCGAAAGTGCCGATCGGCGATCGCCGTCCGGCCAAGGGCACCAAGGAGTTCGACGGCACCGGCATGTACCTGATGCCGGGCTTCGTCGACGCCCACGTGCACTGCGGCGGCGGCCAGGCGGCCGTGCCCGAGTACGTCTACAAGCTGTGGCTGGCCCACGGCGTCACCACCGTGCGCGGCGTGCCGTGCGGCTCGATGGACTGGGATCTCGCCCAGCGAGAGCTGAGCGCCAAGAACCAGATCGTCGCGCCGCGCATCTTCGCCTACCACCGGCCGTTCACCGGCGAGGGCTGGGATCGCAGCAAGCCGCAGACCGCCGAGACGGCGCGTGAGTGGGTGCGCTTCGCGGCGCAGAAGGGCGTCGACGGCCTCAAGCTCGGCGCCCACGACCCCGAGATCATGGCGGCGCTGCTCGACGAGGCGAAGAAGCACGGCCTCGGCTCCACCGCCCATCTCGACCAGATGGGGCTGGCGCGGATGACCGCCCTCGACGCCTCGCGGCTCGGCCTGGGGGCGATGACGCACTACTACGGGCTGTTCGAGTCGCTCTACGACGGCGTCAGCATCCAGCCCTACGCGCCCGACATGAACTACAACGACGAGTACCACCGCTTCGGGCAGGTGGCGCGCAACTGGAACCGCATCGTCGCCCGCGGCAGCGACAAGTGGAACGCCGTCATCAAGGAGTGGGTCGATCGCAAGTTCATCATCGACCCGACGATGACGATCTACTCGGCCGGCCGCGACGTGATGCGCATGCGCAACGCCGACTGGCACGAGAAGTACACGCTGCAGTCGCTGTGGGACTTCTACCAGCCCAACCGCATCGCCCACGGCGCCTACTGGTTCGACTGGACCACCGAGGACGAGGTGGCGTGGAAGAAGTTCTACCAGGTGTGGATGGAGTTCCTGCAGGACTTCAAGAACGCCGGCGGCCGCGTCACCACCGGGTCGGACTCGGGCTTCATCTACCAGACCTACGGTTTCGGCTACATCCTCGAACTGGAGATGCTGCAGGAAGCCGGCTTCCATCCGCTGGAAGTGATCCGCTCGGCCACCTACTACGGCGCCCAGGCGATGTTCGAGCCGAAGGGCAAGCCGATCGAGTTCGGGCTGGTGCGGCCGGGGCTCAAGGCCGACTTCGTGATCACCAGGCAGAACCCGCTGCAGAACTTCAAGACGCTCTACGTCACCGGCGCCGTCCGCCTCAACGACGCGCTCAACAAGCCCGAGCGGGTCGGCGGCATCGACTACGTGGTGAAGGACGGCATCATCTACGACGCGAAGAAGCTCGCCGCCGACGTCGCGGCGATCGTCGCCGCGTCGAAGAAGGCGCCGGCGCGGACGACGTCCGCGCCGCAGGATTAGCGGCTAGCGGCTAGCGGCTGGCGGCTGGAGAGCCACGCAGCGGCTGTCACGGCGGCACACTGTCACGCTGACGGGCGGGCTTCGGCCCGCCCGTTGTCTTTCTCGAGAGAAGCACCATGGCGCGAACAGTCCGGGTCGGGTGGCTGGCGGTCGCGGCGGTCACCCTCGCCGTGGCGCCCTCGTCGGCGCAGCCGGCCGCGTCGCTCGCGCCGCCGCCGGCGACGATCGATGTCGACGAACGGCGGACCGATCCGGTCGCGCATCGCTACCTGCACGGCGTCATCCCCGACGACGCCCGGTTCCAGCTGGCGCTGCCCGAGACGTGGAACGGCGCGCTGGTCGTCTTCTCGCGCGGGTTCTCGGGCACCGAACTGACGACCGGGGCGTGGAAGACCACCGCGCTCGACAAGGGCTACGCCTTCGCGGCGAGCGACGAGGGCTGGAACCGCCAGACCATCGCCCGCGAGCCCGAGGACACGTATTTCGAGTCGCGCCAGCGGTTGAGGGAGTTGACGCGGCTCGCCCGGCACACGGTCGAGGCCCACTACGGCAAGGCGCCGCGCCGGACGCTGATGGTGGGCGGCTCGAACGGCGGCCACCACACCAAGTGGCTGCTCGAGAGCGACCCGGAGGTCTACGACGGCGGCATCGCCGGCTACGGCTTCAATTCCCAGGTCAGCCAGTGGGGATCGATCGCGACGCTGCTGCGCCACTACGACGCGATCGCCGGCCGTCTCGACGACATCATCGCGGCGCGCGCCGCGGACCCGGCGTGGAATCCCGCGCGATCGCCGCTCTCGCCGCCGCTGACGGCGGCGCAGCTGGCCAGCCTGCAGCGCATCTACGCGATCCCCGCCCGCATCGGCGACGTGGCGTACGACGTCGGCCGGTGGCCGGGGTCGGAGGCGCAGTGGCGTGACTCGCGCGAGGCGCTGCTCGGCTACCTGCGCGACTCGATGCCGCGCTTCGATCCGACCTTCAACCCCGACGGCGGTGCGCTGACCGACGAGGAACTCACCCGCTGGGAGCCGGAGCGGAGTCCGCCGGCGGTGCGACGCGAGCTGCGCGCCCTCGACCTGACCGGCCGGCTGACCCGGCCGCTGCTGGTGATGCACGGCACCGCCGACGTGATCGTGTCCCCCGGCGAAGCGGCCGGCTACGCGGCGCTGGTGCGCCGGCGCCGCGGCCGTGGCGCGGCCGACCGGGTGCTGGCGACCTATTTCATCCCGGGCATGGGGCACGGCGGCGCGCCGTTCGACGCGTTGATCGGGACCCAGCTGGACGCGCTGGAAGCGTGGATCGACTTCCGCGAGAGCGGCGGCCGCCGCGGTGCGGCGCCGCCGGCGGAGCTGGGCGGCGTCAGGCGCGAACGGTTCCGCTGACCGCCGACTGCTCGCCGCGGCCGGTCCCGGCGTCGCGCGGCGCCGCAGCCTGCCCCGGCAGGGTGATCGCCATGGTCGTGCCGTCGGGCCCGCTGGCGGCCACGCGGATCGTGCCGCCGAGCAGCGCCAGGCCCTCGCGGCAGATCGCCAGCCCGAGGCCGCTGCCGCCGGTGTGCCGGGCGCGCGATCGATCGAGGCGATAGAAGCGCTCGAAGATCCGCTCCCGCTCGGCCTCGGCGATGCCCGGGCCGGTGTCGTGGACGTGGATCGTCACCAGCGGCGCGGTCCACTCGGCGCTCGCGGGCGCCGGGGCGGCTGCGGCCGACACCGTCACCGTGCCGGCCTCGCCGCCGTACTGCACGGCGTTGACGACGACGTTGTCGAGGACCCGCGCCAGCAACGCCTGGTCGGCGTAGACCGTCACCCCGTCGAGGCCCTGGCGCACCAGGGCCACCCGCCGCGCTGCGGCCGCGCCGGCCAGGCGGGCGAAGGTCTCGTCGACGAGTGCTGCCAGGCTCAGCTCGCGCAGCGTCACCTCGCCGGCGCCTTCCTGTGCCCGCGCCAGCAGAATCAGATCCTCGGCGAGGGCCGTCAGCGCCGCCAGCTGGCCGCGTACGTGCCCCAGCGTGTCGCGGTAGGCCTCGGCGCTGCGCGGATGACGCAGCGTGACGTCGAGTTCGCCGGCCATCGCCGTCAGCGGCCCGCGCAGCTCGTGCGCGGCGTCGGCGGCGAAGCGGCGGTTGGCGGTGACCGCGCCGTGCAGGCGATCGAGCATCGAGTTGAGCAGCACCGTCATCCGCCCGACCTCGTCGGCGACCTGCGGCGGATCGAGGCGGGCGTCGAAGTGGCCCTGCGCGATCCACGCCGCCTGTTCGGTGATGCGCCGCACCGGGGCCAGGGCGCGTGACGCCAGACCGTAGCCGAGCGCGGCGGTGACGCCGACGCCGGCGCCCCAGACGGCGGCCAGCAGCCAGGCCAGCGCGGTGAGGCCGCGGTGGATGTCGTCGGTGAAGAGGCCGACGGCGACGGCGAACGGCCGGCCGTCGCGTGACGAGGTCAGCACCGCCATGCGGCCGCGGCGCGCGCCGACCTCGACGCTGAGGATCGGCGCCTCGCCGTCCAGCGCGCTGGCGAGGGCGGCCGGCGGCACCAGCGGCGCCTGGCCGGCCAGAGCGGTGGACTGCAGCACCAGGCGCCCGTCGGCGTCGAAGATCTGCACGAACTTCTCGCTGAAGCGGCCCGGCCCGAGCTGGGCGTACGAGCCCTCGTGCAGGTGCACGTCGGCGAGCCCGTCGGTGGACGACGCCGCCTCGGTGGCGGCGACGGTGCGGACGTTCTCGTCGACCCAGCGGTCCAGGTACGCCGCCGCGGCGGCATAGATGACGCCGTTGGCGGCGCCGAGCAGCAGGCCTACCGCCACCGTCCAGCGCAGGGTCAGCCGGGTGCGGAACGACTCGACGCGCGGCAGCCGGCTCACGCCGGCTCTCCCGTGCGCAGCACGTAGCCGAGGCCGCGCACCGTGTGGATGCGCGCCACGGCGCCGGCCGCGGCCAGCTTGCGGCGCACGTAGCCGACGTAGACGTCGGCGTTGTTCGACAGCGGGTCGTAGTCGCCGCCCCAGACGTGCTGGGCGAGCTGATCGCGGGTGACGATCGCTTCGGCCCGGCGCACCAGGAAGGAGAGCAGGCGGTACTCGGTGGCGGTGAGGGTCACCGGCTGGCCGGCGACCCGCACGGTGTGGGCCACCGGATCGACGACGACGTCGGCGTACTCCAGCAGGTGCCGCAGCTGGCGGGTGCGGCCGCGCCGGCCGACCGCCCGCAGCCGGGCCAGCAGCTCGTCGAAGGAAAACGGCTTGACCAGGAAGTCGTCGGCGCCGCCGTCGAGGCCGGCGACGCGGTCGGCGACGCCGTCGCGGGCCGTCACCATGATGACCGGCGTGTCGACGCCGCGGGCGCGCAGCTGCCGGCAGACTTCGAAGCCATCGGCGCCGGGCAGCATCAGGTCGAGCATCACCGCGTCGTACTCCTCGGCGGTGGCCATCTCGATGGCCGAGGGCCCGTCCTCGACCAGGTCCACCAGGTGGTGTTCCTCGACGAGGCCGCGGACGACGAACCGGCTGATCTCAGGATCGTCCTCGACGACGAGCACGCGCATGGTGTGCCTCAGGCGGCGTCGCGCTGGCGCCGCTCCACCCACCGCTCCATCATGCCGTACAGCGTCGGCAGCACGATCAGCGTCAGCAGCGTCGAGGTGACGATGCCGCCGATCACCACCGTGGCCAACGGCCGCTGCACTTCCGACCCGGCGCCGGTCGAGACGGCCATCGGCAGGAAGCCGATGGCGGCGACCAGCGCCGTCATCAGCACCGGGCGCAGCCGCGAAGCCGCGCCCTGGAGCGTGGCCTCCGCCACGCCGAAGCCCTCGTCGTCGCGCAGGGCCCGGATGGCCGCGATCATGACCACCCCGTTCAACACGGCCACGCCGAACAGGGCGATGAAGCCGACCGAGGCCGACAGGTTCAGCGTGAGGCCGCGGAGCCAGAGCGCGGCGACGCCGCCGACGGCGGCGAGCGGGACGTTGACGAGGATGAGGAACGCCCAGCGCACCGTATGGAAGGTGGCGACGAGCAGCACGAAGATGATGGCGAGCGACAGCGGCACCACCACGGCCAGGCGGGCCGTGGCCCGCTGCTGGTTCTCGAACTGCCCGCCCCACGTCAGGTAGTAGCCCGCCGGCAGCACGACCGCCGCGGCCAGCCGGCGCTGGGCCTCGGCCACGAAGCTGCCGACGTCGCGCCCGCGGACGTTGGTCTGCACGACCAGCCGCCGCTCGGCGTTCTCGTGGGTGACGGCTTCCGGGGTGGCCGCCGCGCGCACCGCGGCCAGGCGTCCGAGCGGCACGCGCTCGCCGCCCGGCGCGGCCACGACCAGGGCGGCGATCGCCTCCGGCGACTCCCGCACCGCGCCGGGCAGCCGCACCACGACGGGGAAGCGGCGGGCGCCGTCGAGCACCTCGGTGACCTGCCGGCCGCCGATGGCGGTCTCCACCACTTCCTGCACGTCGGTCACGTGGAGGCCGTAGCGGGCGAGCGCGTCGCGGTCGAGGCCGATCTCGATCTGCGCCGCGCCGGACAGGATCTCGACCTGCGCGTCGGCATGGCCCGGCACCTGCTGTACCACCTTCAGCACCTCGCCGCCGAGCCGCTCCAGCACCGCGGCATCCGGGCCGAAGATCTTCACGGCGACGTCGGCCTTGACGCCCGACACCACCTCGTCGAGACGCATCGCCATCGGCTGCGTGAAATTCACCTGCAGGCCGGGCACGTGCGACAGGGCCTCGGCCATGGCGTCGACCAGCTCGGCCTTGGTGCGGCCGCTGGCCCACTCGTCCTCGGGATGCAGCAGCACGTAGACATCGCCCTGGTAGATCCCCATCGCCTCGGTCGCCAGGTCGGGCCGCCCCAGCTTGGTGACGATCTGCGACACCTCGGGGAAGGCCTTGAGGACGATCTGCTCGACGCGGGTCGAGATCGCGACCGATTCCTCGAGCGACACCGACGGCAGCTTGCGGGTCTCGATGAGCAGCGAGCCCTCGTCGAGCCGCGGCATGAACTCGGTGCCGAGGAACGGCACCGAGCCGAGCGCGACGGCGACGACCACCACCGCCACGCCGACGGTCGCCAGCGGATGCCGCATGTGTGAGGCGAGGAGCCGCTCATAGCCGGCGCGCAGCCGGACGAACCACGCCTCGTCGCTGTGGTGGCCGGCGAGCGGCAGCAGGTACGAGGAGACGACCGGCACCGCGGTGAGCGACAGCAGCAGCGAGCCGAAGAGCGCGGTGCACACCGTGATGGCCATCGGCCTGAACATCTTCCCCTCGAGGCCCTCGAGCGTGAAGATCGGCAGGTAGACGGCGATGATGATGAGCACGCCGAAGAGCACCGGCCGCGCCACTTCCACGGCGGCGCTGCGGAACAGCCCGAGGCGGATGGCGTGGCGTTCGTGCGCCGGGGCGTGTGCCAGGCGCGCGCCGATGCCGACGCGGCGGCGCACGAAGTTCTCCATCATGACGACCGCGCCGTCGACGATGAGCCCGAAGTCGATGGCGCCGAGCGACATCAGGTTCGCCGACACGCCGAAGTAGCGCATGCCGATGACGCCGACCAGCATCGACAACGGGATGACCGCGGCGACGATCAGCGAGGCCCGCACGTCGCGCAGGAACAGGAACAGAATCAGCACCACCAGGGCGCTGCCTTCGAGCAGGTTGGTGGCCACGGTCCGGGTCGTGCGGTCGATCACGTCGGTCTGGTCGTAGAACTTCTCGAGCTGCAGGCCCGCCGGCAGCGTCGCGGCGATCTCGTCGAGGCGGGTCCTGACGCGGCCGGACAGCTCGCGGGCGTTGCCGCCCTTGAGCATGATCACCATGCCGCCGACGACCTCGCCGGTGCCGTTGCGGGTCACGGCGCCGTTCCTGAGGGCGGCGGCGACCTCCACCGTGGCGACGTCGCGCACCAGCACCGGCACGCCGGCGTGCGCGGCGAGCACCACGCGCTCGAGATCGCGCACATCGGCGACCAGGCCCACGCCGCGCACCGTGTAGCGCTCGGCCTGGTGCTCGATGAACCCGCCGCTGAACGACTGGTTGTTGT
>CAYUAX010000104.1:0-16094 GCA_964442845.1 uncultured Bifidobacteriaceae bacterium | reverse complement strand
CCATCGACCCCATCCTCCCAAGAAATGAGGTCTCCGAGAAAGCCGGGGCGATTCACCGCCAGCACGCCGAGCGATTGCGGGCGGTACGGCGAGCGTTCCGTGGGCCGCGGTTCATCGCGCTGCGCCGGTTGTGGCACGAACTCGGGGAGACGGCGCTGTCTGTCGTGAACTCCCAGGTCTTGCGTGACCAGATGGAGCGCGGGCGAGGCACCGTGGAGGTTGTGGAGGCGGCCCACGACTACGGCTACCTGCGGGCCCTGGCTCGGCTTCGTACACCCAAGGACGGTGAACAAAGGGGGGATGAACCCCGTGGGACCAATGTTCCCAAGAGCGCGGGCGATGAGCACGGCGATCGCACGGGGCTCGCATACCTCGGTCTGCCAGATGACCTCGACGCGTAAGGTGACCTCGCGTCGTCAGTTAGCGCTGGTCCGCGTCCCGGCCGGGCGGCGTTCTGCGCCGACCGCTGCAGCAGCTCCGCCGTAAGTCAACTGAAGGCGGAGGGGCGTGAGCGACCCCCTACTTGCAGGGCGCCGGGCCACCCCGGCGCCCGAGGGGGTCGCTCACGCCCCGGAGCAGGAGCGGGGGACCGGCGGGACCGCTTGCTGCGGAGGCATCTGCTTACGGGGCAGGGTGCTCGGCGCAAGTTGCACCGCGGAGGCGCCAAAGGCGCCGGTGTCAGCCAGGTCACGAGAACTAGGACTGGAGTCCCTGCGCGCGGCTGTGGCGGGGCTCGCGGCATGGCGTGCGGTCAGTCTTGGTCTGTCCGCAAAAACACTCGGATCGTAACGCCAATGTCCGCGACCCGGAACGTTCGTGATGGCGTCAGGGTGCCGGCATCGACGTGAGCCTTCACGCGCTCGGTGGCGCCAATGGTTGAGACCTCCGAGGGCTCGATCAGCACGACCATGGCCGCTGTCGCCACGCGTGAAAGGTCAGCCTCGCGCGCGATCTCCAGAGGGAACCGGCGCTGCCCACTCGGCGGACCCAGCTGCCACTTCACCAGGCTCGGGGACACGGTGTCACGCCTCCCGATCACCGCAACGTCGCCCTCACGAGGAACCATGGCGCGGATCGCCGAGAGGGCGTCGGCGAGCGCCGCGCTTCCCACGTAATGCTCGACTGCCAGACGCCTGAAGGCGGGTGCGGATATCACCACGTGCGCGCCGGCTACGCTCGCGCCCAACGTCACGACGGCAGCGGTCGCCGCGAACGAGGGTTGCAGTCTCGCGAGCCACCCGCCGAACTCATGGGCGACCACGATCCAGAAGGGTGGCATTGCCAGCAGCAGGAACCGCGCGTCACGTGTGTGGTGGGCGGTGACCATGGCGAATTGAAGCGCCGCTGTCGCGATCAGCAGGCGGATGAGTGGTGGCTGGCTTCGGTAGCGCCCCGCCGCACTCAGGAAGGTGCCCAGGGCCGCGACGAATACCACTGGATGCGCGAAATAGTCTGTACGAATGGCGTTCAGATATGCGGCAAGGCCCAGGTGCGTCGACTGCGGCCCCATCGGGATGTTGACGACGAGGTAGACCAGGTCCTTGATGTGGTTGGGGAACGGCGACGCCAGCCACACCGTAACCGGCACGACGAACCACAGAATGAGCGGCGGCAGTCGCGGATCGGTGGCCGCAAGCCGCTTGAGATCCCAGCGGTCCTGGCGATGCGTGTACCACGCATAGGCGAGCCATGCGTAGAGCAGGGGATGAAGCGAATAGCCCACGGTCCGGAACGCGATGCGGTGTTCCCCCACGGACATCGAGAAGCCACCGACTGAGAGGATGGCCACCACAAGGAGCAGATAGCCGACCGTAGCCGCTCCACGAGCGGTTGAGCACCAAGCGGCTGCGGCGGGTTGCACGGCGCGTAGACGCGCGCGCGCCGGCGTGTCGGCCGTCTCGACCAGGAAGACGTGCCAGGCCAGCGGGACCGCAAGCAGGATGAAGTAGTTGTACTTCGTGAAGAAGAGCAGCGAGAGCGAGACAGCGAGCCAGCGCGTGGCAGCGGCGTCGCGGGTTCGTTCGTAGCGCGCATAGCATACGAGCACGATCATCTGTGCCAACGCGCCGAGCATCTCGGACATCGCCACGGTGGCGTATGCGAGGAAGAACGGCGATGTGCTCATCAGGGCCACGGTGAGGGCCGCCGGCAACCAGGCGCGATGTCCCGCGATGTGGCCAAGCAGCACGACGCTACCTATGGCGGTCATGGCGAATGCGGCGGTGCTGCTGTGCAGACCTCCCGAGATGCTGCCACTGGCTGCCGCATAGAACGGCAGCTGGAACAGCGACTGACCTGGCGGCCAGTAGCCTTGGCTCCAGATGTCCCAGAGGAAACGGACGAGATCGCCGTTCGCCACATGGTCGTATGTCGTCCAGCCGTTCAACAGATGCGCGGCCAAGTCCCAGCGGGGCAGCAGGCCTGACGTCGCGGCCGGCGTCACAACCCGGCTCGACAACAGCAGAACTACCGCCGCTATCGCAACACCCGAACAAACCAAGAGGGAGGGCGGCGCAGTCGTCTGGGTCTCGGACTGGTCCCAGAGGCGCACGCGCGTCGACGTGCGAAGGGTGTGCCATCTTGACGCCCACGCCGGGTCGCGGACTGAGCCAGATCGCGCGAGGTCAGATTGTCACTGTGGCTAGCGAGCCACAGCGATGTGTCTTGTTGACCACATGGGGCACTTGACCGTATCGGCCGAGCGAACTCGCCGGACCGCCCCCGCGCTTCGAATCGTCGCACAGCGCTCGACCCCGCCAAGGCGCTGCGCTTCGCTTCGCCCCCGCGCGTCGTCCGCGCGGGGCCTTCGGGCCTTGACGGCGCCAGCGCGCCGCGCAGTCATCGCCAATACGCGGTGGCCAGAGGGCTGTGGGGGCTCTCCGTGCAAGGAAATCACCGCCAGGTGCGTTCTGGGTAGCAGGGGGTAGATCGCTCGTGGCGGCCCAGCCGTCCCATGCTCGCGAACCCGCCCATCCGGCGCACCGGCTTCAAGCCTCGCAACATCCACCGCGCTCAGCGCGCCCCATTCCGAATTGCTCGTGGCGCAGCCCTGCTGCCGCCACCGGAGGTCGCTGAGTCATGGACAAGTCACGTTCACCCCTGCCGATGCTGCTCACGGTCGACGACGCGGCCGACCTGCTCCGCACCACCCGCCGTGCGGTGTACGCAATGGTCGAACGCCGCCAACTCCCGGGCGTGACTCGCCTGCGTCGGCGAGTCCTGTTCCGCTCCGACGATTTGCTAGACTGGCTCGACCAGAAGCGCGCGCCATCGCTGAAGGAGTCACAGCGATGAGCGTCACAGTACGACCGTACGTGAACGGCGGGTGGGAGGTGGACATTCGGGTCCAGCTCCCGGACGGCCGCATGGTCCGCGAGCGCAAGAAGTCCTCCGCGTCGAGCAAGCTGGCGGCGCAGAAGTGGGCCGAAGCTCGCGAGCGCGTGCTGCTCGTTCACGGCAAGCCCAAGCCGGTGCCGAAGGAGGCGATCCAGCAGATACCGACCCTGAACGACTTCGCCATGCGTTTCCTCGACGGATACGCCAAGGCGAACCGGTTGAAGCCCAGCGGCATCGCGTCGAAAGAGACGGTGATGCGGGTGCATCTCGTGAAGGCGTTCGGCAACACCCGCCTGGATGAGATCACGACTGAGGATGTGCAACGGCTGAAGGCGGCGCTCACCGAGCGCGCGCCGAAGACCGTGAACAACATCCTCACTACCCTCAGCGTCGTGCTGAAAACGGCCGTCGAGTGGGGCGTCATCGCCCGCGTGCCGTGCGCCATCAAGTTGCTCAAGGCGCCGAAAGGCGCGGCGAGCTTCCACGACTTCGACGAGTTCGAACGGCTCGTCAAGGCGGCGCAGTCCGATTCGCTGGCCCTGCTGCTGGTACTGCTCGGCGGGGAAGCGGGCCTGCGGTGCGGCGAGATGATGGCGCTCGAATGGTCCGACGTAGACCTGGCCAAGCGGCAGATGACCGTGGCGCGTTCCGAATGGAAGGGCCACGTGACCATGCCGAAGGGCGGGCGAGTGCGGCACTTGCCGCTCACGAAGCGGCTCGGGGAGGTGCTGCGAACTGCGCGGCACCTACGTGGACCGCGAGTCCTCTGCGATGGGGCGGGCGTGCCGCTCACGCAGAAGGTCGTGCAGGTGCTGGTGCGGCGGGCCGCCAGACGGGCCAACGTGAAGCCGGGGGTGCACATCCTGCGGCACACGTTCTGTTCGCACCTGGCGATGCGTGGGGCACCGGCGCGGGCCATTCAGGAACTGGCCGGCCACCAGGACCTGACGACGACCCAGCGCTACATGCACCTGAGCCCGGCAGCGCTCGACGCTGCCATTCGGCTCCTCGATTTGGCAAATGGCGACCCCAGTCTCGTGGGGCCGTCCAGCCGTGGAGGAATGTTGGAGGCGGCGGGAAAATCGAGCTAGATCGCTCGATCTACTGAGGAAAAGTGGTGGAGGCGGCGGGAGTTGAACCCGCGTCCGAGAGCTCGTCCTCGCAGGACTCTACATGCGTGTCCGCTTCTGGGTTCTCGTGCCCGCCGTGTGGAAGCGGCGAAGTACCGTCGGGCACCAGCCCCGGTAAATCTCACCCCCGCGCGCCGTGGCGCCACGCGAGAGCCAGCCAGTTTGATGGCGTCTGACCCCCAGCCACCTGGCGAGGCCGTGGCAGACGCTCACAGCGGTTTAGGCTGCGAGAGCGTACTGAGTATCCGCAGTTAACGGATGGTCCATCGGATTAACGAGTCAATGGGGCTCGGCATGCATCCCACGATTCTGCACCCCCGTCGAAGCCAAGTCGCCCCCAAGGTGGATGCCGCGCGCCGGACAGCGACACGGGCCGCGCGAATCGCACCTCCATGGTAGCACCCTGGGCGCTGCACGGGCTGGCACGGGCGGGGCGGCGCGGAATTGCCCACCTTTTCTTGACGCTGACCCGGGGCGTCCCGATAATGCGGACAGGGCGTCCTTCCGATACATGCAGTGGACGGACGCCCGCCGGCGTTCGGGGGCTCGTGGCCGGCGGACCGCGCACTTCGCAGCCGCGTGACGCGTCGAACTCTGCCCCCGATATCGGGACCTGCCATGTCGCTGGAAGATCGCATCCGCCAGTCGTTCGCCGCCGCCCTCGACGACGCCCGCAGCCGGCTCGACGCCGAGATGCAGGCCACGATCGCCGCCGTCCATGACGAGGCGGCCCGGGAGCGCGAGGCGGCCGTCGCCGAGGTGCGCCGTACCGTCGAACTCGAGCTGAGCCAGGCGTTCGACGCCGACCGCTCGACGCTCGTCGCCCAGCACGAGGCGGCGCTGCAGCAGGCCCAGGTCGCCGCCGATGCCGCGCTCGCCACCGCGCGTCACGACAGCGAGAACGCGCTGGTCGCGGCCCGGGCCGAGGCCGAGCGGCACCAGATCGAGATCGACCGGTTGCTGCAGCAGGCCGAGGCCCACGCCGCCGAACTCCGTGAAGCCGACCGCGCCCGCCATCTCGCCGTCGACGCCCTGGCCGGGGCCACCCGCCGCATGCTCGACGGGGTGAAGGCCCTCGACGACGCCGCGTCGCTCAGCGAAGTGCTCGACGCGTTGACGGCGTCGGCGGCCGCCGAGTCGGGGCGTGCCGCGATGCTGGTCGTCAAGGGCGACCGCCTGCTCGGCTGGCGCACGACCGGCTTCGGCGACCTCGACGCCCAGCCGCGCACCATCGAATCGTCCGCCGGCGACACCGACGCGCTGGCGCGTGCGGTCGCCACCGCCAGGCCGGTGGTCACCGGCAGCGGTCCGGCCTCGAGCGCGCCGTCGTTCGTCGCCGCCGAGGCCGGCCGCACCGGCGTCGCCGTGCCGCTGCTGGTCGGCGGCCGCGCGGTCGCGGTGGTCTACGCCGACAGCCCCGGGACGGCCGCCGATGCCGCGCCGGTGCACGCCGCCATCGAGGTCCTGGTCCGTCACGCCGGGCGGTGCCTCGAAGCACTCACGGTGCAGCGCGCCGCGCAGGCGCGGACCTCGTCGGTGAGGGTGAGCACGCCGGCATGATCGCGGCGGCCCGGTCGATCCACGGGCGCCGCCCGGTCCGCATGGCGGGCTTGGCCGCGCTCGCGGCGATCGCGGTCGTTTTCGCCAGTGACGCCCGCCCGGCAGGGCAGCAGCCTGCGGCGCCGGGCGTGCCCGGGCTGCGGCCCACGGCGCACGATCCCGTTCCCGCCGACCTCGCCAGCTACTGGCTGACGCCGGCGGCGCCGACGGTGGTGACTCCGGCGTTGCGCGACTTCGCCCGCGCGGTCGCGGTGATCGACGACGCCGGCGACACCCGATCGGTTGCGCCGCTGCTCCAGTCGGCCACGCTCGACACCTCGGCGCTCGCCGGCCATGTCCGCTACTACCGCGGTCTCGCCGCACTCGGCCAGGACGACCTCGAGACCGCCGAGGCGGCCTTTGGCGCCGTGGCCGCCGGCGCGCCGAGCGCCATCGCCGTCGAGGCCGCCGTCCGGCTCGCCGAGACGCACGAGCGCCAAGGGCGCTACACCGCCGCGGCCGCCGCCTACGCGCTGGCGTTGGCGGCCACGCCCGCCGACGTGGCGGCGCTCACGCATCGTCAGGGCGTGGCGCTCGAGCGCGCCGGCGACGTGGCCCGATCCATCGACGCGCACCGGCGCGTCTACTTCGACTTTCCACTGGCGGCCGACGCGGCGGCGTCGGGAGAGGTGCTGGCGCGCCTCGGCGGGCTCGACGCCGATTTCGCCGGGCGACCGGCGCGCGAACGCGCCCGCGCCGACGCGCTCTACGCCGCCCGCCGTTGGGCGCTGGCGCGCACGGCCTACGGCCGTGCCTACGAGGTCGGTGAGGGCGAGGCGCGCACCGCCGCCGCCGTGCGCGCCGCCGCCTGCGACGTCCAGCTGAAGCAATATCGCGCCGCCGTCGATCGCCTGCGTCCGCTGGCCGCCGATGGCCCGTTCCAGGCGGAGGCGCGGCTGCACCTGGCCCTGGCCGCGCGCGGCCAGGGACAGATGGACCAGTTCGAGCGGAGTGTCCGCGACCTGGCCGCCGCGTTCCCCGACAGTCCGTACGCGGAGGAAGGCCTGAACGCGCTCGCCACCGCGTTGATCGTCGGCGACGACGACGCCGGCGCGGCGGCGGTGTTCGCGGCCATGGTCGCGGCGTTTCCCGGCGGCCGCTTCGCCGAACGGGCCGCCTGGAAGGCCGGCTGGTGGGCCTACCGCCAGGGCGCGATGGCCGAGGCCGTGCGGTTCTTCGAGACCGGCGCCAGGCACTTCCCGCGATCCGACTACCGCCCGTCGTGGCTCTACTGGAGCGCCCGCGCCATGGGCCAGCTCGGCGACGTCGCTGGTGCGAGCAGCCGCTACGTGCTCGCCGCCACCGACTACCAGAACAGCTACTACGGCCGGCTGGCCCTGGCCCGGCTGGGCCGGCCGTCGGTGCCGCCGTCGATCGCCGCGAGCCCGGCGCTCCGTCCGCCCGTGCCGCCGACCCAGCCGCAGATCGCGCTGTTGCTCTCGCTCGGGCTCCATGATCTCGCGTTGTCCGAAGTCCAGTACGCCAGGCGCGTCTGGGGCGACTCGCCGGGGCTGGTCGCGACCTCGGCGATCGCCCAGCATCGCGCCGGCCGTCTGCGGCTGGGCATCAACGCCATGAAACGGGCCTACCCGCAATACCTGGCCGCCGGCGGGGAGTCGTTGCCGGCCGAGGTGCTGCGCGTGCTGTTCCCGCTCGACTACTGGCCGCTGCTCGAAGCGGGTGCGGCCAAGCACGGCCTGGACAAGTACGTCGTCGCCGCGCTCGCCGCGCAGGAGTCGACCTTCGACGCCGCGATCCGCTCCTCGGCCGGCGCCATCGGGCTCATGCAGATCATGCCGGCCACCGGCCGCGGCTTCGCCCGCCGCATGGGCATCCGGCCGTTCAGCACGGCGCGGCTGACCGAGCCGGCCGTCAACGCCGCGATCGGCACGCAGTACCTCGCCGATCTGGTCGCGCAGTTCGGCGGCACGGCCTACGCGCTGGCCGCCTACAACGCCGGCGAGCACCGCGTGGTGCGCTGGAAGGGCGAGCGGCCCGGTCTGCCCGAGGACGAGTGGGTGGACGACATCCCGTTCCCGGAGACGCAGAACTACGTCAAGCGCATCCTGGGCACCGCGGAGGACTACCGCCGCCTCTACGGTGGCGGCGTGCTTGCGCCCCCGGCGACGCCAGGCGCCACGGTGAAGCCGCTGGTGATCACGCCGCCCCCGGCGACGCCAGCCCGTCGGCCGTCGGCCCGCCCGACGCCCAAACGCCGCCCGTCGTTCTGAGCGCGCGGCGCGGGGCCGCGCGTCGACGCGGCCGCCGATCGCCTCGTCACTCGACGACGCGGTAGACGCGGGCCTCGTCGTCGGCGAACTCCCGGCGCAGCCACGGCACCAGGTCGATGGCGTCCACGGCCGAGCGTCCGAAGCCGTCGACCAGCGGCGCCAGGTGCAGGACGACGTGCGTCACGCCGAGATCGCGCATCATCTGGCGGGCCCGCTCGCCGGGAAACGTCCCCAGCGCGTCGGTGCGGGCCGTGAAGCGCGGCGGCGCGAACCCGCTGTACCCCGCGACGATCGGGTGGCGGTGCACGGTCTGGCCGATCAGGTACGGCGCATTCAGGTTGAACTGCGCCGATGGGAAGAGCGGGAACTCGAGGACCACCGCGTCGGGCACGCCCGCCAGGCGGGTGTAGATCGCCGGCACCGCCGGCGTCGCCGTGAACGCCATCGGCGTGCGGGCCGCCTCGAGTGTCACGAGCCCGAGGGCCGCGGCGCCGATGGTGCGGCGCGCGGCCGCGCCGGCCCGAGCGCGCAGCGCCGCGACGCCGAGGCCGGCGAGCACGGCGAGGGCGGTGAGCCACAAGACGCCCCAGCGCGCGGCCACGCGCGTCGCCCGCAGCGGGGTCACGTGCTCGTAGAGCCAGGCGTAGATCGGCGTGGCCGGTCCGAGCGACAGCAGCACGCCGGCGGCGGCGATCGCCAGCAGCATCCACACCCGCCGGCGGTCGCGTCCGCTGGCGAGCGCGACGGCCGCCAGGCCGAGCACCGCGAGACCGGGGAACAGCGCGTCGTGCGCGCCGCCGAACCGATGGCTCCACGCGGCGTGGTGCAGACGGCCGGCCGTGCTCAGGTAGTCGCGCCACGTCGCGCTGAACTGGGCGGTGTCGGCGAGGCTGCGCTCGAGGCCGAGGTCGCGGTTGACCTGCACGTAGGGCCACAGCACCGGGGCCAGCCCGATCGCCGCGACGGCCGCGGCGATGGCCAGCGCCGCGGCGGTGGCGCCGGCGCGATGCCGCCACTCGCCGATCCGCGCCGCCACGCCGACGACGGCGGCGCCGGCGACGAAGAGGCCGAGGTACACGGACGTCAGCCCGACCAGCACGAGGCCGCAGCCGAGCCACGCCCCGTCGCGCCGTCGCGAGGCCACGACGACGCGGTCGAGCGCGAACAGCACCAGCGGCACGAACTCGCCGTGCAGCGCCTGCAGGTGCGCGAAGCGGGTCAGCAGGTGGGCGTTGAACGCGAATGCGGCGCCGGCGACCAGGCCGGCGGTGGCGTCGCCGGTCCAGGTCGCCACCAGCCACCACATCGCCCAGGCGCTGAGCGTGAAGCCGGCCAGCACCAGCAGGTTGTAGATGACCGTTGGGGAGAAACCGGCGGCGCGCAGCGGGATGGCCATCGCGCCTTGCGCCAGCAGGTGCTCCGAGTACGCCAGGGTCCGCCGTTCGGGGTGGAAGATCGGGGCGTCGAAGACGTTCGTGGGCCGGCGCGGCAGGGTGTCGGCGACCCAGACCACGGCCCAGGTGTTGAGGGCGGTGTCGGCGTTGTCGAGCCGCGACTGCCCGGCCAGGTCGCGGCCCAGCGGCCAGGTGTGCAGCACGGCCAGTGCCGCCGCGATGCCCAACGCCGCGGCGTGCGCCTTCGGTGTCATGGCGCCGCCGCCACCAGGGCGTACAGCCGATCGTCGCCTTCGCGGGCGATGAGGCGTGCCCCCCCGGTGGCCTCGAGCTGCCGAATCACTTCCGGATTGAACCTGGCGCCGTGTACGACGAGGTGGGTCACTCCCAGGACGCCGAGCTCGCGCAAGGACTCGGCCGACGGAAACCGCAGCGTCACCGCGTGGTGGACGAAGTAGCTGCGCGGAATGAAGCCGCTGTAGCCGTTGAGCAGCGGCTGGAAGTGCGTCGTCGACGCGGCGACATAGGGGCCGTTTTCCTGGATCGCCACTGGCGGCGGAAAGGGGAACTCGGCGAGCACCGCGTCGGGCAGGCCGGCGACGTGCCGGTAGATGGGCGGAAAGCCGCTGAAGCGCGTGTAACTCATCGGCGTACGCGCCGCCTCCACGGTCACGAGTGCGCCCGCGGCGACGGCCAGTGCCGTGGCGGAGGCCGGCCAGCGGCGCTCTAGTCGCGCCATGCCGACCCCGGCGAGCACCGCCAGCCCGAGCAGCGCCAACCAGCCGAAGCGGACCGGGGCGCGGATCCCCTGGAGCAGCGTCACGTGCTCGAACAGCCAGTGGTACCCGGGCAGCCCGGCGCCGAACGACAGGGCGACGCCGGCCACGGCCAGCACGATCATCGCGCGCGTGCGGTGCGCGCGCCAGGTGTCGGCAGCGGCCAGTGCCAGCGCGGCCAGGGCCAGCACGGTCAGTCCCGGAAACAGCGGCGTCGCCAGGTCGAACCACCGATGGCTCCACAGGCCGTAGTGGAGGCGTCCACCGGTGGCCAGGTAGTCGCGCCAGTGCGCCGAGTAGAACGCCACGTCGTCGAAGGTCCGCACCAGGCCCTGGTGCTGCTTGGCCTGGTAGTAGGGCCAGAGGAAAGGCAGCAGCACCGCGCCGCACAGCGCCGCGGCCGCCAGCGTCCACCCCAGCCGCCGCCGCCCGCCGACGCCGAACCAGGCGCCGGGCACGACCAGCGCCGAGACGCCCATCGTCATGGCCGTCATCACCAGCAGGTAGTTCGAGGTCAGGGCCTGCAGCGCGCACCACGTGCCCAGCCGCAGGGCGGTGCGCCACGACGGCCGGTCGACGAGATCGTGCAGGGCGGCCAGCGCGAGCGGCAGGAACTGCACGTGCAGCGCCTGCATGTGCCCGAACCGGACCAGCGTGTGCGCGTTGAACGCGTAGGCCAGGCCGGCGACTAGGCCGGCGCGCCGGCTCCCCGTCCAACGCTCGACGACGGTCGCCATCGCCACGCCGCTCAGCGTGAACCCGATCAGCACCAGCACGTTGTAGACGGTGATCGCCGACCAGCCGAGGGCGAAGAGCGGCACCCCCATCAGGCCCTGCACCACCATGTGCTCCGAGAAGGCGAGCGTGCGCGGTTCGGGAAAGAAGATGTTGGCGTCGAAGAGGTGCCGGGGATCGACGGCCAGCTGGTGCGCGACCCAGGCGAGGATCCAGGCGTTCAGCGCCGTGTCGGCGTTGTCGAGCCGCGACCACGACGTGAGACCGGCGGCGAGCGGCCAGGTGTGGCCGATCGCCAGCGCCGCGAACAGCGCGGCAGTCCCTAGTTGGGCCAGTCGACGATCTCGTAGAGCCACACGTCGTCCTGCTGCACCAGCGGGCGGAGGTACTGCCGGTAGCGCTCCAGCTGCTCCATCAGCTGGGCACGGTTGCCGCGGTTGTAGCCGTTCAGGTGGAACACCACGTAGCGCGCGCCGATTGTCGAGAGCACCCGGAACGAGTCGCGCGTGGGGAAGTAGCGCAGCGGCGTCGCGTTCTGCCGCCACCACGTCGGGATGTAGTCGCTGTAGCCGTTCACCAGCGGCTGCCAGTGGTAGGTGGAGCCCAGCATGTACTCGGCGTGGCGCGGGTAGTCGGAGCGATCGGAGAAGTACGGGAACTCGGCCACCGGCGCCCGCGGCAGCCGCGCCAGCAGGCGATAGGCCTCGGGCACCGGTGGGGCCTGGCGCAGCACGGTGAGCGGCGCGGCGTTGAGTTCGAGCGCGGCCACGACGACCAGGCCCGCGGTCCACAGCAGCGGCCGACGGCGCGAGCGCAGCCACGGCGCCAGCACGGCGCTGCCGAGCACCACCAGGGAGAGCGTGACCATCAGGCCCATCCGCGCCGGCGCCCGCAGCAGGGCGAACACCGGGATGGTCTCGAAGAGCAGCCGATAGAGCCCAGCATCGGGCCCGAACGAGGCCCAGAACGCCAGCACCGCCAGCAGCCCGTAGTAGCCGGCGACGTCGCCGGCCAGCGGCGGCCGCGCCGTGGTCGCGCGGCGGCCGCGCCACAGCGCCCACGCGCCGGCGATGCCGGTGCCGGTCGTCAGCAGCCCCGGGAACAGCACCTCGCGGAAGCCGGCGATGGCGTCGAGCCACCAGCGGTGCGCCCAGGCCGACGAGGCCAGCCAGGCGCCGGCGTTGGCGCTGTAGGTGCGGGCGTCGTCGAGCGTGCGGCCGAAGCCTTCATCCTGGATGGCGAGATACGGCAGGAAGAACGGCCCGGTGAGGACGATCGACACCGCCGCCGCGAGGCCGACCAGGCCCCAGTACCGCGCCGACCGCCACAGCCCGCGCGTCACCCCGAACCACAGCGTGGCCAGGCCGACCATCAGGCCGGCGAAGATGCCGTAATAGGCGCACGACAGCGCCTGCGCGAACAGCACCGCGCCGAGTGCGACGGCCCGTCCGATGGTCGGTCGATCGACCAGACGATGGCAGGCGAGCATCGCGAACGGCAGGCCGCCGGTCATCAGCAGCTGGATGTGGGCCGTGCGCGCGAAGATGAAGGGGCAGAAGCCGTAGAGCACGCCGGCCACGGCGGCGGCCTCGCGGCTGCCCGAGAGGTAGCGCACCAGGTAGTAGGCGCCGGCCACCGCCAGCATCCAGGCGACGACCACCGCGGTGTTGTGCGCCAGGTACGGGTTGGGCGTGATCACCCACGCCGGAAAGGCCATCACCCCGGCGCCGATGTTGGCCTCGGAGTAGTCGAGCGTGTTGCTGGCCGGATAGAAGATGTTGGCGTCGAACAGCGAGCGCGGGTGGGTGAGCAGCGCGTCGGCCACCCAGGCGACGTTCCAGATGCTCCAGCGGCCGTCATCGGTGTTGACGCGGCCGACGCTGCCGAGGCGGGGCACCAGCGGCCAGGTGAGCGCCGCGGTCAGGACGAACGCGCCGGCGAGCACGGCGGCGCCTTCCGTCAGCCCCCGATGGCGCATGCGGGCGTTATGGTACCATGACGCCGCCACGCCACTCCGTCGCCGGCGCGTGGCCCGGCTCGCATGGATCGCCTGCTCGAGCTCACGCACCGCGCCGAACGCACGCACTTCTGGTTCCGAGGATTCCGACGGTTCGTCACGCCGTGGCTCGCCGCCGCGGCGGCCGGGCGCCACGACCTGCGGCTGCTCGACTGCGGCTGCGGCACTGGCGCGAACCTGGCGCTGCTCGGCCGCCACGGCCACGCCTTCGGCTTCGATCTGACGATGCGCGGCCTCGAGTTCGCGCGCGATCACGGCGCGACCACCGTCGCCCGCGCCAGCATTGACGCCATCCCCTTCGCCGCCGACAGCTTCGACGTCGTCACCTCGTTCGACGTGCTCTACGGCCTGCCCGACGGCGTCGAGGCGGCGGCCGTCCGCGAGATGGCGCGGGTGGTCCGCCCCGGCGGCGCCGTGCTGGTGACCGTGGCCGCCTTCGAATGCCTGCGCGGTGGCCACGGCACGTTCAGCAACGAGGTGCGCCGCTACACCGTGGGCAGCCTCTCGACCCTGCTGCAGAGCGCCGGTCTCGAGGTGGCGCGGGTGTCGTACACCCACGCCACGCTGTTCCCGATTCTCGCGGTGGTGCGCGGCTGGCAGCGCTGGCGCGGCGGCGGCGTCGCGGCACCGAGCGAAGGCGACCTCGCAGTGCCCTCGACGCCCGTGAACGCCACGCTGTCGTCGCTCCTGGCGGCCGAATCGGCCCTCTTGCCGCACCTCGATCTGCCGTTCGGCAGCACGGTGATGGCGCTGGCGCGGAAGCGGCGATGAGCGGCGGCGCCCCGGACGCCGGACCGGCGGCGACGCGGCGGGTGCGGTCCGGGATGGCCGGTGCGTTCCTCGGTGCCTCGCTCTGGGTCTCGGCGGGCGTCGTCGCGGTGGTGGACGGCTCGTCGCTGGCCCGCGTCGGCGCGCTCCCTGGGTGGGGCTGGCTCGCCGGCGCGGTGCTCGCGTGCGCGGCGTCGGCGGCGGCCCTGCCGCGGCTGGTGTCCGCCGTCCCGCTCGCCCTCGCCGCGCTGGTCTGGCTGCCGTGGCTGCCGTGGCCGGTGCCGGCCGCGCTGCTTGCGTGGGATGGCCCCATCGAGATCGGCGTGTGGCTCGCGGTGATCGCGACGGCCGGGTGGCCGCTCGTTCCGGCGTGTCGGGCCGGCGGCGTGGTGTCGTGGGCGGCGGCGCCGCGGGCGCCAATCGCGTTGGCGCTGCTGGCCGCCGGCGTGCTCACCGCGGCGTGGGCTGTCGCCCGGCCGCGCGTGCCGGCCGGCGACGAGCCGCATTACCTCGTCATCACCCAGAGCCTGCTCGGCGACGGCGACCTGCGGATCGAGAACAACCACCGTCAGGACGACTACCTGGCCTACTACGACGGCGTGCTGCGCCCCGATTTCATGCAGCGTGGCGTCGACCGGCAGATCTACTCGATTCACGCGCCCGGCGTGTCGACGGTGGTGCTGCCGGCCTTCGCGGTGGCCGGCTACCCCGGGGCGGTGGCCACGGTCATCGCCATCGTCGCCGCGGGCCTCGGTGCGCTGTGGGTGGCGACGTGGTGGCTCACGCAGTCGGCCGGCGCGGCGTGGGTCGCGGCGCTCGCGCTGCTCGGATCGGCGCCGTTCCTGCTGCACGGCTTCACCATCTACCCCGACGCGGTGGCCACGGCGGTGATGGCCGTCGCGATCCTCGGCTTGGTGGGACTGGAGACCGGTCGTCTTGCGGTGACACCGCGGCCGTGGGCGCTCGTCGGCGCGGCGCTGGCCGGGCTGCCGTGGCTGCATACCCGGTTCGCGGTGCTCGCCGCCGTGCTCGGCGTCGCCGTCGTCGCCCGGCTGTGGCGGCGCGCCGGCGGCCGTCGCGCGGTCGCCGCGTTCGCGGCCGTGCCGGCACTGGCCGCGGCGGCCTGGTTCACGTACTTCTGGCGGATCTACGGCACGCTCAGCCCGCTGGCGCCGTATGGCCAGCAGCCGGAGGGCGGCGCCGGGTTCGTGCCCGCCGGCCTGGTCGGGCTGCTCGCCGATCAGCAGTTCGGCGTCGTCGCCACCGCGCCGGTGCTCGGCGTCGGCCTCCTCGGGCTGGGGCCCCTCGCGCGCCAGCGGCCGCGTCTCGCTCTCGAGATCGCCGCGACCATCGGCGTCTACGCCGCCGCCGTCGCCACGTATCCCATGTGGTGGGGCGGCTACAGCGCCCCCGGCCGCTTCCTGCTCGCCGTGTTGCCGCCGCTGGCGGTGCCGCTGGCCGCGCTCTGGGCCGCCGGCGGCGTGGCCCGCGCCGGCGCCGGCGCGCTGGCCGCGGTCTCGGCGCTGGTGTCGCTGGCGATCGTGCTGCCCGACCGCGGGGCGGCCATCTACAACGGCCGCGACGGCCACGCCCTGGTGCTCGATTGGGCCAGCCAGACCGTGGACCTCACGCTCGGGGCGCCGAGCGTGCATCGCGACGGCGCCGCCACGGCGGCCGCCGACGCCGGCATCTGGCTGCTTGCGGCGCTCGTGGCGACCGGTGGGTGGGTGCTGCTGCGACGCTGGCGCGCAGCCGCTGGCTGGGTGGGCGCGTGGGTCGCGCCGGCCGCGGCGCTCGTCGCCTTGCCCATCGTCTGGGCCGGCCGCGAGCGCCCGGTGGTCACGCCGCCGACTTCTCAGATGGCGCTGCTCGATCGGTGGTGGCCCGGCGTGCATGCCGTGGGCGTCACGCTCACGCCGACGCGCCTGATCCCGGTCGGCGACCTGGCCCGCCGCCTGTCGCTCGGCACGAGCTTCCGCGGCCACCGCGCGCCGGGCGTGTCGCCGCTGCTGCAGGTGCCGCAGGTGCCGGCCGGCGACTACGACGTGTTCATCGACGCCTGGACGCGTCTCGACGGCGTCGCCACCGTGCGTCTCGGCCGCCACGAG
>CAYUAX010000103.1:0-16457 GCA_964442845.1 uncultured Bifidobacteriaceae bacterium | reverse complement strand
CAGGTCGTTCTGCACGCGGTAGCCCTTGGCCTGTTCGACGGCGATCTGTTCGGCGACGCCGCGTTGTTCGGCGGTCGGCACGCGCCCCTTCAGGACCACGGTGCGGGTCTCGTGATTGGTATCGACGTTGATGTCGCTGGCGTCGACGCGCCGGTCGCTCATCAACGCCGCCTTGACGTCCATGGTTTCGACGGCAGCGTCGGCGGCGCGCCCCGCGTTGGCGACCGCGTCGCCCGCACTGCGGGCGGCGTTGGCCGCGGCGTTGCCTGCGTCACGCGCCGCCTCGCTGGCGGCCCGCCCGGCGTCCCGGGCCGCATCTTCGGTGCGCCGCTCACTGCGATCGCTGCACCCCACCACGGCGGTCAGCACGACGACGCCCGTCAGCGCCCTGAGTCCCTGCCTCGATCTCATCGCCTGCCTCCTCGCCACACCGATGTCGTGGCACGACTTCGAGAAGTGCAAGCACGGTGCCGCCGCGATCGCCGGTCATCGCTGCGCGGCACACGGCGCCGCGGCCCAACGTGTGGCGTCGCCGCACCACTCTGGGCAAGCGAGGCGACGGCGCCTGTGGAGCCGCACTGACAACGCGAGCGGACGTGACAGCCATGACGCCGTCACGCACGGATGTGCTGGTCGGTCAGGACGGCGCTCGTGCCGGCGCCTCGTCGTCCCGCACCACCGCGCGATCGGGCGGCGACGACACCGGCGGCGACACCTGGATCGCCGTCGCCTCGTCGAGCGGATGGGTGCGGCGCACCGCGGCCAGCCGCGCGTCATCGGTGACGTCGAGGCTGAGCGGCGTCATCGACACCCAGCGCTGCTCCACCGCCCAGCGGTCGGACTGGTCGTCGGACGACGCGAGCGGCGAGGCGGTGAACCAGTAGATGTCACGCCCGAGCGGGTCGGTGGCCGGCACGATGCGGCCGTCGTAGCCGCGCGTCGAGGCCCGGGTCCACACCAACCCGCGCGGTTCGCGCGGCAGGTTGACGTTGACGAGCGGCAGCGGCGGCCCCTTGCGGAGCAGCGTGGTAAGGACACGCTCGACCCAGGGCGTGAGCGTGCCGAGGTCGTCCTCGAGCTGACTCGGCGCGCTGAGCGCGATGCCGCGGACGCCGACGAGCGCGGCCTGCTTCGCCGCGGCCAACGTGCCCGAGTGCCAGACCGCGTGCCCGAGGTTCAGGCCGAGGTTCAGGCCCGAGAGCACCACGTCCACCGGCGACCAGCGGTCCAGCCCCAGCGCGACGCAGTCGGCGGGTGTGCCGTTGACGCGAAAGGCGGGGACCGCCGCGGCGATCGTCGTCGCGCGCAGGGTGAGAGGTGTCGCGGCGCTGATGGCATGGCCCGACGACGACCGCTCGACGTCGGGAGCGACGACGCGCACCTCGCCGAACTCCGCCGCCACCGACGCCAGCAGGGCGAGGCCCGGACTGTGGATGCCGTCGTCGTTGGCAATCAACAGGCGCATGACGGTACGGCGTGCAAAGGCCCCGCCAGCGACGGCGGCGGATCCCTTCTTGCAAACGGGTCGGCGATGTCGAGAGACCGGACGCGATGAGGGTGGCCTTGGTGCACAACGACGCGGCGGGTGACGCCACATCGGTGAGCGGCGTGGCGCGGGCCATCAGCCGCCACGGCCACGACATCGTCGCCGTGACCCATCCCGCCGCCGAGATGGCGGCCATCACCGGCCTGCGCGTCGACCTGCTGGCCGTCGCCGGCGGCGACGGCACCGTGGCGGCGGCCGCCTTCGCGCTCGCCGACGCGGCGGCGACGATCCCCATGGCCATCCTGCCCCTGGGCACGGCCAACAACACCGCCACCAGCCTCGGCGTGCCCGCCGACGCCGACGCCGCCGTCGCCGCCTGGGCCACCAGCGTGGTGCGGCCGTTCGATCTGGGCCGCGCCACCGGGCCGTGGGGCGAACGACGCTTCCTCGAGAGCGTCGGCGGCGGGCTGGTGACGCACGGCATCGTCGTCATGGATCGGCGCGACTACACCAGCCCGACCACCGAGGCGCAGATGGCGCGGGCGCGGCACGCGTTCGCCGACGTACTCGCGCAGCTCGCGGCGGCGCCGTGGGACCTCGCCATCGACGGCACCCTGGTCGACGAGTCGTTCCTGCTGGTGGAGGTCCTCAACATCGGCCTGATCGGGCCCAACCTCCGCCTCGCGCACACCTCGCCCTCGGACGGCGAGCTGGCCGTCGTCGCCGCGCCCGTCGAGGCCCGCGACGAGCTGCGGGTGGCGCTCGCCAACGACCGGCCTGGCTGTGCGCCGTCGGGGTTGCGAACGTGGCGCGCGCGTGAGGTGACGATCACGCGCAGCGACCGCCTGCACGTGGACGACGCCGTGATGGACCACGTCGGGGCCGCGCCGGTACGGATCGGCATCGACACCGCTGCGATTTCGGTGCTGCGCCCGGGCTAGAACCGATCGCCGCATCAACCAGACGATCGCGGCCCACAGCCGGACGATATCGGTGGGCGCCAGATCGAGCCGTCGCCCCGTAGAACGACAGCGGCCAGGCGGCGTTGCTCAGCGGCACTCGCCGTCGATGGCGACCAGCGTGGTGACAGCCAGCGTCGGCAGGTGCGCGGTGTCGTCAGCGCTGCCGGTCGCTCCTGGAGGCGCCGTGGTCGTCGGCACCGGCGTCGCCTCCGGCGACCGCCCCGCCAGCGGCGCCGAAGTCATCGGCGCGGTGGTGGCGCCGGTGGCCCTGACCATGCGGTCCAGATGGCGCGACAGATCGATGGCGTCGCTGCCTGCGCGCAGCACGTAGAGCTTGCGCCGCGGACCGGTGGTGCCGCCCGGCAGCGACCCGCTCGACGTCGTGGCGCCGGCGGGGGGCGAGGAAGCAGAGGGCGCGGCCGGCCGCCGATCGGTGAGGACGTAGAGCGCCTGCACCGACGAGCCCGGGCGATCGTCGCGCGTGACACAGCCCTCCACCGTGACCATCGGACCCGGCGTCGGTCTGGCGGGCGCCTGCGCCGCCGCGACGACCGGCACCAGGGCGACCAGTGCGGCCAGCACCACGCGACCCGTCACGACGTCGTCCCCGCTGGCCGGTTGGCGCGACGCCTCGCGCCGGCCGACTCCAGCACGTCGCGGGCGCCGCTCTCGATCGATTCGGCGACGCGATCGACGCGTTCCTCGAGATGGTCGAGTTCGACGCCGGCCATGTCGGCGAGCGCCTGATAGCGCCGCGCCACGGCGTCGCGCAGCGACGTCATGGAGTCGTTGAGGTCGCTGCGCAGCTCGTCACCGGCCTTCGGCGCGAACAGCAGCGCGACGCCGGCGCCGACCAGCGCGCCGACGACCACTCCCGTCGTGAAACCCGAACCGTCTCGTCCGTCGTTGAACATGGGCCACTCCTCCGCGCGAGGACCGCGCTGTTCATACATGGGGAGCAGAGTTCGTGCCAGCCTCGGGCCGATCAGCAGGCACGCCCGAAGGTCGCGCCGTGCCGCTTGTGGGTCGCGGCCGACTCAAAGACTCCGGCGTCGGGCGGTCGTGCCGCCTGTCATCGCCCACCTCGTCGTGCGTCGCGACCGGCATCTCCTCACCGGTCGGTCCGACGATGTCCGGGGCATCGAGATCGCCGCTGTGGCCGGTGTCGCGTTCGTCACGGGGCGGGAGGCTCATCGCGCGTCCTCGGCGGCGGTCGGCGCGGCGTCACGCGCCTCGCCGTCGGCACTGCCGAGCGGGCGCTCGGCCGGGCCGGCGAGCACCGAGCCGCTCAGCCCCGAGCGCGACCAGCTGAAGAGTTCGGACCACGGGTTGGCGACGCCGCCCGCCCAGTCGGCGGCCATCACGCCCGCCAGTGTTCCCCACGTCATCCCGTTGCCGCCATAGCCGGTCGCACTGAACTGGCCGTCGGCACGCTCGCCGATGAACGGCAATCCATCCGACGACTCGATCACCTGGCCGGACCACTCGTGGGTGATCGCCGCGACCGACGTCAGCGAGGCGAGATCCGCAGCGAGGGTCGCGAAAGAGTCGGACGTCGGTGGCTGGCCGGTCTTGTGATCCGCGCCTCCGAAGATCACGTAGTCGGCGTCACTGCGCCGGTCGAGGCGCAGATAGCGATACGGATCGGCGGTGTCCCAGAGGAGCGCGTCGGGAAGGGCGCCGAGGGCGACGGCGGCGCGGGTCTCGCCGCGCAACGGCGCGTGGCGGCGTCGAGACGCGGGTGACAGCCAGGGTGTCGATCGCATGGGATGATGGACGACCGGCGGGGGCTCCCGCCGGTCGTCGCGCCTCAGGACACGCCGCCGGACTGTCCCGCGGTCTTGCTGCCGGATCGGCCCGCCGGCGAGCCAGCCCCCGAACCGCCCTGCGTCGCGTGCGCGCCACTCTGCGATCCGCCCGGCGACGCGCTCTGCCCCGACTGGCCGGCGCCGTTGTCGCGGGCGACGCGCAGGTTGTTGATCACCTCGCGGACGCCGCTGATCGCCTCGGCGCAGTCCTCGGCGCACCGCTTCTGGTCACGGGTGTTGACAGTGCCCGAGAGCGTCACTTCGCCCTTCTGCACCTGCACGGTCACGTCGCTGGCGTCGACGCGGTCGTCGTCGGTCAGACGGTCGGAGATCTCCTCGCGGATGCGATCGTCCGAGCGCTGATAGTCCTTCGGACCGCGACCGGCATAGCCGAACCCGGCGTAGCCGCGTCCACGCTCGGCCGACTGCCAGGCTCGCTGGCCGTAGCCGTCGCCCTGCGACACCGGCTGGCCGTAACCGCCGAACTGGCTGCGACGCAAGCCGCCGTCGTCCTGGCCGCCGCGAGCGTAGCGGCTGTGCTCGCCACCGTAGCTGTCGGACCACGACGAACGATCGCCGTAGTCGCCGCCAGCGAACCCGCCGAACGACTCGCGTTCGGAGCCGCGATAGCCGCCGAAGCCGCGGCGGCTGTCGGTGACCGAGCCGCCCCACTCCGAGCCGCCGCGTTGGCCGACGCCCCACGACTGCCAGTCGGCCTGCCCGCCGTGGTCCGACCATCCACCGCTGTACGGCGCGACGTCACGATCGTCGCGGGCGCTGAATTGCCGTCCAGGATTCTCGTAGTGCTGAGTCCCCCAGTGCGCGCCGCGCGCCTGCGGCAAGTCGCGCGCGCTCCGCTCCTCGTACCGGCCCTGATCTTCGAAGGCATCCGGGCGGCGCCCGCGGTTCTCGCCCCAGGCGCGCGAATCGGAGCGATCGTTCCAGTCGCGGCGGCCGCCGCGCTGCATGTCTTCGGAGTAGCGGTGCTGATCTTCGGAGTAGCGGTGCTGATCTGCCATCGTGCACGTCCTTTACGTCGAGCTCCACGTATGTGGATGGGTGTCCTCGATACGAAGCTGCAAGGCGGCTGCCACCGGGACGCGGCGCGTTCGCGCGAGAACCTGCCGCGCCTCGCGAGGGGTGATGCGGCACCGACACTCACGTTGGGCGGCCGCGATACCTACTGTGAGCCCATACCCGCCCCGACTCAGCGGCGCCGCCGCGGGCGTATCGAGGTTTGGCCGACGCTCCGCCCACGACGTGACGGTGGCGTGGATCCTGCACTCCACCCAACTGCCAACGGTCGCGTGGGGCGACGCGTGGACAGGAGGAACATCGACCATGAAGCATGCGATCTTCGCAGCCGTCGGCGCACTGGCCGTCGCCGGTACCGTGACCCTTGCGGCGCAGACGCCACAGCGCCCGCAGACGCCGACGCCGTCGCCGACGACACCGGCGCGGACCGACGACAAGACCATCACCGCCACCGGCTGCCTGAAGGCGTGGGACGCCTCGATGGACGCCGGCCGCCCCGGCTCGACCACGGCGCCGGGGTCCACGACGCCGTCGACGGCAGCGGCCCAGCGGTTCGTGCTCAGCAACGTCGAACCGGACACCAAGGGCACCATGGGCTCGACCCCGGGCTCGACGGGCTCGACCGCCGGCTCCACCGCCAGCCAGCCGGGCGCGAACGCGACGGGCAAGCAGTACGTGCTGGTCGCCGACGGGGTCAACCTGACGCCGCACCTGAACCACAAAGTGCGTGTGACCGGCAAGGTGACCGAAATGGCCGACCACTCGGCCAGCGGACACACCACCACGCCGGCACCGACGCCCGATCCGAGCCGCCCGGACGAGACCCCGCGCACCGGCGACCGGATGACGATGGACAAGGCCTGGTCGACGATCGCCGTCTCCTCGGTGACGATGGTCAGCGCCACCTGCACCGGCGCGACGAACTGACGACGCGTCGCAGCGCGCGATCGTCGGTCCCAGGGAGATCACGCATCCCCGGCGTGGTCTCCCTGTTCGTCTGTACGCGTCGCGCCACGGCGATGGACGGCACGCCGCATGCACCTGCAGCGATCGGCGGCCGCTGAACGGTACCGCCACCGCCCAGGAGGGGCATCCGCATGCGTACCCAATTGATCGCGCTCACGCTGTCTCTGTCACTGGTCGCCGCGGCGCCGGCCCGCGCCGACTGGCTGCTCACGCCGTATCTCGGCGTCACCTTCGGCGGTGACACGCCCAACGAGCAGGTCAACTTCGGCGGCAGCATCGCCTTTCTCGGCGCCGGCGTGTTCGGGGTCGAATTCGATGCCGCGATCACGCCGAACTTCTTCGACTCGGACAATCCCAACGCCCAGCTCGAGGACAGCAACGTCTCGACCGTGATGGCCAACCTGATGATCGCGGCGCCGGCCAGCACGCCCGGCATCCGGCCGTACGGCTCCGGCGGCATCGGCCTCATCCGCACGCGGGCCACCAGCGTCGGCAACGTCTTCGACGTCGACGACAACAGCTTCGGCGTCAACATCGGCGGCGGCATCATCGGCCAGGTCAACGAGCGCGTCGGCATCCGCCTCGACGGGCGCTACTTCCGCAGCCTGCAGGATTCCGACGACAGCGACGACATCGACCTCGACCTCGCCGGCTTCAACTTCTGGCGCGCCACGCTCGGCGTGTCCTTCCGCTTCTGACCGGAGGCGACCATGGAGTCCTCCGCTCCCCGACCTGCAGGTGTCAGTTCATCCGTCGCTGGTCTACGAGCGTGGCGGCACCTGTCGACGCCTGTGTAGACCACATGCTGGGCCCGACGGTCGCCTTCTTTTCGTCGTCACTGAGGACTGGCCATGCCCGACGACCCGATTCCGACCGGCGTCGGCGACACGCCGGACAACGACGCGCCGCCGATCAGCCCTCTGACGCCAAGCCGCATGCATCGCGCCGAAGACGACGCGCGGGCGGCGGCCACGACGCCGGAGCTCAACGAGCGGCCCGACGTGCCCGCGCACACCGCGGCGCGAGCGACGCGTGAACTGCCCCCGCGGGACGAGAGGGCTGCAGGGGCGACGACAGTGAGTCCTCGAGGTGCGTCGTCCGAGCCGTGATTACATCGTCATCGAGCCTACAGACTCGGTCGTCTACGACACGAAAGCGCCGAAGACAACGCGCACGCGCTGCTGCAGACCGCCGACGTCCTCAAAGAGGTGGTCACGCCCTCGACCGCGATCCGGTTCCGGCCGGCGCGCCGCCGCCGCGGAGCGTCGTGACGGTCAGCTGGCGCGGAGCGGCCAGCAGATGAACCCGGCGGCCGCGGTGACCGTGACGATGTCCGGATCGCCAAGGGCCCGCACGTCGTCGAGTAATCGATCGAGCGTGAGACCGCGGGCGATGTCGTCGTCGAGGCGGTGCAGCCGGCCGAGGCGTCGCAGTTGGCCGATCGACAGGTGCTCCGACATCTGCGCCGCCATGCACTGCGCCACCGGCGGATCGACGCCGACCCGCAGCAGGCCACGCTCGAGGCGGACGCGAGCCGGCGTGCACGCCGCCAGCGCGAGCGCCGTGAGGGCAAGCGCGACTGCGCGAGTGGTCATGCACCGCTGTCGTGCAACAGGCACGCCAGGCGAGTAGGCGGTTCGGCGGGCGGGCGATCGCGCACCTGGTCGCCCGGTCACCGACGTTCGGCACCTGCGCACCCAACGTGAGCCACTCGTGACCGGGCGCCGCCGCCGGCGCGAGATTGTCGAGCCGGATCGCAGGGAACGGTCCTTGCTACCTGCGCCAGCGATCCGGGGCGCGGGGCCATCGGCAGGGGGAACGAGTGTCTCAGACGGACGCCAGGCGCGCGCGCAGCGATGTCGCCGGGCCACGCGGGAACGGAGGCGACGACGATCGGCCCCGCGACGCCTTCGTCACGACGCTGGCCCACGAGCTGCGCAACGCGCTGGCGTCGCTGCGCACGGGGCTGGAGCTCATCCGCCTGGCCGGCGATGGCCTGGGCACCGTCGAACGGGTGCGGCCGATGATGGAGCGTCAGGTCGATCACATGGGCCAGCTGCTCGACGGCCTGATCGACCTGACGAGCCTCGATGCCGGCCAGGTCGTGCTGGCCCGCGCGCCCGCCTCGCTCGACGCCCTCGTGACCTGCGCGGGCGCGGCCTGCCGCGGGGTGCTGGTCGATCGCGAGGTGGGGCTGACCCTCGATCTCCCGCCCGGCCTGTTCGTCGACGTCGACGCCGGCCGCGTCGTCCGCGTGCTCTCGCTGCTCTTCCAGGAACTGGCGCATCCTCTGGGGCCGGGCGACCAGGTGCGGGTGCGGGCGCGGGCGCTCACCCCGCCGCGCGCCCCCGCGATCGTGGAATTGAGGCTGACGGCGGCGACGTCGCGCGGGGCGAGTCCGCCACGGCGGTTACCGGCGGACGCGAGTGAGGCCCCTGCCGACGCCGCAACGCCGTCGAGAAGCATCGGCGCCGCCCTCGCCCGCCGCCTCGTCGAGCTGCACGGCGGAGAGTTGCGCCAGCAGGACGGCGGTACCGACGGCGGAGCGGCGCTCGTGATGACGCTGCCCGCCGCCGTCGCGGCGCCGGCCCCGGCGCTCGCCGCGCCACCCGCGTCGGCGCGCCGCGGGCGCCGCGTGCTGGTCGTGGACGACAACCGCGACGCCGCCGACACGCTCGCGATGCTGGTCTGGGAGCTGGGCGGCGACGCCAGGGTGGCCTATAGCGGCGCGGCGGCCGTCGCGGCGCTCGACAGCTTCGATCCTGAACTGGTGCTGCTGGACCTCGACATGCCGGGGGTGGACGGCTACGAAACCTGCCGGCGGCTGCGCGACGTGCTGAGTCGCTCGGTGATGGTCATCGCGTTGTCGGGGATGGACGGCCTGGACGGCGACGAGCCGACCCGTCGGGCCGGCTTCGATGCCCGGATCGTCAAGCCGGCGGCGCCGGCGGTGCTCGGCCGCCTGGTGAGTCGGCACGGGACGCTCGGTCTGTCGTGACGGCCGCGTCCGGACCCACGCGTGCCGGCCGCAGCGCCGGCGACGCCACCGCCGAGGTGATCGTCGTCGGCGGCGGCCCGGCCGGCCTCAGCGCCGCCCTCGTGCTCGGACGGGCCTGCCGCCAAGTGCTGCTCGTGGACGACCGGCGGCCGCGCAATGCCGCGGCCCGGGCAATCCACGGGTTCCTCACCCGCGACGGCATGGCGCCGGCCGACTTGCGGCGCATCGGTCGCGCGCAGCTCCGCCGCTTCGCCAACGTGCGGCTCGTCGAGGGCACCGTCACGACAGCGGCGCCGCTGCCGACCGGTCGTGGCTTCGTGGTGACGACGGCGGCCGGCTGGAGCGCGCGCTGCCGGGCCCTCATCGTCGCGACCGGCGTCATCGACGACGTCCCGACGATTCCCGGATTCGCCAGCCTGTACGGCCGCAGCGTCTTCCATTGCCCGTTCTGCGACGGCTGGGCGTATCGTGACCGGCCCGTGGCGGTGTACGGCCGCGGCGCCCGCGGCGCGGGCCTGGCCCTGGAACTGCTCGGCTGGTCCCCTGACGTCGCGCTCTGCACCGACGGCGACGCGGCGCTGCCGGCGGATGACGCGGCACGGCTGCGGCGCAACGGCATCGCCGTGCATACCGACCGGGTCCGCCGCCTCGACGAAGGTCGCGGCGGACGGCTGCGCGCCGTGGTGTTCGAGGACGCGCCGCCCCTCCTGCGCGACGCGCTGTTCTTCTCGACCGGGCAACGGCCCGCCTCGCCCCTGGCGACCGCGCTGGGCTGCGAGATCACCGAGAAGGGCGCGGTGCGCACAGCGGCCCACGAAAGCACCGACGTGCCGGGGCTGTTCGTCGTCGGCGACGCCTCGCGCAACCTGCAATGGGTGGCGCTGGCGGCGGCCGAAGGCGCCGAGGCGGCCTTCGCGGTCACCCAGCTGCTGGTCCGCGAGGCGTGGCGCTGACGCCGTTCAGTCGTGCGGGGGCGGCGCGTTGATCGTCCGCGGCTTGGCCACCGGCGGCAGCGCGGTGGCCTGCTCCGGACGCGGCCCCGGCTCGGCGAACGGGCGCAGCGCGATGGCCTCGCCGCGGCGCGCCGACTCGAGCGCGGCGTCGATGATGCGCACGTCCCAGGCGCCCTCTTCGCCTGACGGCTCGGGGGTGTCGCCGCGCTGCACGCAGCGCGAGAAGTAGACCAGTTCGGCGGCGAACTGATCGTGCTTGCGGCCGCGTCGCCTGGTGACCCGTTCGCCGACGGTCATCGTGTAGGCGAGCGGCTCGGCATATTCGAACGCCGGATCGACGACGATGTGCCCGTCGGTGCCGACGATGCGGTAGGTGGACACGTCGGCGGCATCGAAGCTGGCGGTGAACGTGGCCAGGCGATCGCCGTCGAAGTGCAGCGCCACCGCGGTGGTCTCGTCGACGTCGGGCATGCCGGAGCGGTGGCCGTGCACGGCGTGCGCCGAGACGCGGCGGGGCTCGGTGCCGAACAGCATCCGGGCGGCATTGATGCAGTAGATGCCGAGGTCGTAGAGGACGCCGCCGCCCGTCTCCGGCCGGGTGCGGATGCCCCCCGGCGTCGCCCGCATCGAGAACGCCGCCGCGAAGTAGCGCAGCTCGCCCAGCCGGCCGCCGTGGGCATGCTCCAGCACGGCGAGGGTGATCGGGTCGAAGTGCAGCCGATAGGCCGTCATCAGCCGCACGTCGGCGGCGCGGCACGCGTCGATCATCGCCGTGCATTCGTCGTCGGTGACGGCGAGCGGCTTCTCGCACAGCACGTGGACGCCGGCGCCGGCGGCCTGGACGGCGAGCGCGGCATGCGCGGAGTTGGGCGTACAGAGGTAGACCGCATCGACCTCGCGCAGACAGCGGTCGAGCTGGTCGTAGCTGTAGGTGCGCGACACGTCATAGCGGCGGCCGAGGACGCGGCGCTTCTCGTCGTCGCCGCTGACGAGGGCAGCCAGCGTGCTGTTGCGGGCGTGGGCGAAGGCCGGGAGGACGGCCACCTGGGCGATGTGGCCCAGGCCGACCACGGCGTAGCGGATGGGAGCCGTCGCGCGGGACTGTCGTCGAGCCATGATGCGACCTCAGCGTTCCTGCCACGGCCGGTCGTCGGGCGCCGGCTGACCAGGCGGCGGCATGGACCAGCGCCAGCCGGCGAGCATGCCG
Organism: uncultured Bifidobacteriaceae bacterium; assembly: GCA_964442845.1. GTDB lineage: Bacteria > Acidobacteriota > Vicinamibacteria > Vicinamibacterales > UBA2999 > CAWAYR01. Next base: position 5,042 of record CAYUAX010000103.1, on the reverse strand, counting down.
CAGGCCGCGGCGACGAGTCCCAACAGGCCGATCCGAGTCCGCGGTCGGTGCGACCGCAGGGACCCGACCAGGGCGCGCTGGCGGCGCCGCCGCGTCCATCGGCGCCGAGCCGACCACGCGCTGAACGCCATGCCGACCGCGGCGGTGACCTCGCTGCCGCGCGATGGCAGCCATCGTCGCAGGTCGGTGCCGAGGTCGCGCACGACGCCGACGGCGCGCCGTTCGAAGCGGCGGGCCTGGCGCCTGGCCGCCACGCGCACGCGTTCCGAGACGTCGTGGGCGAGCTGCTCGGGCTGCAGGCGCTGGCGCAATTCGGACGCCGCGTCGCCGAAGCGGGCGCGGTGCCGGGCGATATCGCCGGCCAGGGCGGCGGCGCGACGACTGGTCGGCGTCTCGGGCGCCACTACGACACCCCTTCCTTCAAGGTGCGCACGCTGTCGGCGATCGAGGTGGCCGTCAGCGGCAGCGGCGGGCCGAGGCGACGCAGCGCCGCCATTCCGGACCACATCATCGCCCCGCCACCGACCAGGATTACCGCGGCGGCCGTCGCCGCCGCCGCCCAGGGCTCGAGACCCGCGGCCACCAGGCCCAGGACACCGGCCGCTGTCAGCGTCAGCAGCCCGATCACGACCACCACGGCGCCGATCGCCAGGTGGAGCACGTCGGCTTTGAGCGCCGCCGACCAATCGGTCAGTTCGGCCGCGGCGAGCTCGGCATGACCGCGCAGCAATCCGCCGCCGTGGTTGTAGAGATCGCGCGCCAAGTCGGCGAAAGGGCGTGGCGACATCAGCGTCCCATGTCCTGGCCGGCGACGATCGTGAGGCGGCAGCGGGCGGCGCTCGCATCGGCGCGCAGCAGGCGCGCCAGCACGAGCCCGACGCCGAAGGCACCGGCGGCGACCAGCACCGGCTGCCGGCGAACCAGCGTGAGCGCGTCCCTGCCCCAGTCGGTCAGCGGCCGCGTGCGCACGCCGTGCGCTGCCCGGTGCAGCCACAGGCTGCCGTCCTCGACGGCCATGGCCAGCCCGTGGTGTTGAGCCCGCAGGTCGCGCCCGGCGATCGCGATGCCGTGCGCGACGCTCTCCAGGGTCGCGGCGGCCCGCCGGCGCGGCTCGTCGAACGCGGTGGCGACGATGTCAGCCGCCTCGGTGGCCAGGAACCGTAAGGCTTGCGCGACGAGCGTCGACTGGTCGGACGATGTCGTGTGAGGCACGCTGGTCGACGTGCAAGCTCGATACCGGGCCGGGGCGGGCCAGACGCGGCCGGTGGCCGCGGAACCCGGTCAATTGTGGGTCGCCACGCGGCCAACCACGGTAGTCCGCCGCCCCGCGCCTCACACGCGCGGCGGATTCGGTCTCACGGCGACAATCGCGTGGCGCCGCCGGGTCCCGCGCGCTCAGCCTGCCCGGGCATCCCCAATCACGTCGCCGCCGCCGGCCAGGGCGCGGAACAGCTCGGCCTCCGACACCGGCTTGACCAGATGCACGTCGAAGCCCGCCGCGGCCGAGCGCGTCCGGTCCTGCGGCTGCCCCCACCCGGTGAGGGCGATGAGTCTCGCCGTCCGTCCCCAGGGCCGTTCGCGCATGCGGCGGGCCGCGTCATAGCCGTCGAGCTTGGGCATGCCGAGATCGAGCAGCACCACCTCCGGCACGAAGCTGTCGCCCACGGCCAGCGCCTCCTGGCCGTCGAACACGGTGCGCACGTCGTGACCGTCGAGTTCCAGCAGCAGGCTGAGCGCCACCGCGGCGTCGTGGTTGTCGTCGGCGATCAACACGCGCCGCGGTGCCACCGGTGGCCGAGCGGCCGGCGGCCGCTCGACCCCGGCGCCTTCCGAGGTCAGCAGCGGCAGGCGCACGGTGAGGCGCGTACCGCGCCCGGGCCCGTCGCTCTCGGCGCGGACGGTGCCGCCGTGCATCTCGGTCAGCCGGCGCACCAGCGCCAGGCCGATGCCCAGCCCGCCGTGCGAGGCCTCGGCGCGCTGCCCCTGCGTGAACAGCTCGAACACCGTCGGCAGCAGCTCGGCGCTGATGCCGACGCCGGTGTCGATGACGGCGATCACCGCCTCGCCGCCGTCGCGCGCCACCTGCAGCGCGATCGCTCCGCCCGGCTCCATGAACTTGGCGGCGTTGTGAAGGACGTTGGCCACCACCTGTACCAGCCGCGTCTTGTCGCCGTCGACGCTCAGCAGCTCGTCGGGCATCTCGAGCACCAGCCGATGGCCGCGCGCGTCGATGGCCGGCCGCACCGTCTCGACCGCCCGGGCGACGATGGCGGCGATCAGCACCGGCTCGCGCTGCAGCGCGATCATCCCGCGGGTGATGCGCGACACGTCGAGCAGGTCGTCGATCAGGGTGACGAGGTGTTCCACCTGGCGCTCGATGATGTCGCGGGCCGAGGCCCGCTGCGGATCGGACAGCTCCTTGAGCCGCAGCAGCTGCACGGCGGTGCGAATCGGCGCCAGCGGATTGCGCAGCTCGTGGGCCAGCATCGCCAGGAACTCGTCCTTGCGGCGATCGGCGTCCTTCAGGGTGTCGGTGATCGCCGCCAGCGCCGCGGTCCGTTCGCCGACGCGGTCCTCGAGCTCGGCGTTGAGGCGCTCGAGCGCCCGGCTCTTGCGGTACAGGTCGGCGAAGACGCCGACCTTGGCACGCAGGATCTCGGGCACCACCGGTACCGGCACGTAGTCGACCGCGCCGATCTCGTAACCGCGCAGCCGGTCGAGATCGGTGAGCATCACCGCCGACACGAAGATGATCGCGGTACGTTGGAAGCGCGGGTGCTGGCGGATCATCGCCGCCAGTTCGAACCCGTCGAGCTCCGGCATGCAGACGTCGATGAGGACCACGGCGACGTCGGTGCGGAGCAGCTGCTGCAGCGCCTCGGCGGCCGACGTCGCGGTGATCAGCGTGTCGCCGAGGTCGCCGAGGATCGCCTCGTAGGTGAGCAGCTTGGCCGGCTGATCGTCGACGAGCAGGATGTTGACACGGTCGATGCGAGACGGCGTCGCCATGGGCGTCTCGTCACCGATGGAGCCACATACGCAGCGCCGACAGCAGCTGCTCGGTGTTGACCGGCTTGGCCAGGTAGTCGGACGCGCCGGCCTCGAAGCACTTCTCGCGGTCGCCCTTCATCGCTTTGGCGGTGAGGGCGATGATCGGCAGGCGGCGCCGGTCGGGGTTCTCGCGGATCTTCTGCATCGTCTGATACCCGTCCATCTCGGGCATCATGATGTCCATCAGCACGATCGCCACGTCCGGGGTGCTGTCGAGCAGGCCGGTGGCCTCGCTGCCGGTGCTGGCGGTCAGCACCCGCATGCCGCGCCGCTCCAGCACGCTGCTCAGCGCGAAGATGTTGCGGACGTCGTCGTCGACCACCAGCACCGCCTTGCCGATCAGGTCGTCGTCGGATCCGTGCAGACGTTGGAGCATCCGCTGCTTCTCGGCCGGCAGGTCGGCGACGACGTGGTGCAGGAACAGGCTGGTCTCGTCGAGCAGCCGTTCCGGCGACTCCACGCCCTTGACGACGACGCTGCGCGCCAGGCTGTGGAGCTGGGCGTCCTCCTCGGGCGACAGCTCGCGGCCGGTGAAGACCACCACCGGCACGTCGTGCAGCGCCGGCGTGGCGCTGATGCGCTCCAGCACTTCGAACCCCGACATGTCGGGCAGGCGCAGGTCGAGCACGACGCAGTCGCACGGCGTGTCGGCCAGCGCCGCCAGAGCGGCCGCGCCGGTATCGGCAATCACGATGTCGAGGTCGTCGTGGGCGAGCAGCTCGCGGATGCTGAGCTGTTCGGCGGCGTTGTCCTCCACCACCAGCAGGCGCTTGCGCCGCGGCGCCGCGTAGGCCTTGATGCGCCCGATGGCCGCGGCCAGGCCCTCGCTCGTCGTCGGCTTGCTGATGAACGAGAAGGCGCCGCGGGCCAGCCCGTGCCGGCGGTCCTCGTCGAGCGTGAGGATCTGCACCGGAATGTGCCGGGTCTCGGGATCCTGTTTCAGCTGGCTGAGCACCGTCCAGCCGAGCATGTCGGGCAGGAACACGTCGAGCGACACCGCCATCGGCCGGAACTGGCGAGCCAACGCGACCACCTCGGCCCCGCGCATCGCCACCACCGCCTTGAGTCCGCGGTCGTGCGCCAGGTCGACGAGGATGCGGGCGTAGTGCGGGTCGTCCTCGACGATGAGCAGTGTCTGGTCGTCGGGGTCGATCGCACCGCGGTCGTCGAACACGACGTCGCCCGCCGCCGGCGGCCGCACCGCCAGCGGCCGCGTCGCCGGCAGGGCGCGCGGCGCCGCCGCGTCGACCACGGCGGCCGTGGCCCCGCCATAGACGATCGGCAGATACAGCGTGAAGGTGCTGCCGGCGCCGGGCGTGCTGCGCAGCTGGATCTCGCCGCCGAGCAGGCTGGCCAGCTCGCGGCTGATCGCCAGGCCGAGCCCGGTGCCGCCGTACTTGCGGCTGGTGCTGGCGTCGGCCTGCTGGAAGGCCTCGAAGATGATGCGCTGCTTCTCGGCCGGAATGCCGATGCCGGTGTCGGCGACCTCGAACGACACCACCCCGCCGGCCTGCCCGAGCACCGGATGGTTGGGCGTCCAGCCGCCGCTGCACGCCGTCACGGTCAGGCGCACGCCGCCCTGTGAGGTGAACTTGAAGGCATTCGACAACAGGTTCTTCAGCACCTGCTGCAGGCGCTTCACGTCGGTCACCAGGCTGCGGCCGAGGCTGGGGTCGACGACGATGTCGAAGTTCAGCCGGCGGCTCTCGGCCTCGTGGCGGAACGCCAGGCCGATCATGTCGACGACGTTGCTGAAGAACACCTCCTCCGCCTCGACCGTCACCGTGCCCGACTCGATCTTGGACAGGTCGAGGATGTCGGTGATCAGGTTGAGCAGGTCGGAGCCGGCGCCGTGGATGGTCCGGGCGAACTCGACCTGCTTGCCGGTGAGGTTGCCGTCGGGATTCTCGGACAGCTGCTGGCCGAGGATCAGGATGCTGTTGAGCGGCGTGCGCAGCTCGTGCGACATGTTGGCCAGGAACTCCGACTTG
>CAYUAX010000102.1:460-16588 GCA_964442845.1 uncultured Bifidobacteriaceae bacterium | reverse complement strand
CACATGCTCATGCCGTACTTCGCCATCGTGTAGGCGACGTGCGGCGCGAACCAGCGCGGGGTCAGGCTGAGCGGTGGCGCGATGTTCAGCACGTGCGGGTTGGTCGACTGCAGCAGCTGCGGCAGGCACGCCTGGGTGGCGAGGAACGTGCCGCGGGCGTTCACCTGGTGCATCAGGTCGAAGCGCTTCATCGGCGTGTCGAGCGTGCCGGTGAGGCTGATGGCCGAGGCGTTGTTGACGAGCACGTCGAGGCGGCCGAAGTGCGCCACGGCCTGGGCTACCGCGGTGCGCACCTGGGCCTCGTCGCGCACGTCCATCGCCAGCGCGAGGGCGTCGCCGCCGGCGGCCCGCACCGCCTCGGCCGCCGTATGGATGGTGCCCGGCAGCACCGGGTGCGGCGTCTCGGTCTTGCCGGTGATCACCACCTGCGCGCCGTCGGCGGCGGCGCGCAGCGCGATGGCCAGGCCGATGCCCCGGCTGGCGCCGGTGATGAACACGGTGCGTCCCCGCAGGGTGGGCGTCGTCATGAGGGCTCCGGAAAAGGAAAACGCCCGGCCTCCTCGCGGAGACCGGGCGCTTCAGGCTCGTGCAGGCGCGGACGCGAGGTCCGGCCAGCCGCCTACTCGACGTAGCTGTAGCCGCAGTTCTCGCACACCCACATGCGGCCCTGCTTGTACATGTTGTAGGCGCACTGCGGGCAGATGCGGTACTCGCGCCCCTCGGCGTCGATGTAGGTCTTCTCGCTGCCCTTCTTGCCGTCGCCGGCGAACGGGTCCTTTTTCTCCTCGGGCTTCGGCTGGCTCTGGTCCTGCGTCTGCGCCTGGGCGGAGGCCGGGGCGGCCACCTTCAGGCCGAGGGCGGCGGCGAACAGCGCGGAGCCGCGCAGGAAGCTGCGGCGATCGACGGCGGTTTCGAACATGGACACGGGCCTCCTGGTGGAACCGAACCGGGTCAGTGTACGGGAATCGCCCGGCCGTTCACAAGCACGACGGCCCGCCCGGAGACACGGCGGGACAACTCGCCCCGCTGTGCACTATTGGAACACCCGCAGCAACTTGGCGATCGGATCGTAGAACCGATCGACGACGCGCTCCTTGAGCGGGATGATGGCGTTGTCGGTGATGTGGATGTGCTCCGGGCACACCTTCGTGCAGCACTTGGTGATGTTGCAGTAGCCGATGCCGTGGTCGTCCTTCAGCGCCGGCACGCGGTCGGCGGTGTCGAGCGGGTTGGTCTCGAGCGCCGCCGAGTAGACCAGCAGCCGCGGCCCGATGAACTCCTCGTGCTTGCCGTGGTCGCGCAAAACGTGGCACACGTCCTGGCACAGGAAGCACTCGATGCACTTGCGGTACTCCTGCACGCGGTCGATGTCGCGCTGGGCCATCCGCCAGGTGCCGTCGGCGGCGTCGGCCGGGCGCGGCGTGAACTTCTGGATGGTCTTCTTCTTCCGGAAGTTCCACGACACGTCGGTGACCAGGTCCTTGATCAGCGGGAACGTGCGCATCGGCTCGACGGTGACCGGCTCGTTCAGGTCGAGGGTGTTCAGCCGGCACATGCACATCAGCTTGGGCCGGCCGTTGATCTCGGCCGAGCACGAGCCGCATTTTCCGGCCTTGCAGTTCCAGCGCACGGCGAGATCCGGCGCCTGCTCGGCCTGGATGCGGTGCACGGCGTCGAGCACGACCATGCCCTCGGAGATCTCGGTGCTGTAGTCCTGGAACCCGCCGCTGCCGGGCGTGGCCGGGTCGCTCCGCCACAGTTTGAACGTCGCCTTCATCGTGTTGTGTCCTGTTTTCTAGCCGCTAGCCGCCAGCCGCTGGCTAGGTCTTTTGCTCTTCCACGACCTGCTTCAGCTCCGCGGGCATGTCGGGGAGCGGGGCGCGACCGAGCTGCATCGAACCGTCGGCGGCGCGCTTGATGGTGTGATTGAAGGTGGCGAACTCGGCCGCCTTCTCCGGATAGTCCTCGCGGAAGTGGCCGCCGCGGCTTTCCTTCCGCTCCACCGCCGAGCGCGCGATCGCCTCCGACACGGTGAGCAGGTTGCGCAGGTCGAGGCAGGTGTGCCAGCCGGCGTTGTACTCGCGGTGGCCGGCGACCCCGACCCGCGCCGCCCGCTCGTTCAGCGACGCGATCTTGACGATCGCCTCGCGCATCTCGCTCTCGGTGCGGACGATGCCGACCAGGCTCTGCATCGTCTGCTGCAGGTCGGCCTGGACCGCATAGGGGTTCTCGGCGTTGCCGCCGCGCTCGAACGGCGCCAGCGCGTCCTTCATCGCGCGATCGACCACGCCGTCGTCGATCTTCGCCGGCGGATGCGTCTTGGCGTAGTGCGCCGCGTACTCGCCGGCGCGCTTGCCGAACACGATCAGGTCCGACAGCGAGTTGCCGCCGAGCCGGTTGGCGCCGTTGATGCCGGCGGCGCACTCGCCGGCGGCGAACAGCCCCGGCACGCTGGATTCCTGGGTGTCGGCGTCGACGCGCACGCCGCCCATGATGTAGTGCGTCGTCGGGCCGACTTCCATCGGCTCCTTGGTGATGTCGAGGTCCGCCAGCTCCTTGAACTGGTGGTACATGCTGGGCAGCTTGCGCTTGATGTGCGCCTCGCCGTCCGCGAGCTTCTCCTTGATCCAGGCGATGTCGAGAAAGACGCCGCCGTGCGGTGAGCCGCGCCCGGCCTTGACCTCGCGGTTGATGCAGCGCGCGACGTGGTCGCGGGTGAGCAGCTCGGGCGGCCGCCGGGCGCTCTTGTCGCCCTGGGTGTAGCGCCAGCCCTCTTCCGGATCGGAGGCGGTCTGCGGCTTGTAGTTGTCGGGGATGTCGTCGAACATGAACCGACGGCCCTCGGAGTTCTTCAGCACGCCGCCTTCGCCGCGCACGCCCTCGGTGACGAGGATGCCCTTGACGCTGGGTGGCCAGACCATCCCGGTGGGATGGAACTGGATGAACTCCATGTCGATCAGCTCGGCGCCGGCCCGGTACGCCAGGGCGTGGCCGTCGCCGGTGCCCTCCCAGCTGTTGCTCGTCACCTGGTAGGCGCGGCCGACGCCGCCGGTGGCCAGCACGACGGCCTTGGCCTGGAACAGGTGGAAGCGGCCGCGCTCGCGGTCGTAGCAGAGCGCCCCGGCCACCCGGCCGCCGTCGAGGATCAGCTCGACCACCGTGTGCTCCATGTGCACGGTGGCGCCGAGGTAGATGGTGTGGTCCTGCAGCGTGCGGATCAGCTCGAGCCCGGTGCGGTCGCCGACGTGCGCCAGGCGCGGATAGCGATGGCCGCCGAAGTTGCGCTGGTTGATGCGGCCATCCGACGTCCGGTCGAACACCGCGCCCCAGCCCTCGAGCTCGCGGACCCGGTCGGGCGCTTCCTTGGCGTGAATCTCGGCCATGCGCCAGTTGTTCACGTACTGGCCGCCGCGCATCGTGTCGGCGAAGTGCACCTTCCAGTTGTCGCGGTCGTCGTTGTGGCCCATGGCGGCGGCCATGCCGCCTTCGGCCATCACGGTGTGGGCCTTGCCGAGCAGCGACTTGCAGATGAGCCCCACCGAGACGCCGGCCGCGCAGGCCTCGATGGCGGCGCGCAGGCCGGCGCCGCCGGCGCCGATGACCAGCACGTCGTAGGAGTAGGTGGCCTGGACCGCCATCAGAGCAACCTCAGGTCCGACCAGATGCCCATCGAGCACAGCCGGATGTAGATGTCGCTGAAGGCGACGGAGAACAGACTGCACCAGGCGAACAGCTGGTGCTTGTAGTTGAGGGCGGTGCTGCAGGCGTAGGCTTTGTCGCACATCGGCGACTTGCTGACCTCGTCCTTGAAGCCGCCGACCAGGTGCCGGAACGCGTGGCAGCCGAACGTGTAGCTGCCGAGCAGCACGACGTTGACCCACAGGATGATCGAGCCGAGCCCGATGCCGAACTCCTTCTGCCCGGTGGCCGGGTTCTCGAACCACAGGCCGAGCCAGGCGTCGTAGGCCAGCAGGCCGATGAACACCACCGCGGCATAGAGGAAGTAGCGGTGCACGTTCTGCAGGATCAGCGGGAACGAGTTCTCCCCCAGGTAGCCCTTGCGCGGCTCGCCCACCGCGCACGACGGCGGGTCGGCCCAGAACGCCTTGTAGTAGGCGCCGCGGTAGTAGTAGCAGGTGAAGCGGAAACCGCCGGGGAACGGCAGGATGAGCAGCGCCGGCGAGAACGGGAGGACGCCCGGCCACCAGGCCGGCTTGGGCCCGAACCAGGCGTGCGGCGAATCCCCCCAGATCTCCGGCGCGTAGAACGGCGAGAGATACGGCCCGTAGGTGTAGTGGGCGTTCTGGAACGCCGCCCAGGTCGCGTAGATCAGGAACGCCGACAGCCCGACGAACACGCCGAGCGGTGCGACCCACCAGGTGTCACGGCGCGAGGTCTTGCCGAACCCCGCCGACCCCACCTGGGTGAGTGGAATGACCTCCATCAGATCAGCTCCTCACGTATAGCTCTCAAGTCAGCCGTACCACCGCATAGATTACGTGTCGCCGCGCGGCGATTGCAAACCGGCTGCGACGTTCTGCGACGAACCTCGCCGCGGCGGTCATCCGGTGAACCCCACGCGCGCGTGGGAGCCGTCGCAGAACGGCTTGTTGGCCGAGTGGCCGCAGCGGCAGAACGACGCCACCTTGGGGCGGTCGACGACGGTGCCGTCGGGCAGCGTCACCGCGAGCGCGCCGTGCACCACCAGCGGCCCGTTGGGCCGGGCGGTGATGGCGACGACGGCGGGCGCCGGCACTGCGGCCGGCACCGGCGGCGGCACGCCGTCGCCGGCCGCCGCGACCGGCTCCCACGACAACGCCCCGGAGGGGCACGCCTCGACCTGCCTGACGATCTCGGCGGTGCTCGCGCCGTCGACGCGCACCCACGGACGCACCCGCGGATCGAACACCGCCGGCAGGCCCTGGAAGCACAACGTCGAGTGCGCGCAGCGCTCGGGCTGCCAGACGACGGTGATCTCGCCGTTGCTGTAGCGTTTGGTGATGGCCATGTCCTCGCCCGCTACGCCATCGGGCGAATCGTCACCCCTGCTGTGAGACGCTTCGAGACCGGGCACCGTCCCGCGATGTCCTGCAGCCGCTCGCGCTGCTCGGCGGTCAGGTCGCCCTCGAGCACGACACGCCTCTGGATCACATAGGTGCCCTGCTCGTCGCCGCCGCTGACCTCGACCCGCGCGTGGGTCAGCGGCCAGCCCTTGCGGCGCGCGTACATCTGCACGGTGACCGCCACGCACGACGCCAGCGCGGCGAGCAGCAGTTCCGACGGCGTCGGGCCGGTGTCGGAGGCGCCGTGTTCGGCGCCCTCGTCGGCAGTCAGCCGGTGCTGGCGGATGGCGATCGTCTGGGCGAACGGCGCGGACCCGAACTCGGCAGAGGCGGTGATCATGGCGACATCGTACTAGCGGCTAGCGGCTAGGGGCTAGCGGCTAGCGGATCACGCTGTCACGCTGTCAGAAGGTGGGCGTCAGTTCTCTAGCGGCTAGCCGCGAGCCCTAGCCGCTAGCCGCTGGTATTGATCATGAACGTCGCCATGTGATGGAAGAACGGCTGCAGCACGGCCACCGCCTCGGGCGGCAGGGCGGCCTCGGCCAGGGCCGCGTCCATCAGCTGCACCCAGCGGTTGCGCGCCGCCATGTCCACCGCGAACGGCATGTGGCGCATGCGCAGGCGCGGGTGGCCGCGCTGCTCCATGTAGCGCGGTGGGCCGCCGAAGCGGCCGACCAGGAAGTCGCGCAGCCGCGCTTCGGCGCCCTCGAGGTCGTCGGCCGGGTACATCGGACCGAGGATGTCGTCGCCCGGCACCTGTGCGTAGAACGCCCGCACAAGGCGGGCGAACCCGTCCTCGCCGATCCGCGCGTAGACTTCCCCTTCGGACAACGGCGCCGTGCTCATCCTCTCGATCATACGGGAGGCGAGCACGCGACCATCTACAATGCCCTCATGAGCGACGACGCGCCCAAGAGCGCCTACGAGCTGGCCATGGCGCGGCTGCGCCAGAAGGACGCCGACGCCGGCACCGCAGAGGCGCCGCTCACCGACGCCCAGCGCGCCGCCATCGCCGAGGTGAAGCAGGTCTTCGCGGCGCGCCGGGCGCAGGCCGAGATCATGCTGCAGGCGTCGCGGGCCGCCGCGCCCGACGTCGAGACGCTGGCCCGCCTGCACGACGAGTTCCGCCGCGACACCGACCGCATGACCCGCGAGCAGGAGGAGAAGATCGCCGCCATCCGCCGCGGCGAGTCGTTGCCCTAGCCGCTCGCGTCCGCCCCGGCCCTCAGTCGAGCCGCAGCAGACACGTCTGCAGATAGCGGGCGTCGGCGTCGGCCAATTCGGTCGGATGGTCGGGCGGCAGCAGTCCCACCGCCACCACCTGCGCGTGACGCCCGGCGACGGCGGTGCCGATCTGCGCCGCGCCGACCAGCGAGAAGCCGCGGGTGTTGCTGGCCAGCCACACCAGGCCGCCAGGGGCCACCAGCCGGCAGGCGTCGCCGATGAGACCGGGATAGTCGCGGTCGATCGCGAACCCGGCGTCTCGCGCCGTCGAGAAGCTGGGCGGATCGATCAACACGAGGTCGAACGACTCGGCGGCCACGCCGGCCGTGGCCACGAAGCGGCGCGCGTCGGCGGCCACGGTGCGATGGCGCTCGGCGGGCACGTCGTTGAGCGCGGCGTTGTCGCGGGCCCAGGCCAGCACGCCTTCCGAGAGGTCGACGCTGGTCACGTGGGCGGCGCCGCCGGTGGCGCACGCCACCGACAGGCTGCCGGTGTAGGCGAACAGGTTGAGCACCCGGCGCTCGGCGGCGATGCCCGCCAGACGCAGGCGCTCGAGGCGCATGTCGCCGAACAGCCCGACGTTGACGCCCGCCGTCAGGTGAACCTCGAAGCGCCACGGCCCCTCTCGTACGACCAGCCGCTCCGGCGGGGCCTGGCCGACGATCTCGGCCAGGACGTCGCTGCGCTGCGCGGCGGCGCCGCGCGCCCGGTGCTTCACGACCACGCCCTCGCAGTGGCCGCGCGCGGTGAGCCGCCGGCCGATCGCGGCGGCGACGGGCAGCAGCGCCGGTGTCAGCGCCGACGCCACGGCCCAGGCGCCGTAGACGTCCACGGTCACTCCGGGCAAGGCGTCGCCGGCACCGTGCACGAGCCGGAAGGTCGCCTCCGGTCCGGTCACCCCGGCCGCCGCACGCCACTGCCGGGCGGCGTCGAGGCGGGCGTCGAGCCAGGCGTCGCCAAGCGAGGTCCACGGCTCGCCGGCGCGGGTCATCACCCGCCAGCACTGATCGGTGCGGTCGGCCAGCGCCAAGCCGATCGCGCTGCCGCGCCGCGATTCGAGCCGCACGAGCGCGCCGTCGGCGACCCCGTCGTCGGGCGGCGCCAGCGTGAACGGCAGATCGCAGGCGCGCACGAGTCGATCGAGGGCCCGATCGGGCACGACGAACGCCGCCAGCCTCACGTCACGACCTCCTTCGTCCAGTGGCGATCGAACCAGCCGCGCGCCGCCTCGAGGTCGGCCGGCCACGGCGCCGTCACGTGCACGCGGTGGCCGCCGAGGGGATGCGGCAGGTCCACGGACGCGGCGTGCAGCGCCAGCCTGGTGAGACCGACGCGCGCCGCCAGCGGCTGGGAGGTGCCGCCGTAGACAGGATCGGCCAGGATGGGCGTGCCGATGGCACGCAAGTGCACACGAATCTGGTGATGGCGGCCGGTCGAGGGCCGTGCCTCTACCAGCGCCGCCGTCGCCTCCCCGTCACGCCACGCCGCCAGCACCCGGTAGGCGGTGTGCGCCGGGCGTCCGCCGGCCTCCCCGGGATGCGCCGGACGCATGCGCCCGCGACGCGCCTCGTGCAGCGGCACGTCGATGGTCCCCTGCGTCGGGGACGGCACCCCGGTCGTCAGCGCGTGATACGTCTTCTGGACCTCACGGTGCTCGAAGGCCTGCGACAGCGCACGATGGGCGTCGGCCGTGCGCGCGAACACGAGTGCGCCCGACGTGTCGCGGTCGAGGCGATGCACCACCCAGAGACGGCTGCCGAGCTGCGCCGCGGCGCGGGCCTGCACCGTGGCCTCGACAGGCCATCCCGACCCCGCCACGACCGGCATCCCGGCTGGCTTGTCCACGACCACCAGCGCGTCGTCCTCGTACAGCAACGCGAGCGGCGGCGCGGACGGGAGCATTCACGAGTATCTTCTCGCGAAACCGGCGGAGAGGCCGGGGTGGAACGGCGTTTGATTCAAGCAGCGCGGAGAGGTGCAGATGGTCCACTGGGGAGGACACGAACAGCGGCTAGCGGCTAGCGGCTCGCGGCTCGGCAGCGCGCGATGCCGTCGGGGGGTCGGGCGTGCAGGAATCACGCTGATCGCTGCGCTCGCCATCCTTCCGGCGTTGAGCACCCCGGTGGCGGCGCAGTCGGCGATCGGCTTCCAGGGCGGCGTGGCGGTGGATCCCGAGCAGGTCTTCGGCGGCGTGTTCTGGCAGTCCAACGACCTCTACGGCGGGTTGCGGCTGCGGCCGGGCATCGACGGCGCCCGCGGCGACGGCTGGCGCATCGCCACCATCAACCTCGACCTCGTCTACGGCCTGCCGCTGGGGACCAGCGGCTGGACGCTCATCACCGGCGGCGGCCCCAGCATCGTCATCACCCGTGTGCCGGAGTTCGACTTCGAAGACACCGGCGTCGGTGCGCACTACATGTTCGGCTTCGGCCACGACAGCGGCTTCTTCACCGAGATTCGCCTCGGCAGCGGTAAGGCCCAGCAGCTCAAGCTCGGCGTCGGCTGGGCGGTGACGCTGAACTAGACTCGAGCGCATGGAGCGCTCGCGCACGATTACCTGGGACGATCCGATGTCGATGCCGGGGCGCGTGGCGGCGGCGCCCGGCCTCGAGACGCTGCGCCGCGTCGCCGCCGGCGAGCTGCCGCCGACGCCGATGGCGCGGTTGATGGACATCCGGCTCACCGCCGCCGATCCAGGTCGGGTGGTGTTCGAGGCGCAGCCCGCCGACTTTCACTACAACTTCTCCGGCGCGGTGCACGGCGGCTTCGCGGCCACGCTGCTCGATTCGGCGATGGCGTGCGCCATCTACACCACGCTCGACGCCGGCCAGAACTGCCCCACCCTCGAACTGAAAATCAACTACGTGAAGGCGATCACCCGCGAGCTGGGCGTGGTGCGCGGTATCGGCACGGTGGTACACCGCGGCCGCACCACCGCCATCGCCGAAGGCCGGGTCGAGACGCAGGCGGGCGTGCTGCTGGCCTACGCGACGACGACCTGCCTGATCGTGCGCGTCGCCGAGCCGGCGCACGGCGGCACCAGCGACGCGTAGCCGTCAGCTCTCGGCGATCGACTTCGCCCGCGGCGGCCGCGGCTCGACCAGCGGGCGGACGAGCCACGCCGCCAGCACCGCCAGCACCGCCAGCATCGCCCAGCGCAGCAGCGACGCCACGAACGCGGCATCGAAGGCCGGCCACTGGACCGAGTACTGCGCCAGCACGCCCCAGCGCTCGGTGAGCCAGTGCCACGCGGTGTGGGCGACGAACGCCGACAGGATGATCGTCCCCACCCGCTCGTCCACCACGCGGCTGAACAGCACGGCCAGCACCGGCAGCAGCACCAGCAGCACCAGCAGCTGGCCCAGCTCGACGCCGACGTTGAACGCCAGGAGCGAGGTCAGCAGGTGGCTGCCGGCGAACTGCAGCGACTCGCGCAGCGCGAACGAGAAGCCGAAGCCGTGCACCAGCCCGAACCCGAAAGTGACGAGCCAGCGGCGCTGCAGGTGGGCGCCGGTGATGTTCTCGATCGCCATGTAGACGATCGAGGCGGCGATCAAAGTCTCGATGAGCGGCGGGAACCACAGGGCGGAGGGCGCCATGTCGAACGCCGACGCGATGAGTGTGATCGAATGCGCGACGGTGAACGCCGTCACCACGGCCACCAGGGGCCGCAGGCGGCGGAACGGGATCACCAGGCAGAACAGGAACAGCAGGTGGTCGATGCCGTCGAGGATGTGGAAGAAGCCGTCTTTCGTGAAGCGCAGCGCCGCCTGGTGCCAGCGCGGGTCGAGCTCGACGATGCCGGGGTCGCCGTGGACGTCGAAGGCCCGCTCCGGATTGCCCGGGGTGATGAGCCGCATCACCACGTTGACGCGCAGGCCGAGGCGGGTCAGACCGGGGCGGATGGCGAAGCGCGACTGGTCCGACTCGATCGGATAGGTGAACTCGACGTCGAGCAGCCCGTCCTGCCAGTACAGCGTCGTGTCCAACGGCAGCGGCGGCGCGTCGAGGTGGGCCCGCGCCTCGTCGAAGCTGTTGAACGACTTGTCGGACGGCAGCGACACCCGGGCGGCGGTGACGCGGCTGGGCTTGGCCAGCGGCCGGCCGTTCTCGAACAGCTCGACGAAGTCGCCAATCCACAGGATGGCGGCGTCCTCGAGGGTCGGACCGACCCGCGCCAGATCGAGGAACCCGTTCTCTTTCAACGGGATATCGATGTCGCGCATGGCCTTGAGCGGGGCCCGCACCAGGAAGGTCAGGGCCCGGCCCTCGGGCCGCAGAAAGGTCTGGACCGTGACCTCGTTGGGGATCTCGTGGGCGGTCGGCGCAGCGGTCCAGCCGAAGGCCAGCATCGCCACGATCGCCGCCGTCAGCAGCCGTCGCACCGGCGCAGCGTACCGAGTGCGGCGGCGCTGTGGCAAGCCCGGCGGCGCGCCGCCCGGTCGCCGGCCGGGTTCCGTGTATACTCGCCGGGTTTCGGAATCCCGCACCCGGCGGGGTCCAGAGAGTTTCTGGAGGCACCATGAGCGGAGTAATCCGGTCGCGCAAGGTCAAGGTTGGCGGCGCGCTGGTCGCGCTGGCACTGGCGCTGGGCCTGAGCGCGTCGTGGCTCGAGCAGCGTGCAGTGCTCGAAGCCCAGGCAGGCGCCGTGGCGCCGCGCTTCGAAGTGGACCCGATGTGGCCGAAGCCCATGCCCAACAACTGGGTGCTGGGCCAGACCATCGGGCTCACCGTGGACGACCGCGATCACATCTGGCTGATCCATCGCGGCAACGACCCGGGCACCGCCGGCCTCGACCGCACCGAACTGGCGGTGGTCACGCCCGGCTCGCCGCGCGTCGGCGAGTGCTGCGACCCGGCCCCGCCGGTGCTCGAGTTCGACGCCGAGGGCAACCTGGTCGGCTCGTGGGGCGGCGCCAAGCCGGGCGCGCCGTACGAGTGGCCGGAGTCGAACCACGGCATCGTCGTCGATCACAAGGGCTTCGTGTGGATCGGCGGCAACGGCGGCAACGACGCCCACATCCTGAAGTTCACCCGCGACGGCAAGTTCGTGGCCCAGTACGGCAAGTCGGGTGCCCGCCGCGATCCGAAGGCCCCCGCCGACAAGCCCGCCTACATCGCCAACAGCCACGACATGAACAACTTCGGCCGCGTCGCCAAGATCTTCATCGACGCCAAGGCCAATGAGGGCTACGTCGCCGACGGCTACTTCAACCACCGCGTCGCCGTCATCGACCTCGACAGCGGCAAGATCAAGCGCTACTGGGGCGCCTACGGCAAGCCGCCGACCGACGAGGTGCTCGGCCGCTACATCCCCGGCCAGCCGCCGGCCCAGCAGTTCCGCAACCCGGTGCACTGCTCCGAGGTCTCCAACGACGGCATGGTCTACGTGTGCGATCGGCCGAACGATCGCGTGCAGGTGTTCGACAAGACCGGCAAGTTCATCAGCGAGCACTTCGTCGAGACCAACACGCTGGCCGACGGCTCGGTGTGGGACATCGCCTTCTCGAAGGACGCCGCGCAGAAGTACATCTACATGGCCGACGGCGTGAACGAGCACGTCCGCGTGTTCGACCGCAAGTCGATGACCGAGCTCTACAACTTCGGCTACGGCGGCCGCCAGCCCGGGATGTTCCTGGGCGTGCACTCGATCGCCACCGACTCGAAGGGCAACATCTACACGACCGAGACCTACACCGGGAAGCGCCTGCAGAAGTTCGTGTTCAAGGGCGAGGGCCCGGTCACGAACAAGAAGCAGGGCGTGCCCTGGCCGACGCGCAGCGGCAACTAGCCGTCGCGCCGCGCATTCGCGCTCGACCGCGCAACGGCGGCCCTCAGGGGCCGCCGTTGTCATGTACGGGCCGGCGTGAGTAGGATCCGCCCACGCCGCCATGACCTACATGATTCACGTCGACGTCGAGCACACCAACGAAGGGGGCGCCGTGCGCACCTGCAGCTCGCCGCTGCACGAACCGCTCGGACCGCACTTCGACCTCACCGTGCACGCGCTCGGCTGCCGCATCCGCGACCGTCATCCTGGCCAGCGGCCGGGCCACTACTGGGACGACCACGGCGGTGCCGGCTACGCGCTCGACGCGCTGCCCGGGGCGGTGGCCGCACTGAAGGCGAAGCATCCCGAGGCCCACCCGCGGCGCTGCATCGTCTGCCAGGTCGGCCCGCACCTGCCGGAGTGGGACTAGGGTCCGCCTTCCCCGGCCCACGACATGGACCGTCTCGGCGCCGCCGGACACGTCGCGCTCTACGGCCTGACCGGCGGCGTGCTGATCGCCGCCCTGCGCGTGATCGAGTACCGATGGCTGCTGGTGCAGCACTCGGTCGAAATCTACGGTGGCGTGATCGCCGCCGTCTTCGCCGTCGTCGGCCTCTGGCTCGGGCGAAGTCTCGCCCGTCGCCCCCCGGCCGCCACCCCTGGGGTCGCCACCCTCGCGGTCGCCACTTCGGCGCCACCGCCGCCGGTCGCCGGGGGAGGGAGTTTCGTCCGTGACGACGCCCGCGTCGCGGTGCTGGGGCTGACGCGGCGCGAGCTCGAGATCCTGGCCTGTATCGCCGAGGGCC
The DNA here is from genome assembly GCA_964442845.1 of uncultured Bifidobacteriaceae bacterium. GTDB lineage: Bacteria > Acidobacteriota > Vicinamibacteria > Vicinamibacterales > UBA2999 > CAWAYR01. Next base: position 3,725 of record CAYUAX010000102.1, on the reverse strand, counting down.
TGAGCAACCAGGAGATCGGGGCGCGCCTGTTCGTGAGCGAGAACACCGTGAAGACCCACGCGAGCCGCGTGTTCGACAAGCTCGACGCGCGGCGGCGCACCCAAGCCGTGCAGCGGGCGCGCGAACTCCGCCTCATCCCGTAAACGTCCCTCGTCGGGATGATTTCGGCCCGACACCCCGGGAATCATCCCTTCGAATGATGCACGCCGCCGCCGGATCGGCTTGACTGGAGCGCGATTGACCAGCCAAGGAGACTCGATGCAGACACCCGTCCTCAGGTTCGGCCTCATCGGCGGCGCGGCGCTCGCCGCGATGATGGCCGCGACCGTGCCCTTCGCCGACTCGATCGGGTTCGACCGCGGCGCCATCGTCGGCTACGCCACGATGGTGCTCGCCTTCCTGATGGTCTATTTCGGCGTCCGCTCGTACCGCGACACGGTCGCGGGCGGCACTCTCACCTTCGGCCGGGCCGTCACGGTGGGGCTGCTCATCTCGGTGGTCATCACCGTCTGCTACGTCGCCGCCTGGCAGGTCATCTACTACGGCTTCATGCCCGACTTTCTCGACAAGTACACCGCCTACGTGCTCGACCAGGCCCGCCAGGGCGGCGCGACGGAGGCAGAACTGGCGCAGCAGGCGCGGGACTTCGCCGACTTCGCCGTCATGTACCGCAACCCGCTCGTGAACGTCGCGTTCACGTTCCTGGAGCCGCTGCCGGTAGGGCTGGTGTTCACGCTCGTCACCGCGGGTTTGTTGCGGCGAAAACCCGGGGGGCGGTGAGACGCGGGCGGAGCGGCCGCCCCTGGACCGTACGGGTTACACTCCTCCGCGGTGAGGCTCTCGTCGGGCACGCGCGTCGGCCCCTACGAAGTCGTGGACCCGCTGGGCCGGGGCGGCATGGGCGAGGTGTACCGCGCCCGCTCCGCCAACCCGGCCGTTTTCGGGTAGGCTGGTTTCATGCGACTCACCCGTCTTGCTTTCGCCTCGTTGCCGGTGGCTTGGCTGACGCTGCTCACCGTGGCGCCCCACGCGGCGCAGGAGCAGAGCGTCAACAGCGGCGTCTACACCGAGGCACAGGCAACGCGCGGTGCCGCCGTCTACGCCAAGGAATGCGCCTCGTGCCACGGCCCCGGCCTGGACGGCGACGGCGCGGCGCCGGCACTCGCCGGCGCGGAGTTCCTGAACAACTGGAACGGCACCTCGGTCGGCGATCTGCTGGATCGCATGCGCATCTCGATGCCGCCCGGCAATCCCGGCTCGGTGCCGGTGCAGGCCAAGGCCGACATCGTGGCGCACGTGCTGAAGTCCAACAAGTTCCCGGCCGGCACGACCGAGCTGGCCAAGGACCTCGAGCCGCTGAAGCTGATCAAGATCGAGTTGCCGAAGTAGGCAATCGGCGCCGCCGCCGTGTGCTGTCGAGGATCACGCGGCTGTGCTGTTCCTGCACAAGCCACCGGCAAGATCGTCAACGGATTTCGCGTACCGCTGCTCCCGGGCGGTGTCGGTCCACCGTCATTCGGGCCGAAACCAGCGCAAAACGCCCCTGAATTCGTGAGGGGCCGCGGGCGTCACGCGCCCGGCGCGCTGTGTCCTTTCCGGGCACGTGCATTGCAATTCGGGTAGCCGTGCTGGATACCCCGCGGCCGCTGGCGTCGCTGCCGGCGGACCTGTTGCACACCTGCCCGGTGTGCGGCCACGAGATGGCCGTGATGGTGGCCGACCTGCCGAAGGGGCGGCTCACGCAGTGCGCGAGCTGCGGCGAGCTCGACTACCGGCGCAAGGTGCTGGCGGCACCGCTGGTCGCGAAGCGGCCGGCCCACTCCTGACCCAGGACGATTCGTCCCCGCCGTTTTTCGGCCGGGTCGCTGGCGCACCGGCGCCGCGGGCATACTGAGGGAGCCTGCCTGTGAGGAGCCGTCCGTCCATGAAACCTTCGTCCCTTCTGCTCTGCCTGTCCGTCGCGGCGTGGCTCGCCCCCGCCGCCGCCCAGGCCCAGCCCGCCGCCGGCACGATCTTCGTCGGCGCCGCAGGGTTCGCCGACATGCGCCGCGCCCCCACCACCGAGATCCAGGGCGGGCCCGACGACGACGCGAGCGGCACCGCGCCCGGCGGCGCGCTCACGCTCGGCGTCCACCTGACGCCGCGGCTGTCGGTCCGCGCCGAGTGGTCGTTGACCGACACGCTGTCGCTCGACCGCACCAGCCCGATCTATCCCTACGCGGTCGAGGACCTGGTCGCGCGCGGCGCGCGCGGGTCGTTCACCTCGCTGCCGCCGACGACACTGCTCGTGCCGCAGCGCACCACCGAGGAACGTGACGTCAAGGCCGGCTTCGCTCTGCTCGGCTACCACCTGGGCGGGGGCCGGGCGTCGATCGAACTGCTCGGCGGCGTGGGCCTGATCAACGAGCAGGTGACCACGATCACCGAGATCGACCTGCCCGGCATTCCGCGCGGGCCGGGCTACCGTTCCGAGTACGGGACCTCGGCGCACCATGCCGTGGCGGTGGTCGGGGCCGATGCCGCCGTGTCGCTCACCAGTCACGCCGCGCTGGTGCCGCAGGTGCGTGCCTACGTGCTCAACGGCGCGCTGCAAGTGCGGCCGGGCCTGGGCCTGCGCTGGACGTTCTGACCACGGGCGGCGGCCCCCCAACGTCGGGGACTTGTGCCGGCGCCGGGCCCAGCCCAGAATGGGGCTGACCCCGGGTGAGGGACACGCCAATGCCGATCTTCGAGTACCGCTGCCGCGCCTGCCAACACGAGTTCGAGACGCTCGTCCGTCCGGGCTCGACGCCGGCCTGCCCGAAGTGCGCGGCGGCCGACCTGGAGAAGCTGCTGTCGCTGCCGGCCATCAAGTCGGATACGACACACGACCTGGCCTTGCGGGCGGCGAAGAAGCGCGATCAGGCCCAGGCCTCGCTCAACGCCCGTGTCCAACGGGAGTACGAGCTGGCGCACGACGACTAGCCGCGCGCCGGCCGCTCGGCCCTTCGTCTTTTCCAGCGACGCCGAAGTCTGTGCCGGTCCAGAATGGGGGCATCCCCGGAACAGGATGTCCGTCATGACCGCACTCGAGGCGCTCGAAGCCCGCGAGCTCACCACCTATCAGCACCGCACGCCCCAGTCGCACGCCCTGTTCGGTCGCGCCCGCCAGGTGATGCCAGGTGGCGACACCCGGACCGGCACGTTTTATTTGCCATACCCGCTGTTCGTCGCCCGCGGTGAGGGCTGTCACCTGTGGGACGCCGATGGGCACCAGTACCTCGAT
>CAYUAX010000102.1:0-450 GCA_964442845.1 uncultured Bifidobacteriaceae bacterium | reverse complement strand
GTCCTGAACAACTTCACGTCCCTGGTCCACGGCCACGGCCACACGGCGGTCGTGCGCGCCATCGCCGACCAGGCGGCCAAGGGCACGGTGCACGGCACGGCCAATGCGCTGCAGGTGGCGCTCGCCGAGGTCCTGTGCAAGCGGGTGCCGTCGGTCGAGCGGGTGCGCTTCTGCAACTCGGGCACCGAGGCGACGATGGGGGCGCTCCGCGCCGCCAAGGCGTTCACCGGCCGGCCGAAGATCCTGAAGATGGCCGGCGGCTATCACGGCTCGCACGATCAGGTCGCCATCGCGGTGTCGGCGCCGTACGACGCCGTGCCGCCGGGCGTTTCACCCGGCGCCGCCGCGGAGGTGCTGGTCGGCCGCTTCAACGACCTCGAGTACACCGCGGCGCTGATCCGCGCCCCCGCCGGCCAGCTGGACGCGGTGATCGTCGAGCCGATGAACGGC
>CAYUAX010000101.1:14796-16662 GCA_964442845.1 uncultured Bifidobacteriaceae bacterium | reverse complement strand
CGTCGGCGGCGCGGATCACCGCGGTCATCCCCTACTACGGCTACGCCCGGCAGGACCGCAAGGACAAGCCGCGGGTGCCGATTTCCGCCAAGCTGGTCGCCAACGTGATCGCCGCGGCCGGCGCCCACCGGGTGCTCACCATGGACCTGCACAAGGCGCAGATCCAGGCGTTCTTCGACATCCCGGTGGATCACCTGTTCGCCGCGCCGGTCATCATCGACCACCTCGCCCGACAGGACTTCCAGAACATCAGCATCGTCGCCCCGGACGCCGGCGGCGCCGAGCGCGCCCGCGCCTACGCCAAGCGGCTCGACGCCGAACTGGCGGTGATCGACAAGCGGCGCAGCGAGGACGGCACCGCCGAGGTGATGAACGTCATCGGCGACATCCGTGGCCGCACCTGCGTCATCGCCGACGACATCATCGACACCGCCGGCACCATGCAGAAGGCGGCGCAGGCCCTGAAGGAGGCCGGTGCCGAACGGGTGCTGGCGTGCGCCGTGCACGGCGTGCTGTCGGGTCCGGCAATCGAGCGCATCGAGAAGTCGCCGCTCGACAAGCTGATCGTCACCAACACCATCCCGCTCGAGGACAAGCGGGCCCGGTGCGACAAGATCGTCGAGCTGTCGGTGGCGCGGCTGCTCGGTCAGGCGATTCGCAGCATTCACGAAGAGACATCGGTGTCGTCGCTGTTCGTCTGAAGACGCGACAGCGACGCGGGCAGCGGCTAGCGGCTAGCGGCTAGCGGCTAGCGGCTAGGGAATCAGCTAGGACGAGGGTTCGACGTCATGGAAGCGACACTCGAAGCGGTCAAGCGGGCGGGCAGGGGCAAGAACGAGGCGCGGCGGCTGCGGGCGGCCGGCAAAGTGCCGGCGGTGGTCTACGGCGCGCAGAAGGCCGGCGACGCGGTGGCGCCGGTGGCCGTCGGCGTCGATCCGAAGGCGATGATGAAGATCCTGCGGTCGGCGTCGGGCGCCAACACGCTCATCACGCTGAACGTGGCCGGCGAGAGCACCCAGAAGGTGCTGATGACCGACTACCAGGTCGACCCGGTGACCCAGCACCTGCTGCATGCCGACTTCTACCGCGTCAACCTCGAGCGGAAGATCACCGTCACGGTGCCGTTGGTGCTCCACGGCGACGCCAAGGGCGTCAAGCAGCAGGACGGCGTGCTCGAGTTCCTCCACAAGGAAGTCGAGATCGAGTGCCTGCCGACCGAGATTCCCGAGCACCTCGACCTCGACGTGTCGCACCTCGAGCTGGGCCAGGCGATCTACATGCGGGACATCGCCGCCAACGTCACCTGGACGCCGGTGAGCGACGCCGACCTGATGCTGGTCCACGTCGTCACCGCCAAGGCGGCGGCCGAGCCGGCCGCTGAAGCCGCGGCGGCGGCCGCGCCCGGCGCCGCCCCGGCCGAGCCCGAGGTCGCCAAGAAGGGCAAGGCCGACAAGGAAGGCGACGACAAGGACAAGAGCAAGAAGTGAAGCTGGTCGTCGGGCTCGGCAATCCGGGAGCCCGGTACCACGACACGCGCCACAACGTCGGCTTTCGTGTCGCCGACGAGCTGGCGCGGCGCGCCGGGGCGATCCAGTGGCGCGAGCAGCACCAGGCGCTGGTCGCCAAGGTGCGGATGGGCGAGGAGGCCGTGCTGGTCGCCAAGCCCGTGACGTTCATGAACCTGAGCGGGGAGGCGGTGGCCGGCCTCGCCGGGTTCTACAAGGTCGAACCGGCCGACGTGCTGGTGGTGCTCGACGAAGTGGCCTTGCCCCTGGGGCGGCTGCGCGCCGGGCGCCGCGGCAGCGCCGGCGGGCACAACGGCCTGAAGTCGGTGATCGACCGGCTCGGGACGGCGGAGGTGCCGCG
>CAYUAX010000101.1:0-14786 GCA_964442845.1 uncultured Bifidobacteriaceae bacterium | reverse complement strand
GCGCATCGGCGTGGGCCGCGGCGACGCCCGGTGGGATCTCGCGGATCACGTCCTCGGCGAATTCACCGCCGGGGAGCGCGAGGCGGTGGAGGCGGCGGTGCTGCGGGCCGCCGATGCCGCGGCGACGTTCGTCGCCGACGGCATCGAACGCGTGATGAACGTGTTCAACGCAGCGAACGACAAGCAGGACCCCGGCGCCGCAGGGTAGCGGCGCGGGAGGTCTCCTTGCCACTACGGTGGCCAAGTCGTCGCGAAGCGCACGGGGCGAGCGAAGCGAAGCTCGCCGAAGCGCGCCGCGCGAGGCGAGTCCACAAGGAGAACGGATGAGCGCACGCAAGTACGAACTGATCTACGTCCTCAAGCCCGACGCGAGCGAGCAGGAGCAGGCCGAACTGCAGGGGCAGGTCGAGGCCGTCATCGCCCGGGTCGGCGGCACGCTGGAGAAATCCGACGTGTGGGGCCGGCGCAAGCTGGCCTATGACATCGGCAAGCACAAGGAGGGCTTCTACGTCCTCCACGTCATCAACGGCACCGGCGAACTCATGAAGGAGATCGACCGCCGGCTGCGGGTGACCGAAGGGCTGCTGCGCCACCTCATCGTCCGCGTCGACGAGCACGAGCGCAAGGCCGAGCGGGCCAAGACCACCCGGGTCGAGGATTCGCGGCGGCGCCGCGTCGCCCGCGGCCTGCCACCCGACCGGCAGCCCGGCGAGGGGCCGCAGGCCGCCGACGGTGACGACGACGAACGCGACGGCTTCGAGCCGGCGGAGGCTTAATCATGCCCATGGGAAGAAAGTCAGGACCGGCCGGCAAGGGCCGTGGCCGCGGTAAGGCCGGCGGCGAGAAGCGCGACGGTCAGCGCCGTGGCATGTTCCGCCGCCGCAAGGTGTGCAAGTTCTGCGCGGAACGCATCGACGACATCAACTACAAGGACGTGAGGATGCTGGCGGGCTTCGTGCCCGAGCGCGGCAAGGTGCTGCCGCGGCGCATCTCCGGCACCTGCGCCCTGCACCAGCGCAAGCTGCGCACGGCGATCATGCGGGCGCGCCAGATCGCCCTGCTGCCGTACGTGACCGACTAGGGGGAGACGATGGAACTGATCCTCCGCGAACACGTCGAACACCTGGGCAGCCGCGGCCAGATCGTCAAGGTCGCCGACGGTTACGCCCGCAACTACCTGCTGCCGCGCAAGCTGGCGCTGATGGCCACCGAGGCCAACAAGAAGCGCGTCGAGCGCGAGCGCAAGATCGCCGAGGCCCGCGAGGCCGAGGAGCGCGGCGCGTCCGAGGCCATCGCCGCGCGGCTGAGCGCGCTCGACCTGTCGTTCACGCGCCGGGTCGGCGACACCGAGCAGCTGTACGGCTCGGTGACCAGCCAGGACATCGCCGACGCGTTGAAGGCCAAGGGCTTCGACGTCGACCGGCGCAAGATCCTCCTGCCCGACGCGCTGAAGGCGCTCGGCGAGTTCACCGTGCCGGTCAAGCTGCACCGCGACGTCACGGCGCAGCTCAAGGTGGTGGTGGAGAAAGAATAGCGGCCAGGGGCTAGCGGCTCGCTGCTAGGCCCACAACGCTGTCACGCTGAGGCCGGGTGCAGAATCTGCACCCGGCCATTTCTTTTCCTCGCCGTCAAGTCTTGCGCTCGGATGACTCGGGACGTAGAGTTCCGATCTCCGTCGCGTCCACCATGGCCCCGGAAACCGCTGTCGCCACCGCCGAGCGGACGCTGCCGCACAACCTCGACGCCGAGCGCTCGGTGCTGGGCGCGATCCTCATCGACAACGAGGCGTTCAACACCGCCATCGCCATCGTCACGTCGGCGGCGTTCTTCCGCGACGCCCATCGCCGCATCTTCGAGCGGATGACCGACCTGGTCGAGCGGCGCAGCGCCATCGATCCGATCACCCTCCGCGAAGAGCTCGACCGCACCGGCGAGCTCGAAGAGGCCGGCGGCCCGGCCTACCTCGCCTCGCTCGTCGACGGCGTGCCGCGCGCCACCAACGTCGAGTACTACGCCCGCATCGTCAAGGAGAAGGCGACGCTGCGCGGCCTGATCTTCGCCGCCAACAAGATCGTCGCCAACGCCTACGAGGCGGATCAGGACGCCGACCTCATCCTCGACGACGCCGAGAGCGCCATCTTCTCGGTGGCCGAGGACCGCGTGAAGGCCGGCTTCGTGCCGATGCGCCAGCTGGTGCAGGAGAGCTTCCCGAAGATCGAGAAGCTGTTCGAGCACCAGTCGTTCGTCACCGGCGTCGGCACCCATCTGCCCGACCTCGACCGGATGACGCGCGGCTTCCAGCCCGGCGACCTGGTGATCGTCGCAGCCCGGCCGTCGATGGGCAAGACCAGCCTGGTCCTCAACATCTGCCAGCACGTCGCCACCAACGCGGCGCCGTACGGCGCCAACCGCATGGGCGTGGCCGGCGTGTTCAGCCTCGAGATGTCGAAGGAGCAGCTGTTCATGCGCATGCTGGCGTCGGAGGCGAAGATCGACAGCTTCCGGCTGCTCAGCGGCCAGATCGGCCAGCGCGAGTACGGCCAGATCACCCACGCGATGGAGACGCTGTCGGAGGCGCAGCTGTTCGTCGACGACTCGGCCGGCGTCGGCGTGCTCGAGATGCGCGCCAAGGCGCGGCGGCTGCAGGCCGAGCACGGCCTCGACATCCTCGCCGTGGACTACGTGCAGCTGATGACCGGGCGCGGCCGCTTCGAGAACCGCACACTGGAACTGGCGTCGATCTCGCGATCGCTGAAGGGGCTGGCCAAGGAGCTGAACGTCCCGATCGTCGTGCTGTCGCAGCTGTCGCGCGCGCCCGAGGCGCGATCGGACAAGCGGCCGATGCTGTCGGACCTTCGCGAATCTGGAGCCCTCGAGCAGGATGCAGACGTCGTCATCATGATCTTCCGCGAGGAGATGTACAAGCCCGATCGCAGCATCCCGGCGGAGACCGACGGCATGGCCGAGCTGATCATCGCCAAGCAGCGCAACGGGCCGACCGGCACGGTCAAGACGGCCTTCATCTCGGGGCAGACCAAGTTCATGCCCCTCGTGCACGACGCGTGAGGCGCCCAGGCGACGCGGAGCGCCGCGCGTGATTCGCTGCACCGCGGCGCGGGTCGATCTGGCGGCGATTCGCGCCAATTACCGTGCCCTGGCGGCGCATTTCGGCGCCGAGGCGGCGCTCACCGGCGCGGCGCCGCCGGCGATGCTCGCCGTCGTCAAGGCCAACGCCTACGGCCACGGCGCCGTGGCGGTGGCGCGGGCGCTGCGTGAGGCCGGCGCGGCGTGGCTGGCGGTGGCCGACATCGAAGAAGGCCTCGAGCTGCGCGAGAGCGGCGACCGCGGCCGCATCCTCGTCTTCGGCGCGCTCAGCGTCAGCGACGTCGCCGGGGTCTTCACCCACGACCTCACCCCGACGGTGTCGAGCCCCGGCGCGGCCCAGGCGCTCGGCGCGGCGGCGCGGGCCCGCGGCGTCCGGCTGCGCTGCCACCTGAAGATCGACACCGGGATGAACCGGCTCGGCTTCCGCCACGACAACCTCGCCCGCACCCTGCCGGCGGTGCTCGGCGACGCCGCGCTCGACGTCGAGGCCGTCTACACGCATTTCGCCACCGCCGACGACCCCGAGCACTCCCTCTTCGAGACGCAGCGCCTGCGCTTCGACGCGGCGCGCGCCGCACTCGCCGGCCTCGGCGCCCGTCCGACCCTCGTGCACGCCGCCAACAGCGCCGCCTGCCTGCGCGACTCGCGGACCTGGGCCGACCTGGTCCGGCCGGGGCTGCTGCTCTACGGCGTGGTCCCACCGCCGCTGGCCACGACGCTGCCGCTCCTGCCGGCGATGTCGCTGACCAGCCGCGTGGTCGCCGTGAAGGGCGTGCGCCTCGGCGAAAACGTCGGCTACGGCGCCCGTCACACCGCGGCGGCGCCCGAGACGCTGGCCGTCGTGCCGGCCGGCTACGCCGACGGCCTCGACCGCCGTCTCGAAGGGCGCGGCGCGGTGTTGATCCGCGGCCGCCGGGCGCCGATCGTCGGCGCCGTCAGCATGGACATGCTGACCGTGGACGTCACCGGTATCGACGGCGTCTCGACCGGCGACGAGGTGGTGTTCCTCGGCCGCCAGGGCGACCAGGCGTGGCAGACCATCGACGCGCGGGAGATGGCGGCGTGGATCGGCACCATCCCCTACGAAGTGTTGTGCCGGCTCGGCGCTCGCGTGGCGCGGCGGTACGAGCCGTGAACCGCGCGAGGCCGTGACGTGGCGACGCCGGCGCGGTTCCGCTTCGGGCCCTTCGTGCTGTCGCCGCGCGGCCGGACGCTGAGCTGCGACGGCCGGCCCGTGCCGCTCATCCCGAAGTACTTCGACCTCCTGCACCTGCTCGTCGCCCGGCGCGCCGACGCGGTGGCGAAGGCGGAGATCTTCGCCGTGGTGTGGAGCGACGTCATCGTCTCGGACGGCGCCCTCGCCCAGGCCGTCCGGACACTGCGCCGTGCGCTGGGCGACGACCCCAAGGCGCCGCGCTACATCCGCACCGTGTCGCGGCACGGCTACCAGTTCGTTGCGGCCGACGTCGTCGAGGAACCCGATCTGCCGGATGTCGCCACGCCGCGCGTGCCGCCCAAGACGGCCGCCGTTGCCACGGGGGGCGACCTCGCCGTGGCCGTCGACCGGCTGCTCGCCGCCGCCGCGTCCGGTGCCGAGGCCGAGGCACGGGATGCCGCGGCGCAGTTACTCGCCGTCGGCGACGGCGCGGCGGTGGCGGCGCTGCGTGATCGTCCTGGGCACGCCGCGGCGCTCGCCTACGTGCGCGACGCCCGCTGGGACGCTGCCGGCGAGGTCGCCGTGCCACTGCGCGGCGACCACGAGTTGGCGGGGACGGCGTGGGCGCTGGTGCGCCTGCGGCTGCGCGACGGCGCCGGGCTCGTCGTCGGGCGGGTGCGCGGCGCCTATCGACTCGGCCTGCTCAGCGGAGCGGCGGCCGGGGCTCTGGGCGGATTGGCCCTCGTCCTCGCCCCCGGGGCCTCTGCCACCGCGGAGTCGGCGGTGGCCCTCGCCGTGCTCGGCGCTGGGGCCGGAGCGGCCGGCACCGCCGCCGTCACCGGGGGCGTCGCCATGGCCGAGGTGGTGGCGCGGTCGGCACGCGGCCTCGCCGTGGTGGCGGCGGCGCTGGTGAGCGGCGCGCTGGCCGGCGGTCTCGCCCACCTGGTCGTCCGGGCATTGCTGCAGGGCCTGCTCGGGCTCGACGGCATCGCCATTGCCGGTGCTGCCGACGGCGCCGTGATGGCGACGGCCGTGGCGTCCGCCTACTTGCTGGCCACTCGTTCCGCCGACGGTGGCCTGCCGGCGCCGCGCGGCGGGCGCCGGCTGGCGGCGGTGCTGGCCACGGCGCTGGGCGGGGCTCTGGCCGGGGCGGTCCTCGGCGCACTCGACCGGCCCCTGGTCGGCGGGCTGGTCAATCAGATTGCGCGGCACGCCGGCGACGCCCCGCTGGCCCTCGGCCCGCTCGGCCGGTTCCTCGGCGAAGCGACGTTCGGCCCGCTCACCCGGCTGCTGCTGGCCGCCTTCGAAGGCGCCGCGTTCGGCGTCGCCGTCGGCGCCAGCCTGACCCGACGGCGGATCTCAGCGAACGCTCATCCCTCGCTCAGCCCGCCCTGACGACACCGCCGGATCAGTGCGGGCACCCTGAACGGCACCCCGGCGCAGTGTCGCGCCGGTCGCCAACAAGGGGGCATCGTGACCGTCCGCCGACTCTTCGCCATCGCCGGGATCTTCCTCGGCACCAGCGCTGCCTGGGCCATCCTCGGCACCTCGCTCGTCGCCCGCACCGGAGAATTCGACTCGCGCCTCGCGCAGGAGGTCCACGGCCTGTGGGGCGCGCCCCAGCGCCAGGTGGCCGCCACCGCCGCGCTGGAACGCTGGACCGTGGAGACCGAAGTGGCCGAGAGCCGGGACGCCGCCGGCAAGGTCACCCGGACCGAGACCCGCAAGGACGTGATGAAGACGGCGCCGCTCACGCCGGTATCCACCCGCGCCACCGCCGACGTCCGCCTCGAGCACCGGCAGAAGGGCCTGCTGTGGTTCGCCACGTACGAGGTCCAGTTCCGGGCCACCTACCGCTTCCAGAATCCCGACGGCGAGGCTCGGCCCGTGCGGGTGCGGCTGCCGTTGCCCGACGGCCAGGCGATCTTCGACGACGTCGTCGTCCTGGTGAACGGCCAGCCGGCGCCGGGGGGCGGCCAGGTGGGCGCTGAACTCACCGCCACGACGACGGTGGCGGCCAACGACGCCGTGGCGTTCGAGGTGGGCTACCGCTCGCGCGGCGTCGGCACCTGGACTTACGCGTTCGCGGCCGAGGGGGTCGCGCAGGTGCGCGACTTCGAATTGGTGCTGACGACCAACGTCGGCGACGTGGACTTCCCGCTCGGCACGGTGTCACCGAGCCGACGCGCCGACAACGGCCCCGGGGCGACGCTGACCTGGGCCTTCGCCAACCTCGTCACCGGTCAGGCCATCGGCCTCGGCCTGCCCGACAAGATCAACCCCGGCCCCTTCGCCGCCCGCGTCACCTTCTTCGCGCCGGTGTCGCTGCTCTTCTTCCTGGCGGTGATGGTGATGGTCGGTGTCACGTCGGGCGAATCGCTGCACCCGATGCATTACTGGTTCCTGTCGGCGGCCTTCTTCGCGTTCCACCTGCTGCTGGCCTACCTGGTCGATCACATCGCGGTGACCGCCGCCTTCGCGATCGCCGCCGCCGTCAGCGTGTTCCTCGTCGTCAGCTACCTGCGGATCGTCACCGGCATGCGCCGCGCGGTGCGCGAGGCCGGCGCCGCGCAGCTCGTCTTCCTGGTGCTCTTCAGCTACGCATTCTTCTTCCAGGGCATGACCGGCCTGGCGATCACCATCGGCGCGGTGGTGACGCTGTTCGTGATGATGCAGATGACGGCGGCCATCCCGTGGGACGACGTCTTCGCGGCGCCGGAGCGGTATCGCGGCGGCGTGGTGCGGCCGGAGGCCGAAGATGGCCGTCGCTGACACCTCGGCCATCACCGTGGTCCACCGCGCCGTGGTTACCGTGGACAGCGAACGCGCGGTGCAGATCGTCGATCTGACGCCGCTGGTCGCGGCGGTGATCCGCCGCGCTGGCCTCGCCGACGGCCTGGTCACCATCACGACCCGGCACACGACGACCGGCCTGCTCGTCAACGAGCACGAGCCGCTGCTCGCGAGCGACATCGGCGCGATGCTGGAACGCCTCGCGCCGGCGGCGGCCGGCTACGCCCACGACGACTTCGCCCGCCGCCACGGCGTGTCTCCCGGCGAGCGCGTGAACGGCCACGCACACTGCCAGGCGGCGCTGCTGCGGGCCTCAGAGACGCTGCCCGTGGCCGACGGGCGGCTCGCGCTCGGCCGGTGGCAGCGGGTGTTGTTCGTCGAGCTCGACGGCGCGCAGCGCCGGCAGGTGTCGGTGACCTGCCTGGGGTTCGGCGGCGAGGTCGGCGCGACGCCCGGCCCGTGCGCACGTTAGGATCATCGGGATGAGCAAGGCGCCGAAGCCGGTGTTCGTCTGTCAGGAGTGCGGCAGCCAGTCGAGCAAGTGGCTGGGCCGCTGCCCCGACTGCGAAGCCTGGAACTCGTTCGTGGAGGAGCGCCCGGTGGAGACCACGGCCGGGGGCGGGTTGGCGGGCGGTCACCGCTACACGCGGCCCGGCGGCGGCGCCCAGGGCGCCCGGCGCTACGCCGATGTGGCGCTCAGCGACACGCCGCGGCTGAGTGCCGGCATCGACGAGTTCGACCGGGTGCTGGGCGGCGGCATCGTGCCCGGCTCGCTCGTGCTGTTGGGCGGCGAGCCGGGCATCGGCAAGTCCACGCTGCTGCTGCAGGCGGCGGCCGGCTTCGCCCGCGCCCACGGCCCGGTGCTCTACGCCTCGGGTGAGGAATCGGAGCACCAGATCAAGGCCCGCGGCGAGCGCCTGGCGGTCGGCGACGCGCCGCTCTACCTGCTGGCCGAGACCTGCGTCGAGCGCATCCTCGAGGAGATCGGCCGGGTGCGGCCGCGGCTGCTCGTCGTCGACTCGATCCAGACGGTGTTCTCGCTCAAGTTCCAGTCGGCCCCGGGCAGCATCGGCCAGGTGCGCGAGGCGGCGACGCAGTTCCTGTTCGCAGCCAAGGGCCACGACCTGCCGACGTTCCTGGTCGGGCACGTCACCAAGGACGGCGCGCTGGCCGGCCCGAAGGTGCTCGAGCACGTCGTCGACACGGTGCTCTACTTCGAGGGCGAGCGTCATCATTCGCACCGCGTCGTCCGGGCCATCAAGAACCGCTTCGGCGCGGTGAGTGAGCTCGGCGTGTTCGAGATGGCCGGCGACGGCCTGCGGCCGGTGCCCAACCCGTCGCAGCTCTTCCTCGCCGAGCGCCCGACGGCCACACCCGGGTCGGCGGTGCTGTGCTGCGTCGAGGGATCGCGGCCGCTGCTCGTCGAGGTGCAGGCGCTGGTCAGCACCGCCACCTATGGCACGGCACGACGCATGGCGGTGGGCATCGACGCCGGCCGCGTGTCGCTGCTGCTGGCCGTGCTCGAGAAGCGGGCCGGGCTGGTGCTGGTCGGCGAGGACGTCTACGTCAACATCGCCGGCGGCATGACGGTGGACGAACCGGCCGCCGACCTCGCGGTGCTGGCGGCGTTGGCGTCGAGCGTGCGCAACCGGCCGATTCCGGCCGGCACGGCCGTGTTCGGCGAGGTCGGCCTGGGTGGAGAAGTGCGCGGCGTGCCGCAGGCCGGGCTGCGCCTGCGTGAGGCCCGCCAGCTCGGCTTCTCGCGCGTGCTGCTGCCGGCCGCCAACGTCGACGACGACAGCCGCCGCGGCGCCGCCGACGCCGGCACCACGCTCATCGGTGTGCGCCACGTCGGCGAGGCGCTGGATGCGCTGCTGAGCTGACGATGTCGTTCCACCTGGTCCGCACGGTGGCGTGGCTGATCCCCGCCATCGCCGTCTACACGATCGGGCTCGGCACGCTGTCGATCGGCTCGTCGCTGGCCGGCGGCCACGGCCACTTCGCGCACTGGTGCGCGCGGGCGTGGTCGTGGCTGATCCTGGTCACCACCGGCGTGCGCGTCGAGGTGCGCGGGCTCGAGCACCTGACGCCCGGCGCGACCTACGTCTTCGTCGCCAATCACCAGAGCATCTACGACATCCCGGTGCTCTTCGCGTCGCTGCCGTTCCAACTGCGCATCATCGCCAAGGAATCGCTCGGCCGCTTCCCGTTCCTCGGCTGGCATCTGAGCCGCACCGGTCACATGCTGGTCGATCGCAAGCGGCCCGACCGGGCCGGCATCTTCGCGTGGGCGCGTTCGCTGCCCGAGCGCGGCCTGTCGCTCATCGTCTTCCCCGAGGGCACGCGCAGCCGCGACGGCCACGTCGCGCCGTTCAAGGCCGGCAGCCTGTTCCCGGCGGTGCAGGCCGGCTTGCCGATCGTGCCGCTCTCGGTCGTCGGCAGCCGCCACGTGATGCGCAAGGGCGAGCTGACCACGCGGCCGGGGGACGTACTGCTGATCGTGCACCCGCCGGTGGCGACGACGGCCACCGACGAGCCGAGCCCCGAGGCGATGCGGGCCCTGGCGGCTGAGATCCGCGAGATCGTCCGGCCGCCGGTGGACGCCGAGGCGTCAAAAGCTAGCGGCTAACGGCTAACGGCTGGCGGCGCGGACGACCGGCGGCGTGCCTTGAGCAGCTCGACGACGATCGGCAGCACCGAGACGCCGACGATGCCGAGCACCACCAGCTCGAAGTTCTCCCTCACCACCGGGATGTTGCCGAAGAGATACCCGGCGCCGATGCAGATGCCCACCCAGGCCACCGCGCCGGTCACGTTGTAGAAGGCGAACGTGCGATAGGGCATGTCGGCGCCGCCGGCGACGAAGGGCAGGAAGGTGCGGACGATCGGCACGAAGCGGGCCAGCACCACCGCCTTGCCGCCGTGCTTCAGGAAGAAGGCGTGCGCCTGCTCGACGTGCTCGCGCTTCACCAGGCGGCCGAGCAGCCCGGGGATGGCGTCGCCGTTCGGCGTGAGGAAGCGGTGCGCGAAGCGGGCGCCGATCGAGTAGTTCACCGCGTCGCCGAGCACCGCCGCGACGAGCAGCACCGGTGTCAGCACCTCGAGGCGGAAGAGGCCGGTGGCGCCGAGCGCGCCGGCGGCGAAGAGCAGCGAGTCGCCGGGCAGGAACGGCGTCACGACCAGGCCGGTCTCGGCGAAGATGATCGCGAAGAGCACGGCATAGGACCACGGCCCGGCGGCGTTCGCGATGGCCACCAGCCGCTCATCCACGTGGAGCAGGAAGTCGAGCATCCGCCCATTGTACCGGCCGCGCCGGGGCGACACGATCCGGTCGGGTAGAATTCCTGTCGTGCTCGACGCTGTCGCTCTCGCGCCCGACCTGACGGCGATCGTCCGTCCCGGCGTGCTGTGGTGGGACGGCGCACGGGCCGGCGCGGCTGCCGATCTCGACGCCGACATCGCCGGCGTCGTCTCGCGGCTGAGCGCCGCACCGCCGCCGGAGACCCAGCGCGTCCGCGAGATGTATCGGCGCGTCGGCCTGGATCCGACCAAGACGCGGCCCTCGAACGAGGCGTTGCTGCGCCGCGTGCGGCGCGGGGATCCGTTTCCGCGCGTCAACGCGCTCGTCGACGCCGTGAACCTGTGCTCGCTCGAATGGCAGCTGCCGTACGGCGTCTACGATCGCGCGGCGCTGTCGGGGCCGATCACCGTACGCCTCGGCGCCGACGGCGAGGCCTACGACGGCATCCGCAAGGACACCGTGCACGTCGCCGGCCGGCTCACCACCGCCGACGCGCGCGGCCCGTTCGGGAACCCGACGTCCGACTCCGCACGGGCGATGGTGACGGCCGCGACCGTCGACGCGCTGGTCGTGGTCTACGCGCCGGCCGTCGTGGCCGCCGACGAGGTGCACCGAGTGCTCGATCGCACCGCGGCGCGCGTTGCCGCCACGATCGGCGGCGCCGAATCGGGGCGCTGGGTGGCGGCGTGACGGCCCCGGCGGTCAGTGCGATCCTCGCCGCGGGCGGCCTCGGGACGCGGGTGGGCGGTGGTGTGCCCAAGCAGTTCCGCGTGCTGGACGGCCAGACGGTGCTCGAGCGCAGTCTGGCCGCGCTGGCCCGCCATCCGCGCATCGGCGAGGTCATCGTGGCCCTGCCGGCCGGCCATCTCGACCCGTTGCCGGCGTGTCTCACCAGCCATTGGCCGTGTCCGGTCCGTGCCGTCGAAGGCGGCGCGCGGCGGCGCGACTCGGTGGCGCGGGCGTTCGCCCAGGTGTCGCCGGCGGCGGCGACGGTCCTGGTCCACGATGCCGCCCGCCCCTTCCTCAGCGCGGCGCTGATCGATCGCATGATCGATGCCGTCGCCGACGGCGGGGCGGCCGTGCCGGCGGTGCGTGCCCACGACACCGTCAAGCGGGGGATCGGCCGCGACGGCGGTGTGTTCGTGGCCGAGACCCTGCCGCGCGAGGCGATCTATCTGGTGCAGACGCCGCAGGCCTTCGGCCGCGCGGCGCTGGCCGCGGCCTTCGCCGCCGCCTCGGACGACGACGCCAGCGACGAGGCCGGTCTGGTCGAACGCGCCGGTGGCGCCGTGCGACTCGTGGAAGGGGAGTCCGCCAACGTGAAGATCACGACTGCCGACGACCTGCGCGCCGGTTCCGGCGCCCCGCTGCCGCGGCTCGGCATCGGCTACGACCTGCACCGCCTCGTGGCGGGTCGGCGTCTGGTCCTGGCCGGTGTCACGGTGCCCTTCGACCTCGGCCTCGACGGCCACTCCGACGCCGACATCGTCTGTCACGCCGTCACCGACGCCGTGCTCGGCGCCGCGGCGGCCGGCGACATCGGCCGGCTGTTTCCCGACACCGACCCGCAGTGGAAGGACGCCGACAGCCTGGCGCTCTTGCGCGCCGCCGTCGCCCGCGTCCATGCCGTCGGTCTGCGCATCGGCAACGTCGACGTGACCGTCATCGCGCAGCGGCCGAAGCTGCTGCCGTACCTCGAGGCGATGCGCGCCAACCTCGCCACTGCGCTCGGCGTGGACGCCGGCCAGGTGAGCGTCAAGGGCAAGACCAATGAAGGGGTGGACAGCATGGGCCGCGGCGAGTCGATGGCCTGCCACGCCGTCGCGACGCTGTTCCCGGTCCCCGGTTCCCGCTCCCCAGTCCCCGCGCCATGAGAGTCCGCTTCGCGCCGAGCCCGACCGGCCACCTCCACGTCGGCAACGCCCGCACGGCGCTCTTCAACTGGCTGCTGGCGCGCCGCCACGGCGGCACCTTCATCCTGCGTGTCGAGGACACCGACCGCGAGCGATCGACGGCGGCATCGGAAGCGGCGATCAAGGACGATCTGCGGTGGATGGGCCTCGGCTGGGATGAGGGCGTCGACGCCGGCGGCGACGTCGGTCCGTACCGGCAGTCGGAGCGGCTCGCCCTCTACGACGCGCACACCGAGCGCCTGCTCGACGGCGGGCACGCGTATTACTGCTTCTGCGCCCCCGAGCAGCTCGAGGCCGCACGCCAGGCGGCGCTCGCCGCCGGCCAGCCGCCGAAGTACTCGGGCCGCTGCCGCGCGATTCCGCTCGGCGAGGCCCGGGCGCGCCGCGCCGGCGGGGAACGCCCGGCGGTGCGGCTGCGCGTGCCGGCCGGCCGCGACGTGGCCTTCGACGACCTCGTCCGGGGCCGCGTCGTGTTCCACACCGACGTCATCGGCGACCCGGTGATCGTCCGCGGCGACGGCGTCGCCGCCTACAACTATGCCGTGGTCATCGACGACGCGTTGATGCACGTCACGCACGTCGTGCGCGGCGAAGATCACATCTCGAACACGCCGCGCCAGATCCTGGTCTACGAGGCCTTCGGCTGGGCGCCACCGGCTTTCGCCCATCTGTCGCTGGTGCTGGGGCCGGATCACGCGCCGCTGTCGAAGCGGCACGGCGCCACGTCGGTGGCGGAGTTCCGCGCCAAGGGCTACCTGCCCGAGGCGCTGGCCAATTACCTGGCGCTGATCGGCTGGTCCCCGGGCGACGGCGACGAGCTGCTGCCGCTCGACGAACTGGCGCGGCGCTTCGATTTGGCGGCGGTCGGGCACAGCGCCGGTGTGTTCGACGAGGCCAAGCTGGCCTGGGTCAACCGGCACTACCTGAAGGCCGCGTCGCCGGAGCGGCTCGTAGCGCTGGCGTTGCCGTACCTGTCGGCGGCGGGTCTGACCACCGGGACGGAGTCGGCGGCAGCCCAGGCCTGGCTCGTCGACCTGGTGCCGCTCCTGGCCGCATCGGTCGACCGACTGAACGAAGTACCCCAGCGGATGCACCTCGTGTTCCGCTTCGACGCCGGCCAGGCGCTGGCCCGGCCGGACGTGCGTGAGGAGGCCGCGCAGCCACTGGCGGCCGCGGTCATCCGCGCCTGGGCCGACGCGCTGGGCGCCGCGCCGCGCCTGACGTCGAAGGAGGCCTTTCGTGCGCTCGCCAAGCAGGTGGGGGCCACGACCGGCGCCAAGGGCAAGGCGCTCTTCCACTCGATTCGCCTGGCCGTCACCGGCGCCCCGGACGGCCCGGAACTCGACCTGCTGATCCCGGCGATCGAGCGCGCCGCCGACTTCACCGCCGCCGACGGCCTCGCCCCGGTGCTCGGCTGTCGCGAGCGCGCCGCCGCCTTCGCCGCCGCCTTGGCCAGTGTGACCCCGTGACCGTCGGACGGTTGGACAGGGTGAGCCACTAGCCGCTAGCCGCTAGCCGCTATTTCATGATCATCTACGGCCTCAACCCGATCCTCGAAGCGCTGCGCGCCGGCCGCCTCGACGAGGTGCTGGCCGCCGAGTCGCGCAGCGAGCGCGTCCGCCAGGTGATCGAGCTGGCGCGTCAGCGTCGGGTCCCGGTCCGTACCGTCGACGCCGACACCCTGCGGCATCTCACCAAGGGGGGTGTGCATCAAGGCGTAGCTGGGCGATCGCGCGGCCTGCCCGAGGCCTCGCTGCAAGAGCTGGCGAATCCGGCCGACGGCGCCGCGCTGATCGTCGTCCTGGACGGGGTGGAGGACCCGCACAACGTCGGCGCAATCCTGCGCTCGCTGCACGCCGCCGGGGGGAGCGGTCTGGTGCGGCAGACCCGGCACGCCGCGCCGCTCGACGGGGCTGCCGCCAAAGCCAGCGCCGGGGCGGTGCACCACGTGCCGGTCGCCGACGTAGTCAACGTGGCCCGGGCGCTCGAAGAGCTGAAGGAGGCGGGCGTCTGGACCGTGGGCCTCGACGCCGCCGCCGAAACCCGTTACGATGAGATCGACCTCACGCTGCCGACAGCGGTCGTGGTCGGGGCCGAAGGGTCCGGGCTGCGGCGTCTCGTGCGGGAGCGGTGCGACCGGCTGGCAGCCATTCCGATGCGCGGCCAGCTGGGCAGTTTGAACGTCTCGGTGGCGGCCGCAATCGTCCTGTTCGAAGCGGTCCGTCAACGCAACCGGGGGAGGCAGGGGCAGTAGCCCCGCCGTCTGGACTCCGGAGGAGGCTTGCTCGTGCGTCTGTTAGCTGTTCGTCCGCCTTCCGCCGCTCACGGACATGCCGCCCGCCGCCAGGCGGGCTTGGCCAGAGAGCAGGCCGAAAAACCTCACTATGTACCGTGGTTGCACGATTGGTACGGGTCGTGCTACCCTTCAAAGTTCGTCTGGCTGGCGTAGCTCAGCCCGGTAGAGCGGCTGATTTGTAATCAGCGGGTCGTGGGTTCAAATCCCTCCGCCAGCTCCACC
>CAYUAX010000100.1:0-16767 GCA_964442845.1 uncultured Bifidobacteriaceae bacterium | reverse complement strand
TCCTTCTGCGGCGCCAGGCGGATGCGCGCGCCGTTGGCGCCGCCGCGCTTGTCGGTGCCGCGGAAGGTCGACGCCGACGCCCACGCCGTTTCGACCAGCTCGGTCGTCGTCAGGCCCGAAGCCAGGACCTGCGCCTTGAGGGCGGCGACATCGGCCGCGGTCGGCAGCGGGGCCGTCACCGGCGGCACCGGGTCCTGCCAGAGCTGCGGTTCGCGCGGCACCTCGGGCCCGAGATAGCGGACGATGGGCCCCATGTCGCGGTGCGTGAGCTTGAACCACGCCTTGGCGAAGGCGTCGGCGAACTCCTGCGGGTGCTCGTAGAAGCGCCGCGAGACCTTCTCGTACGCCGGGTCGTAGCGCAGCGCCAGGTCGGTCGTCAGCATGCCCGGCGCGATCTTCTTCGCCGGGTCGTGCGCGTGCGGCACGGTGCCGGCGCCGGCGCCGTTCTTGGGCGTCCACTGCTTGGCGCCGGCCGGGCTCGTCGTCAGTTCCCAGTCGTACTCGAACAGGTGCTTGAAGAAGTCGTGGTTCCAGCGCACCGGCGTCGTCGTCCACGTCACTTCGAGGCCGCTCGTGATGGCGTGCGCCCCCTTCCCCGACTCGTAGCTGCCCTTCCAGCCGAAGCCCTGCTCCTCGAGGTTGCCGCCCTCGGGCTCACGGCCGACGTACTTGTCGGCGGCCGCGGCGCCGTGGGTCTTGCCGAAGGTGTGACCGCCGGCGATCAGCGCCACCGTCTCTTCGTCGTTCATGGCCATCCGCCGGAACGTCTCGCGGATGTCGCGGGCCGCCTTGATCGGATCCGGGTCGCCGTTCGGCCCTTCGGGATTGACGTAGATGAGGCCCATCTGCACGGCGCCGAACGGATTCGCCAGCTGCCGATCGCCGCTGTAGCGCTCGTCGCCCAGCCACGTCGCCTCCGAGCCCCAGTTGACCTGCTCCGGTTCCCAGACATCGGCGCGGCCGCCGGCGAAGCCGAAGGTCTTGAACCCCATCGACTCCAAGGCCACGTTGCCGGTCAGGATCAGCAGGTCGGCCCAGGAGATCTTGCGGCCGTACTTCTGCTTGATCGGCCACAGCAGGCGCCGCGCCTTGTCGATGTTGGCGTTGTCGGGCCAGCTGCCGAGCGGAGCGAAGCGAATCTGTCCCGACCCGGCGCCGCCGCGGCCGTCGTGGATGCGGTAGGTGCCGGCGCTGTGCCAGGCCATGCGGATGAACAGCCCGCCGTAGTGGCCGAAGTCGGCCGGCCACCAGTCCTGCGAGCTGGTCATCAGCGCCTCGAGGTCCTTCTTGACCGCCGCGAGGTCGAGCGTCTTGAACTCCGCCGCGTAGTCGAACGACGCGCCCATCGGGTCGCCGGCCGGGTGGTTGTGATGCAGGGCGGCGAGGTTCAACTGGTTCGGCCACCAGTCGCGATTGGTGCGGCCGGTGAGGGTCTTGGCCGAGAACGGGCACTTCTGGTCGCTGCTCATGTCGAGGTATTCCTCCGCTGGGCTGGGGTGGCGGCCCGACGGGCGGGCCGGGTCGAGGGCGTCGTGGTCACGCAGTCGGGGCACCGGCCCCAGAAGGCGACCTCGGCTTCGTCGATTTCGTAGCCGCGATCGTCGGCGGCGGTGAGGCAGGGCGCGGCGCCAGCGGCGCACTCCACGTCGACGACGCGGCCGCAGACGCGGCAGATCAGATGGTGATGGTTGTCGCCGACGCGGTCTTCGTAGCGGGCGGCCGAGCCGGCCGGCTGGATCCGGCGAATCAGCCGTTCGGTGACCAGGAGGCTCAGCGCGTCGTAGACGGACTGCAGCGAGATGGCGCCGATCTCGGCGCGCACGGCGTCGGCGACGCCGTCGGCCGTGATGTGCGGTTCGGCCGAGACGGCGCGCAGCACCGCCAGCCGCTGCGCCGTCACCTGGATGCCGCGTCGGCGAAGCAGGTCGGCAGGGTCGGCGGCCACGGCACGAGGATAGATCGGATCTTGGAGTCATTCCAATCTTTGATTGTCTCCTGATGCCTCGGGGATTCCGCGCCGGGCCCGGCTCGTGCTACGACACCATGGGGCGCGCCGCACCAGCGGGCGCGGGAGGGACTCATGCGTCAACGACTCGCCGTTCTGGCCTTCGTCGCTGCCGGCGTTTCCGCCGGTGTCGTCGCTCCGGTGGCCGCGCAGGGTCAGGGCGAGCGCGATACCCGTCGCATCGAAGCGATTCGGGACGCGCTGCTGAGGCTGCCCTACTACGGCGTATTCGACTTCCTGACCTTCACCTACGACAAGGGCGCGGTCGTGCTGGGCGGCTACGCCTATCGCGCGACGCTGCCGCAGGACGCCGAACGCGCCGTCAAGCGCGTGGCCGGCGTCGACACGGTCACGGTGGAGATCACGCAGCTGCCGGTCTCGCTCAACGACGACGACATCCGCTGGCGGGTGTTCTACGCCCTCTACACCAATGCGTTCCTGTCGCGGTATGCGCCGGGCGGCGGCTTGTGGGGGCACACCCATCCCCTCGGCCCGCTCGGGGTGTTCGCCGGCTTCCCCGGGGCGCAACCGGTCGGCAACTACCCGATTCACATCGTCGTGCAGGGCGGGCGTGTCCGCCTGGTCGGCGTCGTCGACACGGAAGCCGACCGGACCGCGGCGCTGCTCGCGGCGCGCGGGGTCGGCGGCACGTTCGCGGTCGAGAACGAACTGGTCGTCGACCGGCGCTGACGGCGCGGCGGCGAGCCGGCCGTCACCGGCGCCGACGAGGTCTTCGCGCTTGCGCCGGCCGCGGTTCTCCGTTCTACTACGGGCCGCACCCAGGAGGGAGCCATGCCCACGAACCGTCTCGTCCTGCCCGTCCTCTGCGCTGCCGCCGCGCTGGTGGCCGCGCACGGCCTCACCGGCGTCGCCCAGTCGCGCCCGGGCAATCCCATCACCGGCGAGGGCTTCCCGAACCCGACGCCGGTCGTCACCAAGAACTGGGGCACGCTGCCCGCCGGCCGCACGTGGGGCACCAGCGCCGGCATCGAGGTCGACCCGAACGACGGCCACATCTGGGCCTACGAGCGCTGCGGCGCCGGCACCGCCGGCGGCGGCCCGATCGATTGCGAGAACACGCCGGTCGACCCGATCTTCAAGTTCGATCGCCGCACCGGCGCCATCCTCGCCAACTTCGGCAAGGGCACGATGATCACGCCGCACGGCATCCACGTCGATCGCCAGGGCAACGTGTGGATCGCCGACTTCGCCGGCAACAAGGCCGGCACCAAGGGCCACCAGGTCCACAAGTTCAGCCCCAAGGGCGAGGTGCTGCTCAGCCTCGGCATCGCCGGCAAGCCGGGCAACGCCGACGGCCAGTTCAACCAGCCCAACGACGTCGTCGTCGGCCCCGACGGCAGCATCTACGTCTCCGACGGCCACGACGCGCAGGGCATGACCACCGCCACCGCCGTCGCCGAGGGCATCAAGCGCGGCGCCACGTCGCGCATCAGCAAGTTCACGCCGCAGGGGAAGTTCATCAAGTCGTGGGGCGGCATCGGCGTGAAGCACGGCGAGTTCCGCACGCCGCACGCGCTGGCCTTCGACGCCAAGGGCCGGCTGTGGGTGGCCGACCGCGGCAACCACCGCCTCGAGATCTTCGATCAGGAGGGCAAGTACCTCGAGTCGCGCTACATGTACGGCCGCATCTCGGGCTTCCACATCAAGGGCGACACCGTCTACGCCATCGACTCGGAGTCGGGGCCGTTCAACCACGTCGGCTGGCGCAACGGCGTGCGCATCGGCCCGCTCGACGAGGATCGCATCACCGGCTTCGTGCCGCCGTTCGAGCGCGAGGACCGCGTCTATCAGGGCACGGCCGGCGAGGGCGTGGCCGTGGACGCCGACGGCAACATCTTCGCGGCGGAAGGTCCCAACTCGATCCGTCAGGCCGGCGGCGCCTTCACGAAGTATTCCCCCAAGTAGACCTTTCTCTGGGGCGGTGGGCGGCATCCGCTCACCGCCCCCGGGCTGTGCTAGCCTGCGGCCATCTGGCGACATCCCGTCGCCTGCCGCTGCCATGGTCTTCCCCGCCGTGTCACGGTCCCATCCAGGACACGTGTCTGCTGCCGAGCGGACGACGCCGCCCGGCGCCGCGCCGCGTCTGCATCCGCCCGATCTGCGTGGCGAAGCCTACGCGCGGCTCGAAGCCTGCCTCGCCGAGGTCCGCCTCCTGGAGCTCGGCCTGACGCCGCCGGCCGGCGAGACGTGGTCGGCGCGCTACCAGGCCATCGGCGACACGCGCAACGCCGAACTGGCGGCCTACTGGCAGCGGCAGCTCGTGCTGGCGATGGTGAGCACCGCGGTGGCCGTCGCCATGCTCGCCGTAGCCTGGACGGGTGCAGCGCCGCCGGCGGTACTGGCCGCGGCCATCGGCCTGGGCGTCGGCCTGGTCGGGGCGTGGATCGGCGCGGCGCGGTCGGGCGCCCAGCGGCTGGAGCACTGGGACGCCCGGCTCGACGCCCTCGAAGCGGAGGCGTCGCTGCGCGAGGTCACGCTCGCCACGATCACCGCCGCCACCCGCCCCGCCGCGACCCGCGGCACCTGGATGCTGATCGCGGTCTTCGGCCTGTTCTGGGCCGCCGCCGCCGTCGCCCTGGCGTTCGCGCCGCGCCTGCTGCAGCCGGCGTTGCACGGCTGATCCGGACGGCGGCTGGGCCGCGGCGCGGAATCGCCCCCATTCCGACAGCTCATGTGTTAGGCTCCGCCCGAAAACCGTCGTCGCGTCGTCGTCGTCTCGTGCCGTTCTGCCGTCCGGGTCCCTCCAAGGAGGTCGGTCATGCGCAGTGCTCTCGTCGGCGTGGGTCTGGCTGTCGTGATGTCCGGTCTGGGGGTTCCGGCGTTGGCCCAACAGGGCACGTCGGAGATCACCGGGCGGGCCGTGGATTCCCAAGGCGCCGCGCTTCCCGGCGTCGCCATCGTCGCCACCAACGAAGACAGCGGCCAGTACCGCGAAGCCGTCACCAGCGCCGAAGGCGTTTACCACCTGGCGCAGATGGTGCCGGGGCGCTACGCCATCGTCGCCAAGCTCGAAGGGTTCCGCACGTTCGAGCGGCGCGGCCTGATCCTGGCCGTCGGCACGACCCTGACCGTGACCCTCGAGATGCAGATCGGCGCGCTCGAGGAGTCGGTGACCGTCACCGGCAACTCGCCCATCATCGACCTCACGGCCACCGACGTCGGCGGCAACATCGGCACGGGTGAGCTGGCCGAGCTGCCGGCGATGAACCGCAACTACTTCGCCACCGTCGCCCTGCTGCCCGGCGTCCAGTTCTCCCCGTCCACGCAGATGGGCAACGACACCATCGTCTCGAATGGACAGGCGTCCCAGAGCAACAACGTGTCGGTGGACGGCGGCTACAACGGCGACAACGCCATCGGTACGAGCGCCGGCGCCCAGGTACGCACGCCGCTCGAGGCCATCCAGGAGTTCGAGGTCATCACCTCCATGTACGACGCCGAGTACGGGCGGGCCGGCGGCGCCATCGTCAATGCGGTCACCAAGACCGGCAGCAACAAGTTCTCGGGTGTGGTGTTCGGCTACAACGT
This sequence comes from uncultured Bifidobacteriaceae bacterium, assembly GCA_964442845.1. Classification (GTDB taxonomy): domain Bacteria; phylum Acidobacteriota; class Vicinamibacteria; order Vicinamibacterales; family UBA2999; genus CAWAYR01. The sequence goes on along the minus strand of CAYUAX010000100.1, from coordinate 11,213 downwards.
GAGCAACACGCTCACCTCGAAGGACTTCATCGCCCGCCAGCGCGGGCTGCGGAAAGCCGAGGTCGAGAAGCGCGAGTGGGGCTTCGTCCTGGGTGGTCCCATCATCAGGAACAAGGCCCACTTCTTCGTGAGCCTCGAACGGCAGGTCGACAAGCCCAACCGCACGCGCTCGTTCATCTCGCGTCCGGAACGCGACTTCTCCATCGTCGAGGATCGGACCGACTGGAACACGCTCATCCGCTTCGACCACCAGATCACCGCCAACCACACGTGGGCCGTGCGATGGCTCCGCGAGAGTGCGCCGCAGTTCCCGGTCGCCGTGGCTCGAGCCTCGGGGCCCGAGGCCTTCCAGGACGAGAGCGACCTCGACCAGACCGCCGTCGGCACGTTCACGAGCGTCCTCGGCGGCACCAAGGTCAACACCTTCCGTGTGGCGAAGACGTGGGAGCACTGGTGGCAGGGCAACCCGTGCACGCGCGGACAAGGGCCCGACGGCGGCCCGGCAGGTTTCAAGTCCGGCACCGAAGATCGCAGTGACATGACGATCTGCCCGCCGCAGCTCAATTACCTCGAGCAGTTCGAGGGCGGCAGCACTTCATCGCAGGGACCGTGGGACACCAACTACCAGATCGAGGACAACTTCTCGTGGTTCGTGCCCGGCAGGAAGGGCGATCACAACATCAAGATCGGCGCGCGCTACAACTACACCAAGCTGCGGCGCGTGTCGCAGATCAACCAGAACGGCACCTTCAACTTCAACACCGATCTGCGGTTCGATCCGACCAATCCCCGCACCTACCCCGAGCGCCTGGTGATTCGCATCCCGAACGCCTACGACGCGACGATGACGAATCACGTCTACGAGGGCTTCCTGCAGGACAAGTGGCAGATCAACGCCAACACGACGTTGAGCCTGGGCCTCCGCTATGACCTGGAGGTCTACCCGACGCTCGATCAGTCCGACAACCCGCTCTTCCAGCCCGGGCAGAAGACCACCGTCGACAAGAACAACTTCTCCCCGCGGGTCGGCTTCACGCGCCAGCTCGGCCAGGACGGCCAGTCGCTCGTCCGCGCCGGCTACGGCATCTTCTACAATCGCACCATCCTCGGCGCCCTCGACGACACCATCGAGTTCCCGAAGTTCACCTCGTCCATCGTCGCCAACTTCCCGAACGACAACGTCGATCCGGGCCCCAGCCGCGGCCAGTTCCCCACTGATCCGATGCTCGTGAACGGCCCGATCGTCAACCGCGCTCTGCTGAACCAGATGTTCCCGCCGGGCTCGACGCTGCGGAACCTCGGCGTGGTCGTCTACGACTCGCCGGACCGGCGCCAGCCGTACGCGCACCAGATGACCCTGGGTTACGTTCGCCAGCTCGCCTCCACGTTGGCCTTCCATGCCGACTACGTGAAAATCATGAACCGCGACATGTTCCTGGCGCGGAACCTCCTGCCGATGCGGCGCGTCGACACGACCCGCACCGGCCGCATCGACCGCATCGACGCGTTCGGCATCTTCGGCGCCGACGCCGTCAACTACCGCCAGCAGGTGTGGGTGTTCGAGAACAACGGCAGTTCGGACTACGACGCCCTCAACCTGCAGCTCGAGAAGCGCTACGCCAACAAGTGGTCCGGACGCGTCTCGTACTCGCTGTCGAAGTCACGCGGTACGGCCACCAATCAGGCCGACCAGAACACCGACCAGGTTCTCACCGACATGAACCTCGACCTGCGCCATGGGCCAACGCCCGTGGACCGGCGCCACATCCTGTCTGTCGCCGGTCGCATCGAGGTGCCGAAGACCGGCGGCATGACCCTGGCCCCGGTCGCGCGCTACATGACGGGATCGCCGTTCACGATCTACAACAGCAACGTCGACGTCAACCAGAACGGCCAGCTCGACGACCCGTCGCCTGCAGGCACCTACAGCGGTACGGGTCCGAACGCGATGAAGAACCTCGAGAACGCCGGCGGACGCTTCGGCGCCTACGGTCCCGACTACTTCCAGGTCGACATCCGCGCCGGCTGGCGGCGCCGCATCCAGGAGCGAACGCTCGAGCTCTTCGTCGACGTCTTCAACCTGACCAACCGCACCAACTGGGACAATCCGCTCGTCGCCAACTCCGACGAGCGCGTGGCGGCGACCTTCCTGACGCTGACCAACCTGCGCGGCGGCAGCGGCTTCCCGCGCTCGGTCCAGTTCGGCGCGCGGTTCGCCTTCTAGCGGCGGCCGGCGGCATCCTCGGCAATGGCCGGTCCGTATGCACGGGCCGGCCATTGCCGTGCTAGGCTCTCGCCGCGCCCCCCTCCCGGGAGCGCCCTCCGGAGCGCGGCTCATGACCACGACACGCAAGAACCCGCAGGGCCCCGAGGCCCAGGCCAGTCGCCGTCAGTTCTTCAGGCTCATTGCCGGCAGCCCGTTGCTGGCCCTCGCCTACCCGACGCTGCCGGCCGAGTGGCGGCGCGAGCTCGACCTGCTGGCGCGTCACACCCGCGCCGCGGCCCTTCACGGCCCGAACGGCACGTGCGCGCTGTGCGGCCAGACGTTCGCGCTGCGGCCGTCGCACGGCGCCGACGCCGCCGGCCAGCAGGGCGGCGCGACGCCGGCGCAGGCGCCCGGCGCCCTCGACGTCCACTTCGACGGCCAGCTGATCGAGGAGGCGGCCGACGCCATCAACGTGTGGGACTTCGAGCGCGTCGCCCACGCCAACACGCTGCCCTATCACTGGAACTACATCCACATGGGCGTCGACGACCTGGAGACGCGGGTCGCCAACCGCCAGGGCTTCCAGCGTCTGGCGCTCAAGCCGCGGCGGCTCGGCCCCGACGCCAAGCTCGACACCGCGGTGACGCTGTTCGGCCGCAAGTGGGACACGCCGCTCTTCCTCTGCCCGGTGGCGGCGCTCGAGGCCTACCACACCGAGGGCGAGTCGGGCGCGGCCCGCGCCGCCAAGGCGCGCGGCGTCCTGCAGATCCAGTCGCACCAGAGTTCGCAGACCTACGAGGCCATCGCCGAGGCGCGCGGCGAACCGCACTGGTTCCAGCTCTACGCCAACCAGGATTGGGACATCAACAAGCGGACGCTCGACAAGGTGAAGTCGCACGGCTGCCAGGTGGTGGTGTGGACCGTCGACCTGCTCGGCGGCAGCAACCGCGAGCTGTCGCGGCGCTCGCAGGGCCGGGAGAGCTACGACCGGCCGCTGTGCCAGAGCTGCCACCAGCACCAGAAGGGCTATCAGCGGGCCATGCACCGCAACGTGTCGGGTCCGCCGGGGCCGCGGCCGCCGTTCGACTGGGACTACGTCAAGCGGCTGCGCGACACCACGCAGATGAAGATCGTCCTCAAGGGCATCGTGACCCGCGAGGAAGCCGAGCTGTGCGTGCAGCACGGCGTGGATGCGGTGTTCGTGTCGAACCACGGCGGCCGCGCCGAGAACAGCCTGCGCGGCACCATCGACTCGCTGCCCGAGGTGGTCGCCGGCGTGAAGGGCCGTGTCCCGGTGATGATCGACAGCGGCGTGCGCCGCGGCGCCGACATGTTCAAGGCGCTGGCGCTCGGCGCCGACGTGGTCGGCATCGGCCGGCCCTACGTGTGGGGCCTCGGCGCGTTCGGGCAGGAGGGCGTCGACAAGGTGATCGACCTGCTCATGGACGAGTTCCGGATGGTGATGCGGCAGACCCGCACGGCGACGATCGATCAGATCGGACCGCAGTTCATCGCCGCCGGGCAGACGCCGATCATGATGCGCCACAACGCCCAGGGGTTCGGCCTGTGACGCCGCGCCTCGCCCTGTGCGGCGCCGCGGTGCTGCTGGCGGTGGCCGCCGCGCCAGCGGCCGCGCAGTCCACGCTGGACTTCACGATTTCGGGGTCGTCCACCGTCCGCAACTGGACCTGCACCGCGCAGGGCACGGTGGCGGTCACGCCGGCCACCGGCGGCACCGCCGTGCCCGGCTTCGCCACCGGCGTGCAGACCGCGGTGGTGACGGTGCCGCTCAAGGCGTTCCGCTGCCCCAACGACGAGATGACCCAGCACCTCAACGAGGCGATGCACGCGGACAAGTTCCCCGAGATCGTCTACCGCCTCGAGAAGTACGACGTGGCCGGCGGCCAGGCCACCGCCAGCGGGACGATGACCGTCACCGGCGTCAGTGCTCCGGTCAGCTTTCCGGTCAGGCTGACCGCGACGGACAAGGGCGTGCAAGTCGAAGGCAACACGCGGCTCGAGTTCGCCACCTTCAAGCTCGACCCGCCGACGGTGTTCCTCGGCATGCTGAAGGTCGGCCCGCAGATCCGCGTCGGCTTCAAGGGCCTGGTTGCGCGATGACGCGCCTCAGTGGATCGTAACGGCCAGTCCGATCTGGCCGAAGTTCGCATCAGCGTTCTCGGACCTGACGGCTATGCCGTTCCAAAACGGGCTGAGGCTCACGTTGCGTCCGACGCGTATGTCCCAGCCGAGCCCCAAAACGACACCCAACCCCACCTCCGACTCTGCGCCCAGTCGGCCGAGTTCCGCGCTGATGGAGCCCAGTCCAGCGCCGGCGGTCAGGAAGAACCCCGAGGAAGTCGAGGGATAAACGCGCACTCTCGCGTCGAGCGTGCCCACGGACAAGGTCACGCCGTCTTCGGATTTGTACCATCCCGTGGTGCCGACGCCCAACAGGACGTGCGAGCCAATCGCGCCGCCGAGCGCCAACCCGCCACTCACGCCGCCTGTGTAGTCGTCACAGTTCTCACAGCTCAACGCGCCATAGCCCAAGCCAGCGCTGAACCAGAATCCGCGGCGTTCGTGCACACGACCGCCTGATTGCGACGGTTGAGCTCGAGTCTCCGGCTGCCGCTGCTGCCTTTCTGAGATCTGGGCCGGCGCGGCAGGCGCCGGCGGCGAATCAACCGACAGATCCATCGGCCGAAGGGCCTCAGCCGAAAGCGTCAGGTGATGACGTTGAACCCACCCAATGCGTCGGCCGAACTGCGGATCGTTGAACTCGACCTGCAACCAATCGCCGTCGTCCTTGAGGACGAGGAGTCGGGTCCCGACGGCGGCGACCCGAAGCGGCGTGAGGCTTGGATCGGCGCGCAGGAGAATCGGGGCTTCCGCACGAACGATCGCGTAGTCCTGAGCGAACGCCGTGGTAGCGATGCACGTTGCCACAGCGATCGTCGCCAGTCGTATGCTCACCGGGCCTCCAAGCTCTTCCGTTGCCTTGTTTCCGGCACGGCATGATGCTTTGACGGACGCGATTCACCTTTTTCGCGTGAGCTGTGGATGGCCGTGGCGCCAGGAAGGCCAGGCGTGCCGCCAACGCCGCTGGAACTACTTCAGGCCGTCGACCAGGTACAGCGCCGACAGCGCCCGCACGAACGTGTAGGCGTAGGCGCGCGCATCGGGCGTCATCACGACGCGCAGGATGTCCATGGTGCCGGCCGGGTCGGGCGGCAGCAGCGAGCGCACCGGCTCGCGCCGGCCGGTCTGCAGATGGACGCGCGCCACGACCGCCGGCAGATCGCCGGGCCCCTGCACGTAGAGCCATTCGCCGTCGGGGCTCACGACGATGGGCAGGTCGCGGCCCTCGGCGCCGGCCACCGGGCGTCCCGGGCCGCCGGCGATCGCGAAGACGGCGAGGCGGCGATCGGTGCCGCGCGTCACGAAGCGTTCGCCATCGGGCAGGACGGCCAGGCGGCCGAAGACGCCTTCGGGCGTGACCGGCTGCGGATCGCCGCCGTCGATCGCCTGCAGGTAGATGCGGCTGGGCCGGTCTTTCTCCGCCGCCGCGAACAGCACACGCCGGCCGTCGGGCAGGAACCGCGCCGCCGGGAAGTACGACGCGATCGAGCCCGCCGGCAGCGTCCGCGCCTGCCCCACGCCGGTCGGCAGCAGCACCAGCGAGGTGGCGGCCACCGGCGTGGACAGCACCCACTGTTTGTCGGGCGACAGCGCCAGCGGCACGCCGTCGCCCAGCCGCAGCGCCGGCGCGCCGTCGGTGGTACGGAGATAGATCGACCGCGCGGTGCCGCCGCCTTCCCACGCCTCTTCGAGCACCATCGTCGTGCCATCGGCCGAGAGATCCCATGCCGTGGAACCGTCGAGCCACGACAGATCGCGCTCCGCTGCCGCGTCTGGCGCGCGGACCATGACCCCGGCCCCCCAGGCATCGCGCGACACCAGGGCGCGGCCGTCGGCGGCGACGTCGTGGAGCATGAGCGTGGCCGGCGCCGACAGCAACAGCCGCTCGCGACCCGCGCGGTCCACGGCATGGAGGGCCTGCGCGGCGCCCCGCCGCGTGCCGCTGAACCAGATCTCGTCGCCTGACGGCGACCACGCCAGGCCGAGCACGCTGTTCCACCCCGACGAGAGCGTCGTCGCCCGGCCGGTGAGATCGACGAGCACGACCTCGCCCGCGGTGTCACCGGAGACCGGATGCGAGATGACCGCGACCGCGTCGCCAGCGGGCGACACGCGGATGTGGGTGATATGGCCGGGACTGGGGTCGTAGAGCGCGCGGCCGACCGGGTACTCCAGCACGTCCTTGCCGTTGCCGCTGCGCACCAGCGCCAGCTCCGCGCCGTCGGGGCTCCAGTCGGCGGCGAGCACGCCGTCGGCGAGCTGCCGGGGCAGGCCGCCGGCGAGCGGCGCGCGGGCCAGGGTGCCTTCGACCCGGCCGTAGCCCTGCGGGTGCAGCACCACGGCCATCTCCCCCTTCGGCGACATGGCGAAGATGCCCATGTCGGACATCTGCAGCGGCCGCGCCTCGGGCGCCTCGGGACGCGTCGAGAAGAGCTCGCTCGGCCGCCCCTCCCACGCCGCGCCGTAGACGATGGTCTGGCCGTCGCTGGTGAAACGCGCGCCCTGGATCGCGCCGCGCCTGAAGGTGAGCTGCTGGAACGCCGGCTGCGCGGCGCGGGGGCGAGTGACCCCGACGAGGTAGGCGCCAGCCGCGGCCGCGAGCACGGCCGCCACTGCCACGGCCGAGCGCCACGGCCAGCGCCGCCGCGCCGGCTCCGGCGACGCCGGCGACGAGACCCCGGAGATCGCCTCGAGCGCGAACCGGAGGTCGGCGGCGGTCTGGAAGCGATCGTCACGCGCCTTCTCCAGACACCGATCGACGATCCGCGCCAACGCCGGCGACAACCCGGGGACGACCAGCGTCAGGTCCGGCGGCTGCTCCTTGAGGATTGCCGACAGCGTGTCGGCCGCCGAGGCGCCCTGGAAGGCGCGCTGCCCGGCCAGCATCTCGTAGAGCACGGCACCGAACGCGAAGATGTCGGAGCGCGGATCGGTCGGCTCGCCGCGCGCCTGCTCGGGCGACATGTAGCCCACCGTGCCCAGCACCAGTCCGGGGGCCGTCGTCGACAGGGACTGGCCGGCGCCGGTCGGCCCGCCGGCGGCGACGGTCTCACTGAGCTTGGCGAGACCGAAGTCGAGAATCTTCACCAGCCCGTCGCCGGTGACGAAGACGTTCTCGGGCTTCAGGTCGCGATGGACGATGCCGCGCCGGTGGGCCGCGGCCAGCCCGCGGGCGATCTGCTGGGCGTAGCCGAGCGCCTTGCGCAGCGGCAGCGCGCCGCCCGCCAGCGCGGCGCGCAGCGTCTCGCCGTCGAGCAGTTCGGTGACCACGTAGGGCCGGCCGTCGGCGGTGCCGACGTCGTGGACGGCGACGATGTTCGGATCGGTGAGGGCGGCGGTGGCCCGCGCCTCCTGCTCGAAGCGGTGGAGGCGGTCGGGATCGGCGGCGAACGCCGGCGGCAGCACCTTGATCGCCACCTCGCGACCCAGGCGCGGATCGCGGGCCCGATACACCTCGCCCATGCCGCCGGCGCCGAGCAGGCCGGCCATCTCGTAGGGGCCGAGGCGGGATCCCGGCGCGAGGGGCATGACGCGATCGTCCGCGGCGTGGCTACCGGGTGAGTGACCGCTCGGCCTGGCCCGAGTAGTTGATGAACACCGTCTTCAACTCGGTGAAGAAGTGCAGCCCTTCCTCGGCCATCTCGCGCTCACCGACGCCGGTGGACTTGGTGCCGCCGAACGGCAGCTGCGCTTCGCCGCCCACGGTCGGCTCGTTGACGTGCACCATGCCGACCTCCACGTCCTCGATGAACCGCATCACCGCCGAGATGTCCTGGGTGAAGATCGACGTCGTCAGGCCGTACTCCACCGCGTTGGCCTTGGCCAGCGCGTCCTCCAGACCAGACGCCTCCGCCACTGCCAGCACCGGGCCGAAGATCTCCTCCTGGAAGATCCGCATGCCCGGATCGACGTCGTCGAAGATGGTGGGCGCGATGAACCAGCCCTGCGCCAGGTGATCGGGCCGGGTGCCGCCGGTGAGCAGCCGCGCGCCCTCGCGCTTGCCGGCCTCGACGTAGCCGAGCACCGTCTGCCACTGGGAGTCGGCGATCGACGGCCCCATCTCCATCGTCTCGTCGAGCCCGGGCCCGACCTTGATCTGCTCGGCGGCCGCCACCAGGCGATCGACGAGCGCCCGCTTCACGTCGGGATGGACGATCACCCGCGAGGTGGCCGTGCAGCGCTGGCCGGTGGAGCCGAACGCGCCGCCGTGGATGGCGGCGGCCGCCTTGTCGAGGTCGGCGTCGGGCATGACGATCACGGCGTTCTTGCCGCCCATCTCGCAGGTCACCTTGGCGCCGCGCTGCGCCGCCTTCACGTTGAGCGCCTGGCCGACGCGGTTCGAGCCGGTGAACGAGATGGCGCGTAGTTCGGGAGCGGCGACCATCGCTTCGCCCACCTCCGATCCGGCCCCGACCACCATGTTGAAGACGCCCGGCGGCAGGCCGGCCTCTTCGTAGATCTCGGTCATCAGCGCGGCTGTCGCCGGCACCAGCTCCGACGGCTTGAACACCACGCAGTTGCCGGCGACCAGCGCCGGCGCCGACTTCCACACCGGAATCGCCCACGGGAAATTCCACGGCGCGATCAGACCGACGACGCCGAGCGGCTGGCGCAGCGTGTAGGCGAAGGTGTCGCGGGCCTCGGAGGGCAGCGTCTGGCCGTGCATCCGGAAGCCCGCCCCGGCGTAGTACTCCAGCAGCGAGATGCCCTTCATCACCTCGCCCTTGGCTTCCTTGAGCACCTTGCCTTCTTCACGGGTCAGCACCCGGGCGATCTCGTCGGCGCGGCGGCGCGACAGCTCGGCGGCCCGCCACAGCACGCGGCCGCGCTCGGGCCCCGGCGTCTTCTTCCAGTCCCGCCACGCCGCGGTGGCCGCGTCCACCGCCCGGCGCACGTCGGCGGCGGTCGCCAGCGGGAACTCGGCGATCACGTCGCTGGTGTCGGCGGGGTTGACGTTACGGGTGACCTTCGGAGACTCGGGGTGATACCAGGTGCCGTTGACGTAGGAGCCGGTGCGCATGCGGGGTAACACGCTATCACGCGGCGCCGCGGTCGCCCACCGTCCCGCCGGGACGCTACAGCGACTTGCGATACACGAAACTAATTTCGCGTATCATGCGTCATACCGGCATCGGGTCGCGACCACCGGTCATGGACACACCCCTGCTCTACCCGTTCGCCGAGTTCTGGTGGGTCTACGCCCTCTTCACGCTGGGCGTGCTCGCCGTCCTGCTGGTCGACCTCGGGATCTTCCATCGCGCCCCCCACGCCGTCGGCGTCCGGGAGTCGTTGGCCTGGTCGGCGCTGTGGGTGGGCCTGGCCCTGGCCGTCAACTACGCCCTGTACCTGCACGCCACCCGCACCTTCGGCGCCGCCATCGGCCGTGAGGTCGGCCTCGAGTACCTGACCGGCTACCTGATCGAGAAGGCACTGGCCGTCGACAACGTCTTCGTCTTCGTGCTCGTCTTCCGCTACTTCGCCATCCCGCTCGAGTATCAGCATCGGGTGCTGTTCTACGGCATCATCGGCGCCCTGGTGTTCCGCGCCGTGTTCATCGGCCTCGGCGCGGTCCTGATGCAGTACTCGGCGGTGGTGCTGTTCTTCGGCGTCGTGCTGCTGATCTCGGGGATCAAGATGCTGCTCGCGCCGCGCGGCGGCATCGACCCCGGCCGCAATCCGGTGGTGCGGTGGTTCGGGCGGCTGATGCCGACCACGACGCTGCACGGCCAGGCCTTCGTCGTGACCATCGCCGGCGTGCGCCATGCCACGCCGTTGCTCATCGCGCTCCTGTTCATCGAGCTGTCCGACATCATCTTCGCGATCGATTCGGTGCCGGCCATCTTCGCCATCACCGACGAGCCGCTGATCGTCTACACCTCGAACGTCGGCGCCATCCTTGGGCTGCGCGCGATGTACTTCCTCCTCGCCGGCGCCGTGGATCGCTTCCACCTGCTCCACTACGGCCTGGCGATCGTGCTCATCTTCGTCGGCCTGAAGATGACCTGGCTCAACGACGCGTTCGGCGGCAAGTTCCCGGTGGAGTGGTCGCTGGGCATCATCGCGGCGATTCTCGCCGTGTCGATCGTCGGGTCGCTGCTGCTCCCGGCCGGGTCGGCCGAGAGGGGACGGGCGGCGTCGTGACGGCCTCGGACCGCGCGCCCGGCCCGACCCCGGACGTCTGAGGCCGACGGCGACGTCCGACCGCGTACCGGTAGGGAGCATGTTGCTCACTCTGAGCAACCGACGTCCGACTCGCGACCCGAATGTGACCCGCCAATGTGCCCGGGCCGCGGCAGGCTTCCTGCAAGGGCGGCGACGTGTCGAAGTATCACCTCGTCGTCGAGTGCCCTGAGACGGGGAGGGCGGTGCGGACCGGCTGGGTCATCGACGCCCTCAGCGCCTTCGACACGCTGCCGTTGGTTCCCCAGGCGCTGCGGTGTCCGCACTGCGGACGAGAGCACCTGTGGAGCAAGCTCGACGCATGGCTCGAAGGCGAGGCGGAGTGATTCGCCGCCCGGTCCGCCGGAGACCTGGAGATTCGAGGCCCCCTTGCGGCCCACCCACCGGTCCCGTACGATGCGCGGGCCGATGACCCGCGCCCTGCGCCGCGCCACGATCGCGCTCGCCGCCACCCTCTCGCTGCCGCTCGCCGCCCGGCAGCCCGCCACCTGCGACCTGCTGATCGCCGGCGGGCGTGTCGTCGACGGCACGGGCGCGGCCTGGTTCGCCGCCGACGTCTGCGTCAGCGGCGATCGCGTCACCGCCGTCGCGCCGCAGCTCGACGCCACCAGCGCGCGCCGTCTCGACGCCACCGGCCTGGTGGTCGCGCCCGGCTTCCTCGACCTGCTCGGGCAGTCCGAGTACC
>CAYUAX010000099.1:0-16838 GCA_964442845.1 uncultured Bifidobacteriaceae bacterium | reverse complement strand
GTTCGAGCGTGACGTTGAAGGTCTCCTCGGCGCCGTTCCAGCCGGCCACGCCGCCGCCGCCGTCGAAGTCCGACGAGATGCCGACGTGGTCGATGCCGATGGTCTTCACCAGGTAGTCGATGTGGTTCACGAAATCCGCCACGGTGGCCACCGGCGCGCCTCGTCGCGGCGCGTCGGCCGGGCGCAGCTTCACGTAGCTGTCGAAGGCCACCGTCTGCACCACGCCGCCGTTCTTCCGGATCGCCTGCAACTGCTCGTCGTCGAGGTTGCGGCTGTGGTTGGCCAGCGCCCGCGCCGCCGAGTGCGAGGCGATCACCGGCGCCTTCGACAGCGCGATGGCCTGCAGGTTGGCGTCCTTCGACGGATGCGACACGTCCACCATCAGGCCCCAGCGGTTCATCTCGGCGATGGCCTGCCGGCCCAACTCGCTCAGGCCGTTGTGCTGCCACTTGCCGTCGCGCTCGCCGGTGTTCGAGTCGGCGAACTGGCTGTGGCCGTTATGGGCCAGCGACATGTAGCGGCCGCCGCGGTCGTGGAACTCCTTGATGCGCTTCAGATCGGTGCCGACGGGATAGGCGTTCTCGATGCCGATCACCGCCACCTTGCGGCCGCTGGCGGCGATCTTCCGCACGTCGTCGGCGGTCAGGGCCAGGCCGATCCGGTCGGGGGCGATCTCCTTCGTCAGCCGGTGCACGGCCTCGAACTTCTCCACCGCCTGCGCGTAGGCCTTGTCGTAGCCCTCGGCGGTCTGCGGGCCCTGGCCGACGTAGACGATGAAGAACGCCACGTCGAGGCCGCCCTCCTCCATCTTCGGCAGGTTCACCTGGGTGTCGAGCCGCTGGGCGTAATTGCGCTGCTTGGTGAAGTTGCGCGGGTCGATGTCGTCGTGGGTGTCGAGCGTGATCACCCGCTCGTGGATGGCGCGGGCGCGGGCGACCAGTGCCGGGTCGGGCGCCTGGGCCCATGCCGGCACGACGGCGGACAGCACGAGGACGGCGGCGGACAACGAGGGGAAGGGACGCGGCATCGACGACTCCTGCCCGCGATGCTACTACGCGGCCGGGCGTCAGCAGCCCGTCAGCCGCGTGCCCGACACCGCGGCGCCGTACTGGTTGGTGCCGCTCAGCCGGGTACGGTCGTCGGACACGGTGACCTGCTCTTCGATCTTCGGCCACGTCACGCGGTAGCTGCGCCGCCCCGGATCGGCGAGGGCCCAGCGGCCGGTAATCGGACCCAGCGTGGCGACGTGGTCGGCCGACAACGTCACGGGCAGCACGCCGCCCCACAGCCAGGATCCCGCCAGCCCCTGGCCGCCGCTCACACGCGTGGCGGTGACGCGCACGCCGTACTGGTTGCCGCCCGTCAGGCGCCGGCCGTCGGCCGACAGCGTGAGCGAGTCCACGGGCTCGGGCCAGACCAACGTGAAGCGTTGGCCGCTGCCTCGCCATGTGCCGTCGAACGGCCCGACCCGCGACGTGCCGTCGGCGCGCACCTCGACCGTCGCGTTGTTGGCGTAGCGCCAGCAGCCGACCAGCGCCGCGCCGGCACCGGCCCGCGCGGGCGCCTCTGGAGTGGGCGCGGCCGTTGGCGGTGGCGCCGGCGTCTCGACGCCGGTCACCGGCCGCTCGCCCTCGCCGTTGCGGCCGATCACCATCCAGGCCAGCAGCAGCAGCGCCACCGCGGCCACGCCGATGGCCGCCAGCTTCACCACGTCTGGACGCGGCGGCGGATGCGGCGGCGATCCGGGCCGCGGCGGGGGCGTCGGCGCGGGCGGCGTGTCGAGCAGCCGGGCCACCGAGTCGGCGAGCTGGTCGAGATGGCGGTCGAGCGGCGGCGTCATCGCGTCCAGCCAGTGCACCGCGCCGATGAACAGGTCGAGCGCCTTGGCCGGCAGCACGTCCTCGATGCGGAACGGCAGCACCGGCACGCCGTGGCTCACCGCGCGCTCGATCTCGTTGGGGATGTGCCGCGAGGCGTTGGCGTGGGCCGACAGCACCAGGACGAGCGCCCGGCTGCCGTGGATGGCATCGATGATCGCGGCGCCGTAGTTGGCGCCCGGCGCGACGTCGCGAGGCGCGATCCAGCAGCGGATGCCGCGGCTCTCGAGGCGGGCGCACACCGCGTCGGCGGTCGCCTTGTCCTTCGACGAGTAGCTGATGAAGACGTCGTGGGCCATGGCCGGCCGGCGAAGCGCCCCGATTGTACGCGCGGCTGTGGGACGCGGCCCACCTGACGTAGTCTGTGCCGCATGGCTCCGAGGCCCCGTTCCACCGGCTGGACCCGCGCCGTCGCGGACCTCAAGGTGTTTCGCTGGCCCGGCGTGGCGGCGTTGTGCGTCGTCGCCTTCGGGTGCGGGGTCTACGGCTTCGCGGCCTCGTGCGCCGAGGCACCGACTGCCGACCCCTGCAAGCCCGCGCCCCAGCCGCTGGATCTCGTCTACCTCTCCCTGCAGCTGTTCATCTGGCAGTCGGGGGCGGTCCTCCAAGCGAACGAAGTGAATGGCTGGCTCCAGGGGGCGCGCTTCCTGGCGCCGGCATCGTTCGGCATCGCCGCCGTGTGCGCGTTCATGGCCCTCTTCCGCGATCGCTGGGCCGCGCTGCGGGCGCGCTACCGCCGCGGGCACGTCATCGTCTGCGGGCTCGGCGACCGCGGCCTCGCCGTGGCCCGGCACCTGCGCGAAGCCGGCGAGACCGTGGTGCAGGTGGATGTCCTCGAACCTCGCCTCGGGCCGCGCTCGGCGCACAGCGTCGGCGCCGTGATCGTCGGCGACGCCACCGACCCCGTGGTGCTGCGGCGGGCCGGCCTCACCAAGGCGCGGCACCTGGTGGCGGTGTGTGGCGACGACGCCCTCAACGCGGAGGTGGTGGCGCGGGCCGCGGCCGAGACCGCCGGCGCCCGTCACGTCCTCACCTGCCACGCGCACGTCGCCCACCCGGCGCTGTGGGAGCGGCTGCGGCCGCGCGAGGTGAGTTCGACGCGCGACGGTACCAGCCGCCTGCAGTTCTTCAGCACGGTCGATCTCGCCGCCCGGGCCGTCGTCGGCGCGGCGCTGCCGCCGAGCGAGGCCGGGGCGCCGCATCTGCTCGTCGCCGGCAGCGGCCCGCTGGCCGAGCGGACGATCGCCAACGCGGCCGAGTCCTGGCGCGTCATGAGCGGAGTGGCGCGGCTGCGTATCACCGTCGCCGACACCGCGGCGGCGGCGCGGGTCGCGGCGCTCGACGCCGCCTACCCCCGCATCGCCGACGGGTGCGACATCGTGCCGTGCGAATTCGACTCCACCGGCCCAGGGCCGGTCGAGCGGCTCCTGGACCGGATCGAACAGCTGCCGGCGGTCTCGACGGTGTGCCTCACCGGGCTCGACGACGCCCGGTTGCTGGCGTGGGCGCTCGGCGTGCTCCACGCCACGGCCGACACGGCCTTCCCGATCGTCGTCGCGGCGGCGCGCGAGGAAGGCCTCGACCTGCTGGCGGTGGACGCTGGCGACGGCGGCCGCCGCCTGCGTATCGTCGGCGCGGTCGAGCGTGGCTGCACCGCGGAGGCGGTCCTCGGCGGCACCCACGAGCTGCTGGCCCGCACCATCCACGCCGAGTACGTCCGGGCGCAGGCGGCGGCCGGCCACAGCGCGGCGTCGAACCCGTCGATGCAGCCGTGGTCCATGCTTCCCGAGTCGCTGCGCGAGTCGAACCGCCGCCAGGCCGACGACCTCGTCACGAAGATCGCCTCCGAGCGTTGCACGCTGGTGCCGTTGTCGGCGTGGGACGGGCCGGACTTCGCGTTCACGCCCGACGAGATCGAGCGCCTCGCCGAGCGGGAGCACGCCCGCTGGCTCGACGAGCGGAAGGACTGGAGCTACGGCCGGACCAAGAGCGTGGCCGACAAGGTGAGCCCGCACCTGGTGCCGTGGGCCCGCCTGGACGACGCGACCAAGCAGATCGACCGCAACACCGTCGAGAAGATCCCGCAGTTCCTGGCTCGCGTCGGTCTTGGCATCCGGCGCAACACGACCACGCCATCGGCCAGCCCGTCACCGCGCCCATGACCTATCAGCCCGCACCCATCGACACCTCGGCGGTGACGCTCGACGCCGACCTCGTCGCGCTCACCGAGACCCTGGCCCGCCACGTCCACGACGTGTGGGCGGCCGAACGCCTGCGCCAGGGGTGGACGTGGGGGCCACACCGTGATGATGCGGCCCGCCGCCATCCTGGCCTGGTGCCGTACGAGGAGTTGTCGGACGACGAGCGGCGGCTCGACCGCGGCACCGCCGTCGAGACGCTGCGGGCGATCGTCGCGCTCGGTTATCGCCTCGAGCCGCCGGCGCCGCGTTCCAGCAGCCGCTGACGCGTCCACGTGACGTCGCCGAGCCGCAGTTCGTCACGGCTCACGACACGCAGCGCGATTGCGTCGCGCGCGGCGACGGTCGGGCCGGGCAGCGCCGGCGGCGGCCCCTTCGACTCGACGCGCTCGATGGTCACCTGCAGCGCGCCGGTCGCGCGATCGAACTGGTAACGGCCACGGCCGATCGTGAGCCGGTCGTCGCGGGCCGTCGTCCACTCTTCGTAGACGTTGTCAGGCCGGAAGCCGATGGAGCGATCGGCGCCGTTCGACCAGCTGCCGAGCAGCAGATCGGTGAGCGCGGCGACGTGCAGGGCGCCGAGGTCGCGGGCCGGCGCCACGCGCCGGCGGCCGAACTGCGAGCCCGACTCCTGGTAGCGATCGGGATCGCGCCACGTCAGCACCGACGCGCCGGGGCGATCCCAGGCGATCTGCGAAAACACCTGTTTCACCTCGGGCACCACCGCCGCCGACGCGAGGTTGCGGATCTCGAGCGGCGTGAGCGTGAGCGAACGGGCCGTGGCCTGCCACAGCCCGACCAGGGTGATGTTCTGGATCGGCGTGAAGTACAGACCGTCTTCGAAGTAGGTGGCCTGGTTGGCGCCGGGCGCCGTGCCGAGGTCGGCGTCGGGCTCCCACGTGCCGACGAGGCCGGCGCTGGACTGCGCATCGGTGACCGTGCCGGCGGCGATGGCGATGCGCGTCGGCCCGTCGGCGCGGCGGGTCGCCTGGGCGCCGAGGCTGGCCGCCGCCAGCCCGCACGTCAGCATCGCCACGGCCGTCGAGAGGGACCGCGGGGGGTGGGTCATGGCCAGTCTCCGGCGGCGATCCTACTCGCCTCAGGCACGGCGCGCGCGGCCCGAACGCGCCTACAATGCGCGGCATGCGCACCCCGGGCGTCAGGTCGCGGGCCGTCGTCGCGTCGTGGCTGTTGGGGGCGATGCTGTGCGGGACGGCCTGCGGCCGCGCCGATCCGCCGCCGTCCGATTCGACACCGCCGGCCGTGGAGCCACCGCCGCCGACGAGCATCGCCGCCGAGATGGAGCGCGCCGCCGGCCGCGGGACGCCGGCGCCGCCGCGGCCCGGCGTCGACTGGTCGAAGCTCGCGCGCGACGGCTGGGTCGTGCCGCAACGTCCCTTCGAGCACGAGGTGGACGCCGTCAAGTCCTGTCTGCGCGCCTCGCTGCTCGAGAAGCCGCGCTGCCTCGAACTGCAGCGCATGCTGTCGAGGAACGTGTCCGACGCCGACGTCCGCGCGACCTTGACCGCCGCGAAGGCGGCGGTGCCGGCTCTGGCCGGCGTGTGGCGCGAGCGGTTCGCCGTGGCCGGCCGCACCTTCGCGATGCCCGAGATCCGGTTCTACGGCTGGACCGCTGACGGGTTCTCCGACGTGGCGCCCGCGCCCCCCGACTGCCCGGCGCCGCTCGACAACGCGTGGCTCTGCGTCGAGACCAACCAGATTCACTTCGACGTCGTCTTCCTGTCCCGCCTGATACGCGCCGTGCACGACGTGGACGGCACGCCGGGCACCTTCGCCGCTGTTGCGGTGGTGAGCCACGAACTCGGCCACGCGGTGGACGTGCAGCTGGGCCTCACGGGCCTCGAGGAGTACGCCAGGGAAGCCATCGCCGACTGCTTCTCCGGCGCGGCGGTCGGCGCCGTGCTGCGCGCCGCGGCCGGCCCGTCGCGGGCCCGGCAGGTGGTCGAGACCGCCACGCCGATGACCGAGGGGCAACTGGCGATGTACCTGCTCGGCGGCCCCGAGATGACCGACGGCGATCACCCGCCGGGTCCCGTACGGGCCAGCCTCTTCACCCGCGGCTTCAACCTCGGCGCCGGCGAGTGCACGCTGGAGGCGGTCCGGCGTCCCTGACGCCGCTCGTTCGGGGCCACACGGCGGCGCGGTACACTCGGGCCGGTCGTGCTTCGCCGCTGCCTCATCGCCGTGCTGTGCGTCGTGAGCGCCGCCACGGCGGCTCTTGCCCACCCTGCCCCGTTCAGCTACCTCGACCTGCGGCTCGATGGCGGCCGGCTCGCCGGCAGCCTCGTCGTGCACGACCTCGATGCCGCCTACGAACTGAAGCTGCCCGATGCGAACGCCCTGCTCGACCCGACCGTGGCGCGGCGGTACGGCGCGGCGCTGGCCGACATCCTGGCGACGCGGCTGCACCTGCGTGTGGACGGGCGTGCCGTGACGGTGACCCTCACCGACGTCGAGCCGGTGCCCGACCGCCAGGGCCTGCGCTTCCTGCTGCACACCGACGGATCGGCCGGCGCCGGACGCGTCGATCTCGACACGGTGATGTTCCCGCACGACGAGACGCACCAGACCTTCGTCAACGTCTACGAGGGCGACGCGCTGCGCCACCAGGCGATTCTCGACGCGCGCCAGCGCACCCTGACCTATTACGCGGGCAGCTGGCAGGGCGTCGGCGCCGTGCTCGCCACCTTCCTGCCGGCCGGCGCGTACCACATCGCCATCGGCCCCGATCACCTGCTGTTCCTGGTCGGCCTGCTGCTGCTCGGCGGCTCACTGGCCCGCCTCGGCCTGATCGTCACCGCGTTCACCCTCGGCCACACGGCGACGCTGTCGCTGGCGGCGCTTGGCGTCTACACGCCGCCGGCGGCGGTGATCGAACCGCTCATCGCGCTGAGCATCGTCCTGGTCGGCGTGGACAACCTGCTGGTCGGCGACGGCGCCGCCGCCAGCCGCGACCTGCGGCCGTGGATGGCCGGGTTGTTCGGCCTGGTGCACGGCTTCGGCTTCGCCTCGGTGCTGGCCGAGTTCGGGCTGCCGCGCGAGGCGCTCGGCTGGTCGCTGTTCGGCTTCAACCTCGGCGTCGAGCTGGGCCAGCTGGCCTTCGTGCTGCCGGTGG
Organism: uncultured Bifidobacteriaceae bacterium; assembly: GCA_964442845.1. Taxonomy (GTDB): domain Bacteria; phylum Acidobacteriota; class Vicinamibacteria; order Vicinamibacterales; family UBA2999; genus CAWAYR01. Next base: position 9,627 of record CAYUAX010000099.1, on the reverse strand, counting down.
CGGCGGCGCTGGCCTGGGTGCGCGGCCGCTCGCCGCTCGTCGGATCGCGGCTGGCGATGGTAGGCTCTGTAACGGTCGCGCTGGCCGGCGCGTACTGGTTCGTCCAACGCGTGTTCTTCCCCGGGAGTGGAGCATGAGCCGCACAGCGGTGTTGACCGGCGTCGTCCTGACGGGCGTCCTGGCGATGACGGGACGCGCCCTGGTGGCGCAGCAGCCACCGGCCGGCGGGCCGAACGTGGCCGGCATCGAGAAGGTGAAGGACAACCTGTGGATGGTGACGGGCGGCGGCGGCAACACCGCCGTGTTCGTCACCGCCAACGGCGTGGTCCTGGTCGACACCAAGCTGGCCAACTGGGGCCCGGCGATCATGGACAAGGTGAAGACGGTGACCGACAAACCGGTCACGCACATCATCAACACCCATACGCACGGCGATCACGTCGGCAGCAACGAGTACTTCCCGGCGTCGGTCGAGATCGTCGCCCACGCCAACGTCTCGACCAGCATGGCGAAGATGCCGGCGTTCGCCGACGGCACCAAGAAGCACGCCTTCCCCGACCGCACCTACACCGACAGGATGACGGTGCTGAGCGGCGCCGACGCCATCGACCTGTATCACTTCGGGCCGGCGCACACCAACGGCGACACCTTCGTGGTCTTCCGCAACCTGCGAACCATGCACGCCGGCGACGCCTTTTCGGCCAAGGGCACGCCGCTGCTCGACGTGAACAACGGCGGCACCGGCGTGGCGTACCCCGACACGATCGCCAAGCTGATCGCCGGCGTCAAGAACGTGGACACGGTGATTCCCGGCCACAGCACCGTGATGCAGTGGCAGGACCTGGTCGAGTTCGGCGAGTTCACGCGGGCGTTCCTCACCGCGGTGCAGGCCGCCAAGAAAGCCGGCAAGACCGCCGATCAGGCGGCCGCCGAGCTGGCGCTGCCCGACACGTTCAAGGCCTACACGATGACCCGCGCCAAGGACAACGTGGCGACGATCTACAAGCAACTGCCCTGATGGCACGACGAGTCTTCATGACGGCGGCCTTGCTGGCCGCCGCCGCGTGTTCGAACGGGCCGGCCAGCGCTCCGGCGCCGGCCGTCGCGCCGCCCCAGGCGCCCGCCGCCGACGCCCAGCACCAGAACGTGGTCGGCCCGCACGGCGACCATTCACCGCACAAGGGCGGCATGGTGCTGATGAACGCCGACATCCACTACGAGGTGGTGCTGTCGCGCGACGGCCGGCACCGCATCTGGTTCAGCGATGCCGTGCGCAACGAACTGCCGGCATCGCTGGCCAGCGGCGTCACGCTGACCATCACGCGCACCGGCGAGCCTGACGAGGTGCTGGCGCTGGCCATCGACGACACCGGGGAGTCGTGGATCGCCGCTGGACGTCCGGTGACCGGCGACGCCTACGTCAAGGTGGCCTACGCGCTGCAGGGCGAACCGCACGAGGTCGAGATCCCCTTCGTGCCGGCGACGCCGCCGCCCACGCCGTGAGCCGGCGCGGCGCCGTCCCCGCCGGTTCGCTGCTGCTCGCGGCACTGGTCGTCGCGCCGCGGGTCGGCGCCGCCCAACCCGGTACCCCGATCAACACCGATCGCCCGAGCTTCACCAGCGCGCCGCGGGTGGTCGATCCGCGCGTCGTGCAGATCGAGACCGGCATCGTCGCCGGCCGCGACACCAGCGACGACCTGACGGCCACCACGCTGGCGGCGCCCGACGTGCTGATCCGCATGGGCCTGCATCGACGGCTGGAACTGCGCGTCGGCACGGCCGGCTGGATTCGCCAGGACAGCGGCCGCGCCGGGCGAGAGGCAACGACGTCGGCCGCCGACACCTCGGTGGCGCTGGAGTACCAGATCGGCACGCAGGAGGGCGCCGGCCTCGACCTGGCGCTGATCGGCGGCACCAGCGTGCCGACCGGCGGCGACGCATCGAGCGGCACCGTCGATCCGTTCGCACGGCTGGTGTGGAACCGCGCGCTCGGTGGGGCCGCGAGCGTGGGCGGCACGCTGAACTGGTCGCAGCCGACCGTGCCCGGTCCATCGCAGCGCAACCGCCTGCGGACGCTCGAGGCCAGCCTCGTGCTGGGCCATGGCCTGCGCGGCACGTGGAGCGCATTCTGGGAGGCGGTGGGCCGTCACCAGGATCTCGACGCCGACGCCACGTCGTGGTTCGCCAATGCCGGCGTGCTCAAGACCTTCGGTGGCGACTGGCAGGCCGACGCGTGGCTCGGTCGCGGCCTGAACGACACCGCCGCGGACTGGGCGTTCGGCGTCGGCCTGTCGTGCCGCTTCAGGCGCTGACCAGCCAGCGCGGGCGACCCCTCACGGCCGGAAGCCGCTCCGTCGCAGCAGGGCCACGAGACGCGGGTCGCCGCGGAGCCGATCCCATTTGCCGTCCACGGGCACGTACATGAGGTGCGTGTCGCGGCCTTCGCTGGCGCGGGTCAGCCACTCCAGCGCCTGATCGTCTTCGCCGAGCCCGAGGTGGGCCAGGGCGAACGCATACGGCGGGACGTAGCGTTGGCGAGCCCGTTCGGTCAACGCCGCGAGCACCGCACGCGCCTCGTCGACCCGGCCGAGGCGGGCGAGCCCGAACGCTCGGGTCGCCACCGCCTTGCTGTTCCGGTCCGACAGCCGTTCGGCCTCGGACAACGCCGCCACCGCGTCGTCGAGCCGGTCGAGCCGCTCGAGCGTCTGGCCGCGCACCATGTGCCCCACCCAGAACGCCGGCGCGAGCGCCAGGGCCCGCTCGGCGTGATCGAGGCTCTCGGCGTAGCGGCCGGCCTGGAACGCCACCTGTCCCGACAGCGCATGGGCCATGGGATCCAGCGGATCCATCGCCCGGGCCTGTTGCATGAGGCTGGCCGCCTCGTCGTGATTCCCGCGCTGCGACAGTACGTGCCCCAGGGTGCGGACCGTATCGACCAGCTGCGGGTCGAGCGCGTAGGCGCGACGCATCCCGCCTTCGGCCTCCGCCCAGTCCTGAGCGATCACCCAGGCACAGAAGGCCTGGGCGAAGACGGCTTCCGCCAGGTCGGGTTGCGCTGCCATGGCGCGCGCTGCCGCGTCCACCGCCGGCTGACGGACGACCGCGGGGTCGCCGTCGCCGTTGAGCAGGCTGGCGCCGTGGACCTGTGACAACGCCGCCCAGGCCAGCGCGTAGCCGGGGTCGAGCGCGGTGGCCTGGGTCAGCGCCTCGACGGCGCGGGCGTTGGGCTCGCGGGCGCGCAACGAGATGAACGCACGCCCCTGGAGAAACGCGTCGTAGGCCAGCGGATTGCGCGTGTGACGCCGGCCCGCGGCCTCGGTGCGAGCGGCCGAGAGCCGCAGGCGCATCTGAGGCGCAATCGCACGGCTGATGTCTTCCTGCAGCCCCAGCCAGCTGGTGGCGGCGCGGTCGAACGAGGCCGACCACACCTGCGTCTGGTCGTCCACCCGGATCAACGACGCCGTCACCCGGACCCGCGCCCCTTCGGCGCGGACCGAGCCTTCGACGACGTGGGTGGCGCCGACGTCGCGGCCGATGGCCTCGATCGACCGGCGCTCGCCGCGGTAGCGGTGCATCGTCGTCCGGCCGACGACCCGCAGGTGCTCTGGATCGATCTGGCCGAGCGACACCGAGATCTCGTCCGACAGGCCGTCGGCGACGGGCCCGAGCGCCGCCGTGCCGCCGCTGTCGAACGGCAGAACGCCGACGACGATCGGCGCCACCGGCGCGGCGTCCCCGCCGAGCGACGACATCACCAGCGCGACGGCGGCGGCGAGCGCCGCCGTCAGGATCGCCAGACGCCAGCGCGGCCAGCCTCGACTCGCCGCCGGGGGCGGCTCCGCCCGGGGCGGAGCGGCCGTAGCCGACGCGTCCACGAGTGGGACCGGTGGCGCCACATCGACGGGTGCGGCGGGCATGGCGAGCGTGGCCGGAGGCGTCTCCAGCGACGGCTCCGGTTCGAGGGGGGCGACGAACCGATAGCCGCGCCCTGGCACCGATTCGAGGCAGGCCGGGGCATCGGCCGAATCGCCCAGGGCCTGACGTGCCTTCCGCACCGCGGTGTGGATGCCGGCCTCGACCTCGACGAACACGTCATCGCCCCACAGCCGTTGGGCGATTTCGGAATGGGTCACCAGCTGGCCGTGCCGCTCGACGAGCAGCAGCAGCAGGTCGAGGGGGCGGCGTTCCAGGCGCACCCGCCGGCCGTCGCGACGCAGCTCATAGGCCACCGGGTCGAGCACGAAGCGGCCGAAGCGGTAGCGCCGGCCGCCGTCGACCGGGTGGGCCGCAGGCGAAGCCATCGCCACACGATGGCACAAGTCCTGTTGCCACCGCCACTTGCAGCTTCAGACGTTCTTCAGGGCGAGTTCAGCCAGGCGCCATGGCGCGGCCGCACGTCCGCCTGCGACCATCGCCGCGCTTCGCCCGTCGGCGAGGCGCAGGAGGTAGACATGACCGGACGAACCTGGACGACGCGTGGTGTGGCAGTCGTGGCGGCGATCGTGGTGGCAGGGTTGCCGCTCTCGGCAGCAGCGCAGAGCTTCGACATCGAGGGGATGTGGCTGGTGCGGGTGCAGCTGCGGAACTGTCAGACGCAGGCCGCGCTGGGCGCGCCCTTCAACTCCGTGGTGACGTTCCTCCCCGGCGGCAGCATCATGGAATCGACCGAGGCCCCGGCGTTCGCACCTGGCCAGCGCCCGCCCGCCCACGGGCGGTGGGCCCGTCTCGGGCCGACGACCTTCCGTCAGCAGATGCTGGCCCTGATCGGGTTCGACACGCCGCCGAACCCGCCGGTCTCGCCTGGGTTCCTCCGTGGCGGGTCGATCGTGTCGCACACAATCGAGATGTCTGGCCCGTCCGCCTTCACCTCGAGCGGCATCAACGGCTTCTACGACGCCGCGGCGCAGCTCTACCGGTCGGGTTGCTCGACGGCCACCGGACAGCGCTTCTTTCAGTGACGGCGGCGCCGCACCCTCACAGGGCGCGGTGCATCACGTGAATGGCGACGAGGCCGTGGGCCGGATGATCGAAGGCCTGCGGCACCGTCCCGACGATGGCGAAGCCGCAGCGCTGCCAGACGCGAATCGCGCTGTGGTTCGTGCTCACCACCGAGTTGAACTGCATGGCGCGGAAGCCCAGTTCGCGCGCGGTGTCGAGCGAGTGGCGGCACAGCGCCTCGGCGATGCCCCGGCCGCGCGCCCACGAAGCCACCATGTAGCCGCAGTTCGCCACGTGCGCGCCGGGGCCGCCCTGGTTCGGCTTGACGAGATAGGTGCCGGCGACGCGGCCGTCGATCTCCGCCACGAACGTGTGCCCGCCGGCGGGATGCCACGCCGCCAGCGCCGCCTCTCGCGACAGATCGCGCGGCCACGCGTAGGTCTCGCCGGCGGCGATCACGGGCTGCATGATGGCCCAGAGCGCCTCGGCATCGGCCGGCCGGTCGGGACGCACCATCAGCCCCACCGGCCCCTCGCGGGCGGTGGGCGGCGGCGCGGCATCGAGCGGCTTGCGCATCGTGACCGTCTCGGCAACGTAGCCGCGCCGGTCGTAGACCGCACGCGCCTGGCGATTGCCGTCGAACACCGTGAGCGTGATGAAGCCGTGGCCGCGACTCATCGCCCAGACCTCGGCGGCGTCGAGCAGGGCCCGCCCGACACCGCGGCCCTCGGCAGCGGCGGCGACCGCCAGCGTCTCGACGTGCGGATGCGGCTCCCCGGTGAAGTAGTCGATCTGCGTGGTGACGAAGACCATCCCGACGCCGTGGCCGGGCGGCTGCTCGGCGACCAGCACCAGCGCGTCCTCGCGCGGCTGGTGCAGCGCGTCGAACAGGTAGCGATGGTCGCTGACGTCGATCTCGTGAGCGGTGCGCCACGACGGCCGCGGGAAGTCGGCGAGGCGCGGCGTGAGCGACCGCAGCAGCGGCTCGTCGGCGGCGACGGCCGACCGCACGACCACCCGCGGCCCTCGCCAGGCCTCGGCGGTGAGGCGGTAGAACAGCGTGTCGAGGCCGTGGTGCTCGCCGCGCCGCTCGAAGCGCATGCCGAGCCGCTCCAGCACCCGCACCGACGCATGATTGGGCACGTCGGTCAGCGCCACCACTTCGGGGTGCCCCAGCGTGTCGAATACGTAGTCGATGACGGCCGACGCACATTCGGTGGCGAGGCCCTGGCCCCACCGCTGGCGGCGCAGACCGTAGAGCAGTTCCGTTGCGCCGCTGTCGCTCACGCGGCACCCGCAAAAGCCCATCAGCGGGCCGCCGGAGGGGTCGTAGACGCCCCACAGCCCGACGCCGCGGTCGGCGAAGCTGCGGTCGCTCTCGGCCAGCGTTTCGGCGGCGCGCTCGCGCGGTGTCGCCTGGTCGTCCCACAGGAACCGGCGCACGTCGGGATCGGTCCACAGCGCGTGCGCGACGTCGAGGTCGGCGGCCGTGAGCGGACGCAGTTCCGTGCGCGCTGACCGCAGGATCATCGCCGGCACGTCAGGCTTCCGAGCATCGCCGCATCATACCGAGTCGCATCGTAATGTGGACACATGGTGGTAGCATTGTAGTCACATGAGGAAAACAGACATGGACGTGGTCGGCGTGCGTGAGCTCAAGGCCCGGCTGAGCCGGCACCTCCAGCGGGTCAAGGCCGGCCACACCGTGACGATCACCGATCGCGGGCGAGCGGTGGCCCGTCTCCAGGCGGTCGCCACGGCGGCCGACACCGGATGGATCCTGGAGATGGTCGCCGAGGGCAAGGCGTCGTGGAAGGGCGGCAAGCCGAAGGGCGCGTTCCGTCCGGTGAAGCTGAAGGGCAACACGCTGGCCTCAGCCTATGTGATCGAGGACAGGCGGTGACGGCCTATCTGGACACCAGCAGCCTGGTCAAGGTCTACATCGACGAGGCGGGGAGCGACGACGTCCGCCGGCTGTTCGAACACACGACGGTCACCACATCGGCCGTCGCCTATGCCGAGACTCGGGCGGCGCTCGCTCGTCTTCGTCGCAGCGGTATGCTGTCGTCCTCGGCGCTCTCGGCAGTGAAGCGGCAATTCGACGGCGACTGGACGACGCTCGTGTCCGTCGTCGCCGACGACGAGCTGTGCCGGTCGGCCGGACGACTGGCCGAGCAGTATGGGCTCCGCGGCTTCGACGCCATCCATCTGGCGAGCTATCTCGAGGTCGTGCGCCGTGCCTCGCCGAGCCCGGTGGCCTTCTCCAGCTTCGACGAGCGACTCGCCCGGGCCGCGGCCGCAGCAGTACGCGCGGCCGGTCGGCGCAAGCGGCAGTGACCCCCTATCGCGGCAGGACGAGCCGGATCGGCGTGCCGTCGGCGACGTAGTCGCGCACCACGGCGGCGACACCAGCACCGCCTGACACCGTCAATCGGTATCGGACACCCCGCATCAATCGGAAACGGAAGCGGCCGTCTGGCCCGGTCTCCTCGATGGATGTCGAGCTCGGATACGGCCCGTGCGGTCCGACGGCCTCGACGAAGATACCGTCCTCGACCGGCTGTCCTGCGGCGTCCGTCAGCAGCCCTTCCACGCTGATCGTCTCGGCCACGCGGGCGACGAGCGGACGCAGTTCGACGTGCTCGGCCCAGCCGACGACGATCTCGGCGTCGCCGCCCAGCGTCTCGCCGTGCGCGTAGACGTACGGCTCGCCGAGCGTCAGCAGGTAGCGTCCCGGCCGCACGTTTGTCGCCGTGTACCGACCGTCGGCATCGGTCGTAGCCAGCCAGTAGTGCGAACGGTTCGGATCGCCGGTGGAGGTCGCCACCGTGAGCCAGAGCAGCTGCTTGGCCACCGGCCGGCCGTGCTCGTCTATCACCCGGCCCCCGACCGTCCCGGCGACGTCGGCGAGGAGATCGACGCTCGCCGCGGCGTGGTCGCCGAGCAGCGTCACGGTCGCACCGCGCGCGATGGTCAGCCCACTGCGTTCGTCGCCGGCACGGGCGGCGACGTCGTACCGGCCATCCGGCAGCCCGGTGACGGCGAACTGCCCCCGCGCGTCGGTCACGGCCTCGACGACGATCGGACCGCGGACGACCACGCGCGCGCCCTCGACCGGCAGGTCGGCGTCCGTCCCCGGTACGTTGCCGAGGACGACGACGGCGCCGAACAGGTGGCCCCCATTCGCTGGCCGCGAGAGCGACGCGATCCACGACCTGAGGCCGGCCGCTCGCGACGCGGGGAAGGCCCGACCGGCACAGCCGCCGACCCCCAGTCCGCCGTCGCGGCGCGCGAAGACGACGAACACATAGCGCCCGCCAGGCCGCAAGTGGTCGTACGACGTGCGCACCGTGGCGGCCGAGGCTCCGCGCCACGGCTCGACATCGACCAGGCCCAGTTCGTGCGTGTCGGCGCCGATGATCGGAGGCGGCGGGACGCCGGGCGGCAGCCCGGGCGGCACGGGCAGGTCGAGGCGGCGGCGTGTGGCGATGGTCGCCTCGAACACGCCGGCCGCGGCCTGCACGTCCTGCAGCAGCGTCGTCGCCACGCATGACAGCGCAACGGCGCGCCCGGGTGTGACGAGTGCGAGCGCCGTGACCAGCAGACCGTATCGAATCGCCATCGTCACGGCGTGGTCACCGCCAGCACCACGTCGGCGTCACCGGCGATGAACTCGGCTCGGCCGACGATCCGCAGGTGCCGCTCCGCCACGACCAGATAACGGACGCCGCGGTGGGCCTCGAGCTCGAACCGCCCGTCCGGTCGCACGGTCCCGCCAAACGTGCGGGCCGTCGCGAATCCATCGAGAGGATGGAGGATGAGCTCGATGTCGTCGATCGGGGTCGCCGGGGATGCCGATACCCGACCCGACACCCTGACGAGTGGCGCCGGCCTCGCGACGAGCGGCGGCAGGTGCCGCTGCTCCCCGAGCTCGATCGACACCGCCACGCCGCCGTCGCTGCCACGCACGAGTGCTGGCGCGACGGCATTCCGCGGGCTCGGATACGGCACGCCGACGCCGCCGGTATAGACGCCGGCAGGGATGCGCTCGATCGAGTAGCGGCCCGCGGCATCGGTCGTCGCCCCGAGCACCAGGCCACCCGCCCACTGGTCGTACGGCCAGGGATGCAACTCGACGGACACACCCGCGACCGGTCTCCCTACTGGATCGACCACGACACCTGATGCCGTCGCCGTCGAGGCCGCCGTCAGGTCGAGCGCGACGCAGCGCTCGGCCGCGCCGAGGGTGATCGAGGCGTCGGGCGGCGGCCGCAGGTCTCGCCGTCCCTCGGGTGTCCGCACGGTCACGCGATAGTCGCCGGCGGGCACGGCGTCGAACGCGAAGTCGCCGCTCGCCGAAGTGGTCGTGACCCGATCGCCGGCGGCACCGGCGATCCGCACGCTGGCACCCTCGACGGGGCGGCGCCCGTCGTCGCCCAGGCGCGCCGTGCTCGTCGCGACTCGCCCGTAGACGCGGCCCATCTCGGGCCGGTCGCGGAGGAGACTCACGAGGCCACCAGCCGCCGACCAGAGCGTGGTGCTGCTGCACAAGGACACGCCGAAGCGGGCAGGCGTCATCTCGCGAGCGTCGATCAGATACCGGCGGCCGACGACGAACCCGTAGCCGCACGCCGCGCGGTCCGCGGCCGTCGCCACGACCTGCGGCGACGCCGGTCCGCGCAGTGGCAC
>CAYUAX010000098.1:0-16884 GCA_964442845.1 uncultured Bifidobacteriaceae bacterium | reverse complement strand
GCTCGACGCCGAGCGCCGACATCCGGCCCAGCGACACCTGCGTGGCCAGGACGAGGGCCAGCGCCATCAGCGTCAGGATGACGATGATCGAGCCGGTGCGATTCAGATACGCGGTGAACCACCCCGCCAGCAGCGCGCCGACGAAGCCGCCGGCCTCGAAGGTGCGGGCGCCCGACGTCGCCGACCCGACCAGCAGGCTCAGCATGGCGCTGGCGCCGGCGAACAGCATGGTGATGCCGGTGGCCTTGGTGTAGAGCGCGTCGACCGGCCGGCACCAGAAGTACTGCCAGCCGGCCGCGGCCACCAGCGCCGGCAGCAGATACGAGGCGAAGCCGACCACCTGGAACGACAGCTCGGCCAGGAAGGCGCCGACCCGGCCGATGAAGTTGGCCGGCACGTCGTTCGAGCCGGTGGCGAAGAACCACGCCGCGTCGTTGGCGTCGTAGCTGGCCAGCGCGATCAGCCAGATCAGGCTGAGCGCGAAGAGCGCGACGCCGACGATCTCGGACACGCGGCGGGAGACGGGGGAGGCGAGGCTCACGGGCATCGCGACGGTCGAGGGCTTCGCCACGGTGGCTAAATCTCCATGACCACCGGCAGCACCATCGGCCGCCGGCCGGTCCGTTTCTTGAGGAAGCGGCGCAGTTCGCCGCGGATGCGTTCCTTGATCAGGCCTTCGTCGGTGCGCTCGGCGGCGGAGCAGTCGTCGATGACCCCGGCCAGGAACGTCGCGCCGTCTTCCAGCACGTTGCCGGCCTCGGCCTCGGGCACGAAGCCGCGGGCGACGAGTTCGGGGGCGCCTTCGCGGCGGCCGGTCTGGCGGTTGACCACGACCACCGGCACCACCAGGCCGTCGGCGGCGAGATGGCGGCGGTCGCGCAACATCTCGTCGTCGACCGAGCCGGTGCGCGTGCCGTCGATGAGCACGCGGCCGGTGGCCACCGAATCCACCACGCGGCCGCCCTCGGCGTCGAAGCGCAGCCGATGCCCGTTCTCGGTGAGCAGCACCGTGGTCGGCGCCGGCAGGCCGCCGGTGACCAGCTCGGCGACGCGGGCGTGGCGGGCCAGCTGGCGGAACTCGCCGTGCACCGGCACGAGATAGCGCGGCCGCACCAGCGACAGCACCAGCTTCAGCTCCTCGACGCTGGCATGCCCCGAGACGTGCACGTGCCGCTGGTCCTCGGTCACCACGTCGACGCGGCGCCGGGCCAGATGGTTGACGACCCGGCCGATGGCCCGCTCGTTGCCGGGGATCGCCCGCGCCGACAGCACCACGGTGTCGTCGGGCCCGAGCGAGACATGGCGATGATCGTCGATGGCGATGCGCGACAGGGCCGCCTGCGGCTCGCCTTGTGACCCGGTCACGAGGCACACGACGTCGGCGGGGCGGAAGCTGGCGACGTCGCTGTCCTTGATGGCGACGCCGGTCGGCACCCGCAGGTAGCCGAGCCGCTGGGCGATCTGCGAGTTCTCCTGCATGCCGCGGCCGACGAAGGCGACGTGGCGATCGAACTTGGCCGCCAGGTCGACGATGATCTGCATCCGGTAGACGCTCGACGCGAACGAGGCGACGACCAGTTTCCCCTCGGTGGTGGCGAACACCTCGTCGAAGGCGTCGATGACGTCGGTCTCCGACCCGGTGACGCCGCGGCGGTCGACGTTGGTGCTGTCGGCGAAGAGCGCCAGCACGCCGGCGGCGCCGAGTTCGCCGAGCCGGCCCAGGTCGGTGGGCTGGCGGTCGAGCGGCGTGTAGTCGATCTTGAAGTCGCCGGTGTGCACCAGCACGCCCTGGGGCGTGTGCAGCGCCACGGCGACGCAGTCGGGCGTGCTGTGGGTGACGCGGATGAACTCGACGGCGATCGGGCCGATCGCGACGCGGTCGCCGGGCGCCACGGTCCGCGCCTGCGCGCCCAGTTCCAGGCCGTGCTCGTCGAGCTTGTGCTCGACCAGCGCCAGCGTGAACGGCGTGCCGCACACCGGCCCGTCGACGCGCGGCAGCACGTAGGGCACGGCGCCGATGTGGTCCTCGTGGCCATGGGTGAGGACCAGCGCGGACACGCGGCCGCCGCGGCTGTCGAGGTAGTCGAGCGCCGGGACGACGAGGTCGACGCCGGGCAGATCGGCCTCGGGGAACATCGAACCGGCGTCGATGAGGATGCACGTCTCCCCACACGACACCGCGAGCATGTTCAGCCCGAACTCGCCGAGCCCACCGAGCGGCACGACCTCGACCGCAGGCGCGGCCTGCGGATCACTCGACACGGACATAGGAATCCCAGCCAGGCCTCGGGCCTGGACGCGGCGCGGGGGCGTGAGCACGTCACCGGGCGGCGGCGCGCACGACACCCCGTCGGCCATCGGCGATCTCCTGCCGACGCACACGAACCGACGCTCCGGACGGCTGGGCGCCTCCGGAAGACTTACGGGCGGGTTGGGCCGAGACTATAGCACAGGCGGGGCCTCGACGGCGGCGCGCCATGCGTCCGCAAGTGCCGAGAATTCAACGAGCTGCAGGGTCTCGGGGCGGCGCGACGGGTCGATGGCCGCGGCCCGGAGAATGGCCGCCGCGTCGAGCCCCTCGGCGGTCGCCAGCGCCTTCAGGGCGTTGCTCAGGGTCTTGCGGCGCTGGGTGAACGCGGCGCGGACCAACCGGGTGATCTCGGCCGGACGGGTGACGCCCGCAGGGAGCCCCCGGAAGCGCAGCCGGACGACCGCCGAACGCACCTTCGGCACCGGCCGGAATGCCCCCGGCGGCAGCGCCAGCACCGGCGTCACGTCGGCGCAGAGCGCGGTCAGCAGCGTCAGGACCCCGTATTCGCCGGTGCCGACCCGCGCGGTGAGCCGGTCGGCCACCTCGGCTTGCAGCATGAGCGTGGCGTCGAGGAGGTCGGGATGGGTGGCCGCCACCTCGAGGAGCCGGAACAGGATCGGGGTCGAGATGTTGTACGGGAGGTTGCCGACCACCCGTACGGGCCCCGGTCCCGATCGCGGCCAGCCGGCCATCAGCCGGTCCCAATCCTGGGCGAGGACATCGCCGGCGACCACGGTGAGCCGCGGCAGGGCCCGCGCGACCAGTGCCGCGGCCAGATCGCGGTCGACCTCGATGGCCAGGACGTCGGCCGCCGCAGCGGTCAGCCCGACGGTGAGCGCGCCGCGACCGGGGCCGATCTCGACGACGGCGTCGGCCGGGCCGATGGCGCACGCGGCCAGCACCTTGGTCTGCCAGGCCGGCTCCAGGAAGTGCTGCCCGAAGCGCTTGCGGGCGCCGATCACGAGGGGCCGTCCTCCGGCTCGCCGTCGCCGCGCCAGTAGCGATCCTCGATCGCCATGATCTCGTCCTCGCTCATCCCGAAGTAATGGCCGAGTTCGTGGATCAGCGTCTCGCCGATCACGCCGACGACGTCGCCGTCGAACTCGTCCTCGGCGTCCTCTTCGATCGGCCGCTGGAAGAGCAGCACGCGGTCGGGCAGATCGTTGCCGTGATCCCAGCGCCGTTCCGTGAGCGGCGTGCCCTGGTAGAGGCCGAGCAGGGTGTCGGGCGGCTCGATGTCCATCTCGGCCAGCAGCTCCGCCGACGGCGCCTCCTCGATGACGATCGCGACGTTGCGGACGTGATCGGCGAAGCGCTTCGGGATCGAGTCGATCGCCTCGGCGACCAGGCTGCGGAACTGCTCGCGGGTCATGGGCGGCGCCGCCGCGGTGCGGCCGCCCGGACCCGGCCGGCGGCGCCCGGCGCCGTCGCCCGGCGCTTCGGCGTCGTCGCCACCCCGGTCACGGCGTACGGGCACAGCGCCCGGGCGTGACAGATCGAACACAGCGGCGTCGGCCGGCAGATGCGCCGGCCGTGCAGGATCAGCGTGTCGGAAGCCCGCGTCCACCGCGCCGGCGGCAGCAGCGCGGTCAACTGCGTTTCGGCGGCGACCGGGTCGTCGGTGTGGATCAGCCCGAGACGCGCCGCCACCCGCAGCACGTGCCGATCGACGGGCAGGCCGGGCACGCCGAGGGCGTGACCGAGGACGACGTTGGCGGTCTTGCGCCCCACCCCCGGCAGCGCGACGAGCGCCGTCATGTCGGCGGGGACGGTCCCGCCATGATCGGCGACGAGCGCCTTCGACAAGCCGATCACCGCCTTGGCCTTCTGGCGGAAGAAACCGGTGGCGTGGATCAGCGCCTCGACGTCGGCCGGCGCGGCCGCGGCCAGCGCCGCCGGCGTCGGGTAGCGCGCGAAGAGCGGCGGCGTCACCTCGTTCACGCGGGCGTCGGTGGACTGCGCCGACAGCACCGTCGCGACCAGCAGTTCGAACGGCGTGCGGTAGGCGAGTTCGGTGTCGGCGTTGGGATGATGCCGCTCGAGCGCCGCGAAGATGGCCGCGGCGCGCGTCCGCGGCGTCGCCCGGGCCACGTCAGTGCACCGGCCCCTTCGGCCCCTGGTTGGCTGTGGATTCGGTGTAGACCCGCAGGTTCTCCTGCAGGGCGGCGATGAGCGGCCCGATGAACTGCACCGGCAGCACGATGCGCGCCCGCACCGGCGCACGCACCACGTGCTCCTGCTCGGCGTCGCGGATCTCGCGCTCCGACAACGGCTGGACCTCGCAGAAGGTCAGCGTGAAGTCGAAGGGCGTGTGGGCCACGGCGCAGAAATTGGCGTAGGTGCGCTCGGGCCCCGGCCCGTCGTCGGGCACGATGGTGAAGTTGATCTGCTTGTGGTCGGCCATCCGCGTAGCTTACCGCGCGGCTGACCGGGCCGGCTCAGTAGCGGCGCATCACGCCGACGACGACGCCCTGGATCTGCACGTCGTTCGGGTCGGCGTAGATCGGCTGCATCGTCGGGTTGGCCGGCTGCAGGCGGATGCGGCCGCTCTCGCGGTAGAACGTCTTGAGCGTGGCGTCGGCGCCACCGAGCAGCGCCACCACCATCTCGCCGTTGTTGGCGGTCTTGCGATCCTCGACCACCACCCAGTCGCCGTCGCGAATCTGCTCGTCGATCATCGAATCGCCGCGCACGCGCAGCACGTAGGTGTCGCGCCGCGGATCGACCAGCGACTCGGGCACCGCGATGGTCTCGCTGCTGGCGATGGCCTCGATCGGATGGCCGGCGGCGACGTAGCCGAGCAGCGGCAGTTCCAGGCTGCGGCCGCCGGTGCGGCCGGGCAGCAGCTCCACCGACCGGCTGCGGTTCCACGACCGCTTGATGAACCCCTTGGTCTCGAGGTTGGTCATGTGCTTGTGCACCGTGGCCAGCGACGAGAGCCCGAAGCGGCGGCCGATCTCCTCCAGGCTCGGCGCATAGCCGTGCTGCTGGATGAACTCGTTGAGGTAGTCGAGAATCTCACGCTGCCGTTTGGTGAGCGGTTGCACCTGGGCCTCCCAGGCGACCCCGCATCGACGGGGCCGCGGACGCGAAGAAACGGCTAAAGCCGTGAATTACCGCGGCAGGATAGCCAAACAAAAGGCGAAAGTCAATCGGGCGGCGTCCGTTATCATGCCGCCTCGTGCGCCTGCCCCTGTCGCTGCCCGCCACCCGCCGCTTCGACGTCACGGCCGTCGGGGAGCACAGCATCGACCTGGTGGCGGTCGTCGATCGCCATCCCGCGCCCGACACCAAGGTCGAGATGCACGACTTCGCCCGCCTGCCGGGCGGGGAGTCGGCCACCGCCGCCGTGGCGCTGGCCCGCGTCGGCGCCCGCGCCCGCTACGTCGGGCGGCTCGGCGACGACGACTTCGGCCGCCACGGGCTCGAGCTGCTCCGGAAGGAAGGCGTGGACGTCGAACGCGTGGTGGTCGTGCCCGGCGCGACGAGCCGCTTCGCGATCATCCTCGTCGACCGGTCGGCGGGGCATCGCACGGTCGTCTGGCGGCTCGATCCGCGCCTGCACATGGCCGGCGACGACGTCCCGGACGCCGTGCTCGCCGAGACGCGCGTGCTCCTCGTCAACAGCCAGGAGCCCGAACCGATGGCCGACATCGCCGAGCGGGCACGGCGCGGCGGCGTGCGCACCGTGGTGGACGTGGAGCGTGTACGGCCCGGCGTCGATCGCCTGCTCCGCGCCATGGATGTCGTGATCGCCGCCGACGGGTTCCCGGAGGCCTTCACCGGACGGGCCGATCGCGGCGCCGCCCTGGCGGCGCTGCAAGAGGCCACTGGCGCCGCCGTGGTCTGTGTCACCCTCGGCGCCGAAGGCAGCCTGGCGCGCTGCGGCGGCCGCGAGTGGCGGACGCCAGCTTTCCCGGTGGACGTGGTGGACACCACCGGCGCCGGCGACGTCTTCCGCGCCGGGTTCATCGCCGGCTGGCTGGCCAGCGGCGGCGGCGACCTCGCCGAGGTGCTGCGCTGGGCCAACGGGATGGCGGCGCTCAATTGCCGCGGCCTCGGCGCCCGCACCGCCAGCCCCACCCGCACGGAACTGCACGCGCTGCTGGCCGCCCACTCCATGTAACCTTCGGTGAGGGCCGCGGTCCAAGCGATAGGAACCGTGTCGACACAGGCAGACGTCACTCCGCTCCGCTGGCTGGCGCCGGCGGCGATGGCCGAGCGCGGTGTCACGGCCGGGGCCGTGGACCCCGCCGCCGACGACGCCGTGCTGGTGGCGGCCGCCGCCGGCGGCTCGGCCGAAGCGTTCGACGTGCTGGTCACGCGCCACCGGCGCGCCGTCTACCAGTTGTGCTACCGCTACGTGCGGCACCACGACGACGCCGCCGACCTCACGCAGGACACGTTCGTGCGCGCCTGGCGGGCGCTGCCGACGTTCCGCCGCGAGGCGCGGTTCACGACCTGGATCTACCGTATCGCCGTCAACGTCAGCCTCAACAAGGTGAGCGCGCGCGGGCCGGCCGCCGAGCCGATCGACGCCGAGGCGCTGGTCGACCACACCGCGCCGCGGCCGGGAGATGCGCTGGCCGACGCCGAGCGCGCGGCCGCCGTCCGCGCCGCGGTCGCCGCGCTGCCGCCGCGCCAGCGCGCGGCGCTGATCCTGCGCACGTATCACGACCTGTCGCACCAGGAGATCGCCGACATCGTCGGGACCAGCGTCGGCGCCGTGAAGGCCAACGTCTTCCACGCCCTGGCCAACCTGCGCAAGCGCCTGGGAGCGCGGCCATGACGCCGTGCCTCACGCCGGCCGAGTTCGTCGATCTCGCCGACGGCGTGCTGCCCGCGGCGCGGGTCGCGCACGTCGCCGGCTGCGTGGCCTGCCGCGGCACCGCCGCGGATCTGGCGGCGACGATGGCCGAGGTGACGGCGGTGGACGTGCCCGAGCCGGCGCCGTTCTTCTGGGCGGCGTTCAATCGGCGGGTGCGAGCCGCGATCGACGACGACGGAGCAGCTCGGCCCTGGCACACGTGGCGGCGCTGGCGGTGGATGGCGCCGCTGGCCGGCGTGGCCGCGGCGCTGGTCGTCGTCGCGGTGACGAGCGGCCCGATGGCGCCGGGCGAGATCGCGGTGGCCGATCCGATGGCGGTGCCCGCCGAGGCGCCGCCCCCCGTCGCGACGGCGCCCGACGGCGCGGATCGCGATGACGCGTTGGCGCTCGTGCTGGATCTCGCCGACGCGCTGCCCGAGGCCGCGGAGACACCGGTCGGGCTGGCGCCGCTGCCCGACCTCGGCGAGGTCGCGGCGGCGACCTTGTCGGCTGACGAACTGCGCGCCCTCGAGGATCTGCTGCGCGCGGCCGTGGATCGGCCCACGTCGTGACGCCGCGCGGTTCCCGCTGGCTCGCGGCGCTGGCCGCGGTGACGGTGTTGACGGGCGGAGCCGCCGCCGCGCAACCCGCCGCGCCTCCTGACGACGCCGACCTGCGGCCGGCCGAGATCCAGCGGCTGTTCGACGCCTACCTGGTCATGGAGGCGCAGCAGACCCTGGGCTTGTCGGAGGCGCAGTATCCGCCGTTCCTGACGCGGCTGCGGGCGCTGCAGGAGGTGCGGCGGCGGCATCTGCAGGGGCGGGCGCGGCTGCTCGCCGAGCTGGCCAGGCTCAGCGCGCCGCGCGCGGCCGGCGAGGACGCGGTGATTCGCGAGCGGCTGGCGGCGCTGCAGGAGCTCGAGGCGCGCAGCGCCGCCGAGACACGCAAGGCCTACGGCGACCTCGACGCCCTGCTCGACGCCCGCCAGCAGGCGCGCTTCCGGGTCTTCGAGGAGCAGATCGAGCGGCGCAAACTCGAGCTGATGCTTCGCGCCCGCCAGAACGCGCGGGCCGGCCAGCGGCCGGCGCGCCCGCTGCGACGCCAGTGAGCCGCCGGGCAGGGTAGAATACAGGGGACGCATCCGCGTCCTTCCACATGCGCATCCGTGTCCTCTCCGGTGCCGTGGTCCTGGCGGCGGTCCTGGCGGCGGCCCTCGACGGCCAGACGCCGCAAGCGCAAGCCGACGCCACCTACGGCAAGCTCATGGGCGTCATCGAGGCCGGTCAATCCTCCAAGGGCACCGGCCGGCGGACGGTGTTCACCCAGAGCGAGATGAACGCCTACCTGCAGCACCGCGCCGCGACCTGGCTGCCGGCCGGGCTGACCAACCCGCGGCTCGACTTCGTCGACGTGAACCGGGTCGCGACCACCGTCGTCGCCGACCTTGATTCAGTGCGGCGGCGCAGTTCGGGCGGCTGGTTCGACCCGACCGCCTACCTGCGCGGCCGGCTGCCGGTCCACGTCGTGGGCACCCTGGTGACCAGCCGCGGCCGCGGCCGCTTCGACCTCGAGCAGGCGACCGTGGACGGCATCCCGGTGCCGTCGATCTTCATCCAGGAGTTGCTCGCCTACTACACGAGCACCCCCGATCAACCGAGCGGCGTGCGCCTCGATCAGCCGTTCGAGCTGCCGTCGGCGATCGAACGCATCGACGTCCGCGCCGGCCAGGCGACGGTCGTCCAGTAGCGCCGGGCGGCGCGCGTGGCCGACGAGCCCCTTCAGCTCCCGCTGCAGTACGTCAAGCGTGTCGGGCCACGGCGCGCCGCCGACCTGGCCAAAGCCGGTCTGCGCACGGTCGAGGACCTGCTGTTCCGCTTCCCGCGCCGCTACGAGGATCGCAGCCGCTTCCAGTCGATCGCCGCCCTGAAGCCCGGTCAACCCGCTGCGGTGCTCGGCGAGGTGCTGCAATGCGGGCTGTCGTCCACCCGCCGGCCGGGCTTCCGGCTGTTCACCGCGCTGGTCCAGGACGCCACCGGCCAGGTGAAGGTGGTGTGGCCGAATCAGGCGTTCCTCAAGGACGTCGTCAAGCCGCACCAGCGCATCGTCCTGTTCGGCCGCGCCGAGTATTGGGGCAGCCGCGGGCTGCAGCTCACCGCGCCGGAGTTCGAGGTGCTCACCGACGACGGCGAGGGCGAGCCGCTGCACACCGGGCGCATCGTGCCGATCTACGAGCGGACCGGCGTCGTCACGCCGAACATGCACCGCCGCCTGGTGCACGACGTCCTGGCGCTGCTCACCGCGCCGCTGCCCGAGCTGCTGCCGGCACCGCTCGTGGCGAGCGAGCGCTGGCCGGATCGCCGCACGGCACTGCGCCAGGTGCACTTCCCGGATCCCGACAGCGACGTCGCCGCGCTGAACGCCTTCGCCGCGCCGGCGCAGCGGCGGCTCATCTTCGAGGACTTCTTCGTCTACCAGACCGGTCTGGCGCTGCGCCGCCAGCAGAACGCCGCCGTCCGCAAGCCGCACGTCGTCCGGGTCGATGACACCGTGCGCGAGCGCGCCCGCGCCGTGCTGCCGTTCAAGCTCACCGCCGGCCAGCGCGACGCGCTGCGTGACGTGGTCGCCGACCTGCAGCGGCCGTGGCCGATGCAGCGGCTGCTCCAGGGCGACGTCGGCTCGGGCAAGACCGTGGTCGCCTTCATGGCCGCGCTGGTGGCGATGGAGAACGGTTTCCAGGCGGCGATCATGGCCCCGACCGAGATCCTCGCCGAGCAGCACGCCCGCACCCTCGAAGGCTGGCTGTTCGGCACGCGCTTCCGGGTCGGGCTGCTGACGGGACGGATCGGCGACGCCGCGCGTCGCCGCCTCATGGCCGAAGTCGCCGCCGGCGAGGTCCAGCTCGTCATCGGCACCCACGCGCTGGTCCAGGACGACGTGGCGTTCCAGGCGCTCTCGCTCGTGGTGATCGACGAGCAGCACCGCTTCGGGGTCGTCCAGCGCGGCACGCTGGCGGCGAAGGGGCTCCACCCCGACGTGCTGCTGATGACGGCGACGCCGATTCCCCGCACGCTGGCGCTGACGGCGTGCGGCGACATGGACGTGACGACCATGCGCGACCGCCCGCCGGGACGCCAGCCGATCCGCACCGTGGTCCAGCCGTCGAGCCGGCGCGACGACGTCTATCGCCTGATCCGCGCCGCCGTCACCGATGGCCGGCAGGTCTACGTGATCTATCCGATCATCGAGACCTCCGAGAAGACCGACCTGAAGGCCGCCACCGAGATGGCCGCGCACCTCGCCGGCGACGTGTTCCCGGACCTGGTGGTCGAGCTGCTGCACGGCCGCCTCAAGGGCGATCAGAAGGACGCCGTGATGCGCCGCTTCGCCGCCGGCGAGATCCACGTGCTGGTCAGCACCACCGTCATCGAAGTCGGCGTGGACGTGCCGAACGCCACCGTGATGGTGGTGGAGCACAGCGAGCGGTTCGGGTTGGCCCAGCTGCACCAGCTCCGCGGCCGCATCGGCCGCGGCACGCACGCCTCGACCTGCGTGCTGCTCTACGACACGCCGTGGAGCGACGACGCCAAGGCGCGGCTGTCGGCGATGGCCGAATCCGAGGACGGGTTCCTGCTCGCCGAGCGCGACCTGGCGCTGCGCGGGCCCGGCGACGTCTTCGGCACCCGGCAATCCGGCGCGCCGCTGCTGCGCGCCGGCGATCCGATCCGCGACGCCGATCTGCTCGAGCGGGCGCACGACGCCGCGCGGGCACTGGTGGACGGCGCGGCGGTGTCGTCGGCCCTGCGCGCCCACGTCGCGCGGGTGTGGCAGGACGCCTTCGGCCTGGTGCTGGTAGGGTAGCAGCCCGTGCGCATCATCGCCGGGCAGTTCAAGGGACGCACGCTGCAGGCGGCCACGTGGGACGGGCTGCGGCCGACCTCCGACGCCCTGCGCGAGACGATCTTCAACATCCTCGGCCCGCGCCTGGCCGACGCCGTCGTGCTCGACCTGTGCGCCGGCACCGGCGCGCTCGGCCTCGAGGCGCTCAGCCGCGGCGCCGCCCGCGCCACCTTCGTGGACGACGACGCCCGGGCCGTCGCGCTCATCGCCGCCAACGCCGCCCGGTGCGGCGTCGCCGATCGCTGTATGATCGTCCGCGCCAACGCCGTCGGGGCGCTGGCCGACGACATCGGCGGCCCGTTCGACGTGGTGCTGGCCGATCCGCCCTACGACGTGCCGTGGATCGCCGACGCGTTGGCGGCGGCGGCGCGACAGCTGGCGCCGGGCGGAGTGATCGTGCTGGAGCACGCGTGGCGGCGGCCGCCACCGGCGGTCGCGGCGCTCTCGCTGGTCCGCACCCGGCGCGCGGGAGATTCGGCCTTGAGCACCTATCGGACAGCCGGCGGGGACGACGAGGCGACCCGGCCATGAGCGGCGGCGCCTCGCGCTCGCGCGTCGCGATCTACCCCGGGTCCTTCGATCCCGTCACCAATGGCCACGTCGACCTCGTCGAGCGCAGCCTGCGGCTCTTCGACCGCGTCGTCGTCGCCGTGCTGGTCAACGAGGCCAAGGCGCCGCTCTTCAGCGCCGCCGAACGGGTGCAGCTGATCCGCGAGGCCCTGGTCGGCCACGACCGCGTCGAGGTCGAGACCTTCGACGGCCTGCTCGTCGAGTACGCGGCCCGCCGCGGCGCCACGGCGATCGTCCGCGGCCTGCGCGCCGTGGCCGACTTCGAGTACGAGTACCAGATGGCGCTGATGAACCGCCGCCTGGCGCCGGCCGTCGAAACCGTGTTCATGATGCCGGCCGAGCAGTACACCTACACCAGTTCGCGCCTCATCAAGGAGGTCGCGCGCCTCGGCGGCGACGTCCATGGCCTGGTGCCGCCGGTGGTCGAGGCCCGGCTGCGCGAGAAGCACGCCGCGCCGCTGGATCCGCGCACCGCGCCGAGGCTGGCATGATGCTCGCCGGCCGCCTCGCCCGTGTCGCGCCGTCCCCGACCCTGAAGGTCGCCGCCGAAGCCGAGCGGCTGCGCCGCGCGGGCGTGGACGTCGTCGATCTCGGCGCCGGCGAGCCCGACTTCCCGACGCCGGCCCATGTCAGCGCCGCCGCCCACGCCGCCATCGACGCCGGGTTCACGAAGTACACGCCGTCGGCCGGCGCCGCCGACCTGCGCGAGGCCGTCTGCCACCGCTACGCCGAGGACTACGGCGTGCGCTTCACGCCCGCCGAAGTCATCGCCACGGCCGGCGGCAAGCAGGCGCTGTTCAACGCCGCCGTCGCCCTGTTCGAGCCGGGCGACGAGGTGGTGACCCACGCCCCGTACTGGCCGACCATCGTCGACCAGATCGTGTTGATGGGGGCCACGCCGGTCGTGGTGCGGACCCATCGTGACGAGGCCTTCGTGCTGGCCGCCGAGGCGGTGATTGCCGCCCTGACGCCACGCACCAAGGCGGTGATCCTCAACTCGCCGAGCAATCCCACCGGCGGCGTCTTCACCGAGGCGATGGTCGCCGCCGTCGCCGACGAATGCGCCCGCCGCGGCGTCTGGCTGATCGTCGATCTCACCTACGAGCAGCTGATCTACGAGCCGGGCGCGCACAATCTGGTCAAGGCGATCACCGACCGGCACCGCGATCGCACGGTGCTGTGCGGCTCGACGTCGAAGGCCTACGCCATGACGGGGTGGCGCTGCGGCTGGGCGATCGCCCCGGCGCCGTTCATCACCGCCTGCAACACCGTCCAGGGCCATTCGACGTCCAATGTCTCGTCGATCGCCCAGAAGGCCGCGGTGGCGGCGCTCACCGGACCGCACGACGCGGTCGCCGCGATGCGCGACGCCTACCGCGAGCGGCGCGACCGCACGCTCGAGTGGCTCACCGCCGACCCGCGCGTCGAGTGCCTGCGCCCCGGTGGCGCCTTCTACCTGTTCCCGTACGTCGCCGAGCTCCTCGCGCCGTGCGGCGTCACCTCGTCGGCGGCGCTGGCCGACGCGCTGCTGGCCGAGGCTCGCGTGGCGCTCACCGCCGGCGAGGGCTTCGACGCGCCGGGCTTCGTCCGCCTGTCGTATGCGACGTCGCTCGAGCGGCTCCGCGAGGGCGTGACCCGCCTCCAGGAGTTCGTCCACGCCCGCGAGCGGCGCGGCACCGCGGCGCCCTCGGCCTGACGCCGCGCCTGCCGTGGCCACCGACCTCGTCGCCCGTCTCGCCACGATCGCCGGCGCGGCGCACGTCGCGACCGACACGGCGATACGGACGTCGCTGGGCCGGGACGCCCTGCGCCGCGGCCATCCCGCCGATGCCGTCGTCACGCCGGGCAGCGTCGCCGAGATCGCCGCGATCGCCCGGTTCTGCCACGACACCCGGACGCCGCTGGTGGTGCGCGGCGCCGGCACCGGCTACACCGGTGGCGCGGTGCCGATCCGCGGCGGCGTCGTCCTGTCGATGGCCCGCTTCGATCGCATCCTCGCCATCGACGCCGACAACCTGTTGGCGGTGGTCCAGCCCAACGTCGTCACCGGCGACCTGCACCGCGCCGTCGAGGCCCGCGGGCTGTTCTATCCGCCCGACCCCGCCAGCCTGGCCGAGTGCGCCATCGGCGGCAACGTCGCCGAGTGTGCCGGCGGACCGCGCGCGTTCAAGTACGGCACGACCCGCCGCTATGTGCTGGCGCTCGAAGCCGTGCTGCCGACCGGCGAGGTGCTGCGCACCGGCGCGAAGACGGTGAAGAACGTCGCCGGCTACGCGCTCACCGACCTGCTGGTCGGCTCGGAAGGCACGCTGGCCATCCTCACCGAGATCACCGTGCGCCTCGTGCCGCTCCCGGCGGACCGCCAGGCGCTGTCGGCCACCTATCGCACGGTGGAGGACGCCGCCCGGGCGGTCGGAGCGCTGGTCGCCGCCGGGGTCGTGCCGGCGGTGCTGGAACTCATCGACGGCCCGTCGCTCGACGCCGTGGCCGCTCATGTCGGCCGGCCGATGGCGCCGCCGGGCACCGCGGCGATGCTGCTCGTCGAGGTCGACGGCCATGCCGTCGCCGTCGCGGCGGAGGCCCGGCTGGCCGCCGACGCCTGCCGTGCCAGCGGCGCGACCGCGGTGCACGTCGCCGCGTCGGCCGAAGCCCGCGCGGCGCTGTGGGACACGCGTCGCGCGCTGTCGTACGCGCTGCGCCGGATCGCGCCGCGCAAGATCAACCACGACGTCGTGGTGCCGCGCGGCCGCGTGCCGGCGCTTTTCGCCCTCGCCGACGAGGTCAGGCAGCGCCACGGCCTGCGCATCGCCTGCTTCGGCCATGCTGGCGACGGCAACATCCACGTCAACCTGCTGGTCGATCCCGCCGACGCCGGCGAGATGGCGCGGGCGGCCGCCGCCGAGCGGCAGCTGTTCGAGGGCGTCGTCGCCCTCGAAGGGTCGATCAGCGGCGAACACGGCATCGGCTACGCCAAGGCCGCCCATCTCGGCCTGCAGCTGTCGCCGGCGGAGATCGCGCTGATGGCGCGGGTGAAGCACGCCTTCGACCCGCACGGCGTGCTCAATCCCGGCAAGATGTGGGAGACGACGGCGGAGGATCTCGCGGGACTCGACGAGATCGGGTGACCGGTTGATGTGGTGATCGGTCGATCGGATCTGACGATGTGGTGATCTCGCGATCGTGTGATCGATCTGGGAGATCGGTCGCCGCGGGCGCGGCCGGTGGGTCAGGGGGCGGTGGCGACCAGCAGCACGCGCTCGACGTCGCGCTCGGGGTCGGGCCACAGCAGCGAGCGCAGACGCAGGCCGCCCTCGTTGAAGTAGCGGAACTCGCCGAGCCGCGTGGCGCGTGGGGTGCCCGCGGCCTCGACGCGCTGGAGCACGTCGGCGGGCACGACGACGAGGGCGCGGCCGGTCTGGCGCAGGAACGCGTCGAGCTGCGTGTCGTCGATGAGGTCGGTCTGTCGCACCCCGGTGTAGAAGACCAGGTTGCGCACGAACGCCCGCGAGACGCCGACCGCCTCGCCACCCCGGCGCGCCGCGACGACCGCACGGGCCACCTGGCTGACGGTTTCGTCGGGGCCGCCGCCGAGGGTGCCGATCATCGCCGCCGGCATCGCCAGCGCCGTCGCGCCGGCCAGCACCCACGGCGCGAAGCGCCAACGTGGCGAGAGGGCGGTGGCGACGACGGCGAGCCCGCCGGTGCCAGCGATGATCGCCGCGGCTTGCGTCTGCCATGCCGGCACGCCGACGAACAGCGGCTGCGCCCGCCACACCAGCCCGCCGACCAGGGCCAGCAGCCCGCCGGCGGCCACCGCGCCGCCCTGGAACAGGCGGTCGGGCGACTGGCGATACAGGCCGCCGTCGAGGCCGCGCCGGGCACGCGTCCGCTCCATGATCCCGTGCGCCATCAGCAGCGCCAGCGGCGGCAGCAGCGGCAGCACGTAGCGCGGCTGCTTGCCGACCGAGATCGACAGCAGCACCAGCGGCACGAGGGCCCAGAGCGCCAGGCGCGTCTCCAGGCTGCCGGCGCCGCCGCCGCCGCGCAGCATCCGCGCGGTCGTGCCGGCGCCGAGCAGCAGGAACGGCGCCCACGGGACCAGGCCGCCGGCGATCACCGGGCCGTAGTACCACCACGGCCGCGGCTCGTTGAAGCGATCGGTGGCGAAGCGCTCGAGGTTGTCGCCGACGAAGAAGCCGACCAGGTACTCCGCGCCGTGCCGCCACCACATCGCCAGGTACCACGGCGCGGCGATGGCGGCGAAGAGCGCCGTGGCGGCGAGCACGTCGGGCAGGCGCAGCCGCGAGGCCCGACGCTCGATGGCGACGATCGGGCCGACGACGACGGCCGGGATCACCACCGCGAGCGGCCCCTTGGTGAGGAAGCCGAGCGCGGCGGCCGCCGCGGCGGCGAACAGCCACTGGCGCGGACGGGGGACGCGGTCGCCGACGGCGACGAGCGTCGCGGCGATCGTCGCCGTGATGCACAGCGCCAGCGGCAGGTCGGGCAGCGCCATGCGGGCCAGGGCGACGTAGCCGAAGCTGGTGGCGACGATCGCCCCGGCAACCAGCGCGGTGTCGTCGTCGTACCAGCGGCGGGCGAGTCCGGCGGTGACGAACACCAGCGCCAGGCCCGACAGCGCCGCCCACAGCCGGGCCGTCGCCGGCCCCGGCCCGGCGACCGCGAACGTCGCCGCGGTGAGCCAGTAATAGAGCACCGGCTTCTGAAAGCGCGGCTCGTAGTTGTAGGCCGGCGTCAGCCAGTCGCCCGACGCGACCATCTCGCGCGCCGCCTCGGCGTAGAACGCCTCGTCGGAGTCGGTGATCGCCGGGGCGCCGAGCCCGACGAAGAACGTCAGGCCCGCCAGCACCAGCAGCGGGGCGAGCGACCGTCGCACGTCACCGATTGTAGCGGCAGACCGCGGGCCGGTCCGCCACCGCGGGCTATACTCGCCGGATGGCCACGATCAAGGTTCGCCAGAACGGCTCGCTGCTCGTCGAGGGCGACGACGTGACGCTCATCGACTGGAACGGCAACGAGTACGCGCTGCCGAAGCGGCCCTTCGCGCTGTGCCGGTGCGGCGGCTCGACCCGCAAGCCGTTCTGCGACGGCACCCACAGCCGCCTCGGCTTCGCTGCCGCCGAAGCGGCCATCGGGCCCGAGGCCGCCGACAAGCCGGCGATCTGACGGACGGCGGGCCGCGCCGTTAGGCGCGGACCGGCTCGCCCTTGGTGAAGACCAGCCCGCCGGAGGCGCGATCGACCACCACGTGGTCGCCCTCGCCGAACGCCCCCTCAAG
>CAYUAX010000097.1:0-16901 GCA_964442845.1 uncultured Bifidobacteriaceae bacterium | reverse complement strand
CAGAGAGGTACCATGACCCGAGTACTACGTACAAGGGGAAAACGCTCTAGCCGCCAGCCGCTAGCCGCCAGCCGCCAGCCGCTTGGGGATCAGTAGAGTTCGGTGCGCGCCCGATAGCCGTTGGTCAGGCGCAGCAGGTCGCGGTTCTCCAACACGCTGCCGCTCGGGATCTGGGCGCCGCGCGCCGTCGCCTCGAGCATCGCCTGACCGATGGCGGTGGGCTCGATCGCCTGCTTGATCGGCCGCAGGATCCAGAACGGGGCGGTGTACCACTGCGCCCGCGCGCCCTCCCGCAGGACGCCGCCCGGACGGTGCGAGACGACGCGCAGCCCGCTGCCGCTGGCGAGCTCGAACAGCGTCCGTTCGGCGCGGGCCTTCTCGCGGGCCCAGTGGAACCACGAGTCGCTGGAGGCGCCGCCGCCGCTCACGAGGTGGAACGAGAGCGGCGCCGTCCGGCCGCGCGCCGCCAGCCACGCGGTGACGAAGCGCACCGGGTAGTCGACGTGAATCGCCGAGTACTCGTCGTCGGAGACGTTGAACGCGCTCGTGCCGAGCGCCCAGTAGACGGCGTCCGTCTCGGCGAGCATCGACGCGAGCGGCGCGTAGTCGAGGAAGTCGGTATGGAGATGGACGATCACGCGGCCCGTCGCGGCCGCGGCGTCGATCTCCGGTGTGCGCCGTCGGGTGACGACGTGGATCTCGCGGACCGCGGGCTCGCGCAGCATCGCCGTCAGCACGCCTTCGCCCACCAGTCCGGTGGCGCCGAACACCGCGACCCGGGCGTGGCGCCCGGTGTCGAGGTTCACCGCCGGCTCCGGATACTCGTCACCGAGGCGAGGGTAGACCGCGACGGCGCCGAGCGCAATGGCGGCGACGAGCAGGCGAAACGCGAGGCGCCAGCGGCGTCGCGACGGCGCGGCGGCAGTCACGACGCGGCTGTACTCCGATCGACGGCCGGGCGGACGCTGAGGCGGTAGCCGGTCCATGTGAGCAGCAGGCCGACCAGCTCGGTGACGTAGAGCACCTCGACGTGGCCCATGCGCGTCGCCGTGCCGCCGATGCCGGGCAGGATGGCCCCGACCGCGATGCAGACGTTGGCCCACATCCGGTGCCGGGTCTCGGGGTTGGCCGCATAGCGCAGCGCCGACAGGATCGCGCCGCCGATCAGGAACACCACGGCGTAGAGATTGACGAACGGGCTGAACGCCCGCACCCACTGCCACTGGAACACCCGGCCGCTCAGCCGGTGCGGCTCGACGACGGCGTAGTCGATGGGCGACAGCCACACCGCCGTCGACGCGATCAGCACGTACGCGACGAGCAACCCGGTGAGGGCGTGGGCGACCCGTCGTGAGAGCAGCAGGTACACGGTCCCCTGCGCGAGCGGCGCCGCGCCGAGCAGCGCCCCCGACACGTACCAGGCGCGGAACACCGGCTCACGCCAGCCGAGCAGCGTGGTCAGCGACTCGGTGAGCGTGCCGACGCCGTAGGTGGCGATCCCCACCGCCCACCACCACAGGTGCAGCCGCTCGGGGTGCCGGCGATAGCGGGCGTAGATCTCCGCCGCGAACGGAAACGCCAGGAGCGTCGTGACGATGGGCACGAAGTGCACGAGTGAAGGGCTCATTGTCACGACTCCCATAGCGGCTAGCCGCTAGCGTCAGTCCATCGCCCCAATCGAGATGCCGACGGTGAACGAGCGGCCGCGAGCGGGGGCGAACTGAAACTGCTCCCGGTAGTACTCGTTGGTCAGGTTCTCGATCGCGAACGTCAGGCCGACGCGGTTGCGCTGGCGGCTCAGGTTGATGCCGGCGGCGACGCGCTGCACGGTGAAGCCGTCGAGCGACAGCAGATCCTGGGCGATGAGGAACGGCGACTCGAGCAGCGTCGTCGCCACGCGATCGACGTCGGTCTGGGTGCGCAGGCCGTACTCGGCCCAGAACCGGCCGCGCGGCTCGGTGAAGCGGGCATTGGCCACCACCTTCACCGGCGTGATGTTGTCGGCCGGCGAGTCGTCGAGGCTGACCCCGCCGGCACCCTCGCCGTCGGTGATCGTGCCGTGGGTGAAGGCCGCCGAGCCGGTCAGCGCCAGCACGCCGTAGCGCGACACCATCGGCGCGTCGAGCGACAGCTCGAGACCGCGGATGCGCACGTCGGTGAAGTTGCGCGCCTGCGCCAGCGGCCCGCCCGGCGTCGTCGCCACCACCAGATCCTGGGCGATGAAGTTCGAGTACTGGTTGAGGAACGCGTAGGCGCCGCCGGTGACGCGGCCGACCGCGAACTTGGCGCCGACATCGACGTTGTGGCCGGTCTCGGGCTTCACCTCGATGTTCGGGGCCAGGTTGCCGGCGGTGGCCGGCCCGGCGAACAGCAGCTCCTCGAGATTGGGATGGCGGTAGCTGCGGCCGTAGCGCACGAACGGGCTCACCGCGCCGCCGGCGTTCACCACCAGGCCGATGTCACCGGTGATCGCCGTGCGGGTGATGTCCTCGCCGCCGGGGTCGGGCAGGGTCGACGCCGGAATCGCCGGCACCGCGCCGGCGACGACCGCCGACACGTCGTAGCCCGGCGTGGCCTCGGTGGTGACGTCGTAGAAGTCGGCCCGCAGGCCGCCGATGATCGACACCCGCGGCGCGACGCGCCACTCGTCCTGCGCGAACACGGCGAGGTCGCGCAGGGCCGCGTTCGGCACGCGCACCGGGCGCGCGACGGTGGGGGCGCCGAGCTGCACCGGCGTTGGGAACACCACCGCGCGCGGCGCCGACGGGCCGCCGGGGAACACCGGCGCCAGCGCCACCTGCCCGACCATCGACGTGGTGGTGGTGGTGACCCGGCGGTCGCTGCTGCGGTCGCGGTAGAACGTCGCCCCGGTCGTCAGCACGTGGTTGCGGGCCGGGGTGATCACCGCCTGCAGGTCGAGGCCCGGCGTCCACACGCGCTGCTCGGTCTCCGACAGGATGCTGAGCCGCATGACGTTGATCGGGAAGAACGTCACGGCGGTGGGCGCCGGGAACTGCACCGGCAGCGTGTTCTGCAGCAGCCGCTCGATCCGCTGGTAGTAGGCCGTGAGCGACAGGTTGGCCAGCCACGGCGTGACCGCCTGCGCCTCGTAGCGCGCCGAGATCTTGTCGAGGTTGCTGTGCGGCAGCGAGGTGGCGTTGAAGAAGTAGGGCGAGGCGAAGTCGGCGAAGCCGACGTCGTCCATGCGGCGCTGCTGGTAGCGCAGGCGCAGCCGGCGGTTGTCACCCAGCCGCACCAGGCCGGTGGCGTTGACGAAGTTGCCAGTGGCCTGCGAGTTCAGCACCGTGTTGTCGGTGCGCACGTAAGGGGCATTGAACGGGTCGGGGAACGCGCCGAAGCGCAGCCCCTGGCTGCCGAAGGCGTCGTCGATGGTGTCGGCGCGGCGCAGATCGCCGGCGGCGAAGAACGGGCGGGTGTCTTCGACGTCGAGCGCGCCGGCCTTGTAGTTGCCGAAGTCCTCGGCGCCGCCCTGGACGCGGAACGCGAAGCGCGGCGAGGTCATGCCCAGCGTCGCCGACCCGCGCCGGCCGTCCTCGTTGGAGCTGTAGTAGCCGTTGAAGCCGTAGAGCCACTGCGTGGCCGGCGTGAACGACGGCTCGTTGGTGACGATGTTGACCGTGCCGGCCAGCGCGTCGGAGCCGTAGAGCAGCGTGCCGGCGCCGTTGACGATCTCCATGCGGCTGATGCTGTCGGTCGGAATCAGCCCGACCTCGGCGCCGGTGCGGTCGGTGGCCTGGCGGGCGGTGTTGAGGCGCTCGCCGTCGACGAGGACGAGCAGGCGGGTCGAATCGAGGCCGCGCAGCCGCGGCCGCACGCCGAACGGCCCGTTGCCCACCGGCGTCACGTTGGCCATCGTCGCCAGGGCATCGCCAGTGGACAGCGGGTTGGCCTGCTGAATCGCCGCCGCGCCCAGCGTCTCGACGTGCAGCGGAATCTGCCGGATTTCGCGCTCGGCGCGGGCTGCGGTCACCGCCACCTGGCTGGTCAGCGAGCCGAGCTCCAGCGTCACCGGCACGTCGGCAACGGCGTCGGCGGTGTCGAGCACCACGGTCCGCGCCGCTTCGGCGAACGACACCCGGGTGACCACCACGAGGAAGGTGCCGGCGCCCGGCGTGGCCAGCTCGTAACGGCCGTCGGGGCCGGACTGGCCGACGGTCTCCTGGCCGGTCGCCACGTCGCGCAGCACCACGCGCGCGTCGGGCAGCGGCGCGCCGGTGGCATCGGTCACCAATCCGCGCACGGTCGCGGCCCACGACGGGCTCGCGCCCACGAGCATCAGACAGCCACACAACATCAATCGGGTACGCATCACATCACTCCGCAGGAGCCAACAGACGTTCGGCGGAGCTGAAGCTCCGCCCGACGAAGAACGGGAGGGGCCTAGCGGAGCGGCGGGGGCCGCGGCAGAAAGGAGACGGCGTGGGCGCAGGAGAGCTGACCGGTGACACGGACACTGGCCGCGAAGCGGGGGGCGATTCGCCGGGCATCGCGGGCTGCCGCGAGGGTGCCGATCAGCAGCAGGGCCAGCCCGAGTGCCGGGCCGACCACCGTCGCGGCGATCGTCGCCACCGCCTCTGGCAGCGCCGGCGTGGCGAAGCCGTCGAGGTCGTTGGCGAGCGCCGGGCCGTGGAGCAACGCGGCGAGCAGCCACACCGCCACGGCCTGACGGCCGAACAGCACGGGCACGCCGCGGCGGCGCAACTGAGCCAGGCCGGCGACCAGCCCGGCGGCCATCAGCCAGCGGAGCACGACATCGACTTGGGCGAGCTGGCCCGTCCACCACTGGTTGCCGAGCAACCACAGGTGAAACGCGGCCAGCAGAGCCACCGTCGCGAGTACGCCCCGCCGAAGCATCCGGCTATTGTAGCTGGCAGATTCCATGCCGTCCCAGGACCCCGACGCCGACGTGCTGGTGGTGGGCGGCGGCCCGGCCGCCGCGACCGCGTCCCGACTGCTTTCTCTGTGGGGAAGACGCGTCGTCGTCGTCGCCCGTCCCAGAACCGACGACCCGGAGCTGCCCGAATCCCTGACCCCGTCCTGCGGAAAGTTCTTCGATCTGATGGGGATTCGCCCGCGCATCGACGCTGCCGGCTTCGTGGCGAGCCGCGGCCATACGGTGTGGTGGGGGTCGCCGGCCCCCCGGGTGGAGCCCTTCGCCGAGGGACTGCACGGCTGGCAGGTGACCACCGGCCGACTGTCAGAGGTGATGCTCGACGAAGCGGCGGCCGCCGGCACCCAGGTGCAGCGCCGGACGGCGACCCTCGATGAGGTCATGGCCTGGCCGGCCGCCTTCCGGCTCGACTGCACCGGGCGCACCGGTCTCATCGCCCGCGCCCATGGCCGGCGGCGCTATGAGCCGGGGCATCGGACCGTGGCGCTCATCGGCCGGTGGCAGGCCGAGGGGTGGCCCCTCGACGACCCCTCCCACACGCTGCTCGAGTCCTATGAAGACGGCTGGGCCTGGTCGGTGCCGATCACCGCCACCGAGCGGGCCGTGGCCGTGATGGTCGACCCGCGGACCACGGCGCTCACCCGCGGCGACGGCCCGGCCGCGGTCTACCGCGCCGAGGTGGCCAAGGCGCGGCGCCTGCGGGCGCTGACCAACGGGGCGGTGCTCTCGGGCGGGCCGTGGGGCTGGGATGCGTCGATGTACTCGGCGGACCGGCCGGCCGGCGACGACTGGCTGCTGGTCGGCGACGCGGCGTCGTTCGTCGACCCGCTCTCGTCGGCCGGGGTTCGCAAGGCGATGGCCTCGGGTTGGCTGGCCGCCGTGGCCGTGAACACCGCGCTGGCCCAGCCGCGTCTGAAGGAGATGGCGCTGGCCTATTTCGCCGCCCGCGAGGCCGAAACCTACGCCCGGTTCCTGGCCCTGACCCGCCGCCACCTGCGCGACGGGGCGCCCGCCGACCACCCGTTCTGGGCCGACCGCTCGGCCGTGGAGGGCGACGCCGAGGCCGTGTCGACCGACGAGCGGCCGGCCGTCGAGGCGGCATTCGAACGTCTCAAGGCCGCCCCGACGCCGCTGGGGCTCCGCGTCGGTCCGGAGGTCCGGTTCGCCACCCGGCCAGCCCTGACCGAACGACAGCTGGTCCTCGAACGGCGGCTCGTGACCGAGCGCCTGCCCGAGGGCGTCCGCTACCTCCACGGCGTGGACGTCGTGGCCCTGGTGGAGTTGGCCGGCGAGGCGCAGGACGTGCCTGGTTTCTATGATGAATATCGCCGGCGCATGGGCCCGATCGACCCGCCGCCGTTCCTCACAGCGCTCGCCACCGCGCTGGCCCGCGGCTGGCTCATCGGTCGCTGAAAACTGTGCTACAACTGGCCCTCACCCCATGGCATCGATCGCCCGCCTTTCATTCGCTGTCGTCACTGGTTGCTGGGCGCTGACCGCCGCCGTCGCGGCGACGCCAGCGGCGCAGGGGGCTGCAGCTCCCCAGGCCGCGGCGGCGCCGGCCCCACCGCCCCAGACCGGCATTCCGGTCACCGATCAGACGGTCATCAAGGCGTGCGGCGGCTGCCATCGTCCCGACGACAAGCAGCAGCTGTCGCGCATCTCGTTCCGCCGCACCACGCCCGAGGGCTGGGAGCGGACCATCACCCGGATGATGGCGCTCAACGGCCTGAAGATCGACGCCGCCACCGCCCGCCAGGTGGTGAAGTCGCTGTCGAACAGCCACGGCCTGGCGCCCGAAGAAGCGCGGCCGATTCGCAACGAAGTCGAGCGCCGGATCGGCGACGAGACGGTGCCGAAGGAGATCGAGGGCACCTGCAACTCGTGCCACACGATCGGCCGCGTGCTCTCGCAGCACCGCACGAAGCAGGACTGGGAGCTGCTGATCGCGATGCACCGCGGCTACTACCCGATCATCGACCGCCAGACCTACCGCCGCATGGGCCCGGCGCCGAGCGGCCGCGACGAGTCCGGCCGGCCGCCCGATCTGCGGCATCCCTCCGAGAAGGCCGTGGACTACCTGGCCGGCGCCTACGGGCTCGAGTCCAAGGCGTGGGCGGAGTGGTCGGCGGCGGTGCGCCCGGCGCGCATCGACGGCACCTGGGCCCTGTCGGGCTGGGAACCGGGCAAGGGCCCGGTCTTCGGCCGCGTCGTGCTCGCCGCGGCCGGCGGCGCCACCGACGAGTTCACGAGCCAGATCACCTACACCTACGCGCGCACCGGCCAGCAGGTGACCCGTAGCGGCCGCGTCGCCGTCTACACGGGCTTCCAGTGGCGCGGCCGTTCGACCGCTGGCGGCGCCGAAGACAGCGCGCTGCGCGAGGTGATGTTCATCGAGCGCGACTGGTCGAAGATCGCCGGCCGCTGGTTCGGCGGCGGCTACGACGAGCTGGGCCTCGACGTGACGCTCACCCGCGTCGGCCGCGACCTGAGCGTGGTTGGCCTCGATCACTCGGCCTTGCGCACCGGCGTCACCGGCCAGACCCTGAAGATCTACGTGGCCAACGCCCCGGCGTCGCTGCAGGCGCGCGACCTGGACTTCGGCACCGGCGTGACCGCCAGCGCCGCGTCGGTGGCCAACGACGTCATCACCGCCACCGTCGACGTCGCCGCCAACGCCGCCGTCGGCCCGCGCACGCTGGTGCTCGGCACGGTCACGGTGCCCGGCGCGATCACCGTCTACGACAAGGTGGACCACCTCCGCGTCACGCCGGCGTGGAACCTGGCCCGCACCGGCGGCGTGGTGTTCCCGAAGCAGCTGGCGGCCTTCGACGCCTGGGCCTACCACAACGGGCCCGACAAGAAGCCCAACACCGACGACGACCTCAAGCTCGACGCGGTGACGGCGGCGTGGAGCCTGGAAGAGTACAAGGCGACGTTCGACGACGAGGACATCAAGTTCGTCGGCGGCATCGACGCCGCGTCGGGCCTGTTCACGCCCAACGTCGACGGCCCGAACCCGCAGCGCAAGGGCGAGCGCAACAACATCGGCGACGTCTGGGTGGTGGCCAGCTACACCCCGCCCGGCGCGACCACGCCGCTGCGCGGCCGCTCGCACCTGCTGGTGGCGCCGCCGCTGTACATCAAGTTCGATCCGACGGTCACGCCATGAGCACCGCCACCACGGCGCCGACGCTGGGCGTCGGCGAGTTCCATCCGTTCGAGGCCTCGGGCCGGCGCTTCGCCTACATGGTGCCGAGCGCGGCGGTGTTCGCCTTCGACGACTGCTCCACCGCGGTGATCGACCTGCTGCGCGAACGGCCGCAGACGCCGCTCGAGCTCCTGGAGCGGCTCGGCGATCGCTTCAGCCCGGCCGAGCTGCGCGACACGCTCACCGAGCTGCACCGGGTGCGCGCCATCGAGGACCAGGTGGCGCGGCCGCCGGCGCCGAAGATCATCCCGCTGGCGCCGATGCCGATCCAGACGCTGGTGGTCAACGTCACCAACCAGTGCAACCTCTCCTGCGAGTACTGCTACGAGTACGGCGAGGACAAGATCGTCGACACCGAGAACGGCAGCCAGCCCAAGTTCATGAGCGCCGAGACGGCGCAGGCGGCGGTCGATCTCGCGCTCAAGGAGGCCGGCGTCGGCAAGACCGCCCACATCACCTTCTTCGGCGGCGAGACCTTGATGAACTTCAAGGTGTTGAAGCAGACCGTCGGCTACGCCCGGCGTACCGCCGCCGAGCAGGGCAAGCTGGTGGACTTCAGCCTGACCACCAACGCGACGCTGCTGCAGCCCGACGTCATCGACTTCCTGGCCGACGAGCGCATCGGCGTCACCATCTCGATCGACGGCCCCGAGGACATCCAGGACAAGTTCCGCGTCTTCAGCAACGGCCAGGGCAGCTACGCGATGGCGGCGCCGAAGATCAAGGCGCTGCTGGCCCGGCACCGCAGCCGGCCGATCGGCGCCCGGGTGACGCTGACGCGCCAGACCCTCGACGTCCAGCGCATCTACAAGCACCTGTTCGAGGACCTCGGCTTCTGGGAGGTCGGCTTCGCGCCGGTCACCACCGCGCCGCAGCGCGGCCACGCCATCAGCGACAGCGGCTACGACCACCTGCTGGCGCAGTTCCGGGCGCTGGCCCAGGACTTCCTGCAGGCCTCGCTGCAGGGGAAGCACCACGGCTTCTCCAACGTCCGCGAGACGCTGCAGGAAATCCACCACGGCCACGCCAAGGCCTACCCGTGCGGCGCCGGCATCGGCCTGCTGGGCGTCGCCACCGACGGCCAGGTGTCGCTGTGCCACCGCTTCGCCGGGTCGGACGCGCACCGCTTCGGCTCGGTGCACGAGGGCATCGATCGCAGCAAGCAGGCGTCGTTCCTCGAGGATCACCACGTCGCCCACAAGACCGACTGCAGCCAGTGCTGGGCGCGGCCGATCTGCGGCGGCGGCTGCTACCACGAAGCGCACACCCGCTACGGCGACACGACCCGCCCGAACCTGCACTACTGCGAGTGGATCCGCGGCTGGACCCACACCTGTCTCGAGATCTACGGCGAGCTCGCCGTGAAGCACCCCGCGTTCCTGAAGCAGTTCGACGGAGACGACGATGAAGCACCTCAGCGCCATTAACAAGAAGGCCGTGCGGGTCGTGGCGGCCACCGAAGCCGACGTGGTCGCCCTGCAGCAGGGCGGCGCGCCGCAGCAGCCGGAGGCGCCGCACATTCCGCCGGGCTGCTCGCTGGTCTTCTCGCCGGGCTGGGAAGCCGACCACGCCGGCGGCACCGCCGGGCTGTGCTCGCCGGTCGAACGCGACCTGTTCGACTGCCACATGGGCTGCTTCTGGCCGGCCCACGTGCCCGATCAGCTCAACCACGCCCCCGACTGGACCGCCAAGTGCGCGGTGGCCCAGAAGGACTGGCGCAAGATCGACCTGGTGTTCCCGGGATGAGGCAGCCCATGCGTTCGCTCCTCGCTGGCGCGGCTGCGGCCGCCGTCGTCGTGTCGCTCGTGCCCGGGCTGGCGGGTCAGACCCGCGGAGCCAAGCCGGTCCCGCAGCTGTCGGGCGGCAACGGCACGATGTACATCGGCACTTACAAGGGCGAGATCGAGATCTACGACGAAGCCACCGAGAAGATGGTGGACAAGATCGCGCTCAAGACCGGCATCCCGCGCTCGCTCACCCCGTCGCCGGACCGGACCCGCTTCTACGCGCTCAACTCGCGGTTCGAAGAGATCGAGGTCGTCGACATCGCCAGCCGCAAGACCATCGACAGCTTCAAGCTGAGCGCCGGCAACAAGAGCGTCCGGGTCAACAGCCTGCAGCCGGATCCGAACAACAAGTTCCT
The DNA here is from genome assembly GCA_964442845.1 of uncultured Bifidobacteriaceae bacterium. Lineage (GTDB taxonomy): Bacteria > Acidobacteriota > Vicinamibacteria > Vicinamibacterales > UBA2999 > CAWAYR01. The sequence goes on along the minus strand of CAYUAX010000097.1, from coordinate 6,635 downwards.
GATCCTGATGTACCGCACCGCCACCAAGCTGGTCGACCGCTGGGAGATCGGCCCGCCGACGATCCAGCAGTACGACCTGACCACGCACCAGTTCACGCGGACGATTCCGTGGCCGAAGGGCGACGAGCGCGAGTCGGTGAACATGCGGCTCGGCCCCGACGGCAAGCACCTGTTCATCTTCGGCGACGAGGTGACGGTGCTCGAGACCGCCAACTTCACCGAGGTCGAGTCGTGGCCGTACGCGGCGCCGACCGAAGCCGGCCTCGGCCGCATCAACCTCGGGCCATCGCACGACTTCTACGACCCGCCGGGCACCTTCACCGGCCTGTTCACGATGGCTGACGCGGTGCAGAAGCGCCGGCTGATGGGCATCGGCCGCGTCGATCTCGTCAACCGCAAGGTCGACTTCCAGCCGATCGGCCCGGCGACGCCGGTGTTCCCGTTCGCCAAGTCGCCCGACGGCAAGCGCGCCTACGGCCTGGTGCAGGACATCGGCCGCTACGAGATGTGGACCTTCGACCTGGAGAAGCCGGCGGTGCTGAAGCGCACCGAGATCGAGGGCCGGCCGCGCATGGCGGTACGGGTCAGCTCCAACGGCAAGCTGGTCTACGTCTACGTCGCCGGCGCCACCGTGGACGTGTGGGACGCCGCCACGCACAAGTACCTGCGCACGATCTGGCTCGGCGGCGACCAGACCACCGAGCTCTTCGTGGTGCCAGCGGCCACGCCCACGGCCACCGCGGCCCGCTGACCGGGCGAGGACGCCCGTGACCTCTCGAGCGCCCGACGCCGATCTGCGTCGGGCGTTCGCGTTTCTGGCGCCGTACTGGCGCAAGCTGACGCTGGTGATGGCGATCAGCCTGGTGAGCACCGGGCTGTCGCTGGTGACGCCCTACCTCTCGAAAGACCTGGTCGATCGCGCGCTGGTCGGCCGCGACCTCACCGCGCTGTGGCGCATCGTCGGCCTGTTCGCCGCGCTCGGCGTCGCCAGCTACGTGCTCAACGTGGTGAGCGGCCTGCGCTACACGCGGGTGTCGGCGGCCATCCTGTTCGACATGCGGCTGGCGGTCTACAGCCACCTGCAGCAGCTGTCGCCGCGCTTCTACGCGCGGACGCGCCTGGGCGACATCGTGTCGCGGCTCAACAGCGACATCGGCGAGATCCAGCGGGTGGCCGCCGAGGCGGCGCTGGCCTGGGTCGGCAACGTGCTGTTCCTGATCGGCTGTGTCGCCATGCTGCTGTGGCTCGACTGGCGGCTGGCGCTGGTCACCGCCGCGATCATGCCGCTCAGCCTGTGGACGCTGGTCCGCTACCGGCGGCGGCTCGAAGCCCGCGTCGCCGAGCTGCGTCAGCGCAGCGCCGACATCGGCAGCTTCCTGATCGAGACGCTGCAGGCGACGACGCTGGTCGTCACCGCGAACGCCCAGGGCCGCGAGCGGACGCGCTTCCAGGGCCTGAACGAACGCTTCGTCGCCGCGCTGATGGGCATGCAGCGGCTCACCTACCTGGCCGGCGGCCTGCCCGGGCTGATCGTGTCGCTGGGCGCGTCGGTGGTCTTCCTCTACGGCGGCGCGCGGGTGGTGGACGGCACGCTCACGCTGGGGACGTTCGCCGCGTTCATCGCCTATCAGACCCGGGTGGTGGCGCCGGTACAGGCGCTGATGGGCCTCTACACGTCGCTGGCGACGGCCAAAGTGTCGTGGCGCCGGGTGCTCGAGCTGCTCGACGCGCCGCTCGACGTGCGCGAGCCGGCCGGGGCCCATCCGCTGCCGGCGGTGCGCGGCACGGTGGAGTTCGACGGCGTGACGGTGACGAGCGATCGCGGCCAGCCGGTGCTCGACGGCTTCACCCTGATGGTCGAGCCCGGCACCTCGGTGGCGCTGGTGGGCGCCAGCGGCAGCGGCAAGAGCACGCTCGCCTACCTGCTGCTGCGCCTCATCGACCCCGACAGCGGCACGGTCCGCCTCGACGGCCACGACCTGCGCACGCTGCGCCTCGAGGACGTGCGCCGCCACGTCGTGCTGGTGGAACAGGAGCCGACGCTGCTGCACGCCACGATCGCCGAGAACATCCGCTACGCGCGGCCCGCGGCTGATGACGACGCCGTGGCGCTGGCGGCCGAGGCCGCCGGGCTCACGCCGTTCATCGAACGGCTGCCGCAGGGCTATCAGACGATGGTCGGCGAACGCGGCCAGCAGCTGTCGGCCGGCGAGCGGCAGCGCGTGGCCATCGCCCGCGCCTTCCTGGCCAATCCGTCGGTACTGGTGCTCGACGAGCCGACCGCGGCGCTCGATCCGGTGCAGGAACGCCACGTCGTCGACAGCTACCGGGCGGTGATGCGCGGCCGCACGTCGATCGTGATCTCGCACCGCGAGGCGGTCGCGATGGCCGCCGACCGCGTCGCCGTGATCGACGGCACGCGGCTGGTCGAGACCGGCACGCCCGAGGCCCTGGTGCGCGGCGGCGGGGCGTTCGCGCGGCTGTTCAGCGGCGCCGCGACCCGGGCATGACGCGGCTGGCGGGCTTCGGGCCCGGCACCGTGCGGGCCGCCGACTACCCGGGCGGTGCTGGCCGCGGCGTCCGCGTCGCGGTGATCGACAGCGGCGTGCACCCCGCGCATCCGCACGTCGGCGCGGTGGAGCCCGGCGTGCGCATCGGCGCCGATGGCGGCGTCCTCACCGACACGGTCGATCGGCTGGGGCACGGCACCGCGGTGGCCGGCGCGATTCGCGACCACGCCGCCGACGTCTCCCTCGTCCCCGTCAAGGTGTTCGACCGCGAACTGCGGGCAACCGCCGAGGCCCTGGAGGCGGCCATCGACTGGGCCGTGGCGGCCGGCGTCGACGTGATCAACCTGAGCCTCGGCACGGCCAACCCGGCCCACGAGGCGCGGCTGCGCGCGGCGGTCGAACGCGCGGCGGCGGCCGGCGTGCTGCTCGTCGCCGCCGGGCCCGACGGCGGCACCCGCTGGCTGCCGGGCAGCCTGCCGGGCGCGGTGCCGGTGCTGGTGGACTGGGACTGCCCGCGCGACGAAGTGCGCGTCAGCGTCGACGGGCCGGTGACGACGCACCGGGTGATCGTCCGCGCCAGCGGCTATCCCCGGCCCATTCCCGGCGTGCCGCCCGAGCGCAACCTCAAGGGCGTGAGCTTCGCCGTGGCCAACGCCACCGGCCTCCTCTGCCGCCATTTGTCTTCGGCTCTGTCACGATGACATCTCGACGCGACGCAGATTCTGCGATCGGCGGGCAGCGCGACCCGTCGGCCACGAGCGGAGACGCCACCGATCGCATCTCGCGCGACGGCGTGTGGCAGGGGGTGTGGGCCAGCGTGCCGCTCAGCGTGGCCACGGCCGTGCTGGGCGCCGGCTTCGGCGTGGCGGCGCGCCAGGCGTCGTTGTCGCTGGGCGCGACGGTGGGCATGACGGCGGCGGTGTTCGCCGGCGCGGCGCAGTTCGCGGCGCTCACGCTGTGGCAGTCGCCGCTGCCGCTGGTGCCGATCTGGCTGTCCACCCTGGCTGTGAACGCCCGCTTCATGCTGCTCAGTGCGTCGCTGGAGTCGTGGATCGGCCGGCGGCACGGCCTGAAGGCGATCGCCGCGATGTTCGTGATGGGCGAGGGAACGTGGGCGGTGTCGATGCAGGCGCGTGCCGCCGGCTCGCGCGACTTCGGCGTCTACATCGGCAGCGGCGTCCTGGTGGCGCTCGTGTGGATCGCCAGCACGGCGTTCGGCTACCTCGCGGCGCCGCTGCTCGGCGATCCGCGCCGGTTCGGCCTCGACCTGGTGCTGGTGCTGTTCTTCGCCAGCGCGCTCACCTCGACGTGGCGCGGGTCGAGGGACCTGGCGCCGTGGGCGGCGGCGGCGCTGGCCACGCGGATCCCGGCGTCGATCGTCGCGCCGGAGTGGCAGGTGCTGGTGGCGGCGCTGATCGGCGCCGCGGTGGGGGCATGGCGTGACGCCCGGCACTGACGACGTGGTGTTGGCCATCGCGGGTATGGCCGTCATCACCTACGGCGTGCGGCTCGCCGGCCTGGGGCTGGCGCGGTCGATGCCGGCGCATCCGCTAGCGGCGTCGTTCCTCGGTCACCTCGGCGGCGCGGTGATGGTGGCGCTGGTCGCCTCGTCGCTCGGGCGGGGTGACGCGGCCGGCGTCGCGGCCACGGTGGCAGCCGTGGCCGTCGCGTCGCGTGGCCGGCCGACGCTGGCGCTGGGCGTCGGCATGGCCGTCGCCGCCCTGCTGCGAATGTCTTGAGATGTAATCAGCTCTGAGTCGTTTACTCGGAGCCGATTACATTCGATGGCCGGCGCGGGACCAGGCGGCGAGGGCGGCGGCGCGTTCCACCCACTCGGGCGATTCGCGCCAGGCGTCGATCAGCACCGGCACGCGCCACGTCCAGTTGGCGTCACCCACCGTGGCCGGCGTGTTGATGCGCGCCTCCCAGCCGAACACGTCCTGCAGCGGGAACATCACGTAGCGCGAGGCGCTGGCCAGCAGCGTCCGCAGCACGGCGTCGCGCACCTCGGGCACGTAGGGCGCAAGTGGCGCGCCGGCTGGCTCGGCCGCTAATCCGCACACGCCGCGCAGCGACGCACGGAGCGGCGCTGGCGCCAGACGCCACCACTCGGCCATCGTCTCGGTGTCGTGCGTGCCCGACAGCGCCACCGACACCTCGGGGTACGCCGACGGGTCGATCAGCGGCTGCTCGGGCGTGTTCCACGCCCGCTCCCAGCGCAGCACCTTGAATCCGGGCACGCCGAGCCGCGCCATCGACCAGCGCACGAACTCCGGCACGGTGCCGAGGTCCTCGGCAATCACCTCGATGCCGGCGCCCAGGTAGATGCCGAGCAGCTTGGCGCCGAGCTGACTCTGTGTGCGCTCGTCCTCGGGCGCGAACGTCTTGGGCAGCGCCTGGTCGAGCGGCCGCACGTAGACGCGGTAGAGCCCCACCAGGTGATCGACGCGCACGCCGTCGAACAGCGCCGCCGTCCGCCGCGCCCGCGCCCGCATCCACTGGAACCCGGTGGCCTGCATCGCCTGCCAGCGCCACGGCGGCAGCCCCCAGTCCTGCCCGGTGTCGCTGAACGCATCGGGCGGCACGCCGACGGTGGCATCGAGCATGAACTCCTGGCGCCGTGTCCACACGTCGGGGCTGTCGCCGGAGATCATGTACGGCAGATCGCCGAACACCCGCACCGCCGCGGCGGCGCGCGCCGCCTGCCACTGCCCTTCCGCGATCCACTGCAGCCACGCGCGATAGCGCCGTTCCTCGGCCAGCCCCGCGGCGGCCTCACGCACGGCGGCTGCGTCGGCGAACGCCAGCGACGGCTCCCAGTCCCACCACGCGCGCTCTTCACGGGCGGCGTGCATGGCGCGGAACGTCGCGTAGGCGTCGAGCCACCACGACTCACGTGCCTCGTAGTCGCGAAAGGCCGTCGCCCGCCCCGTCTCGCGCGCGATCTCGTCGTCGACGAATCGCTGATAGGCGCGACGCAACCATCGCGCCTTGAGGGCCCGCACGTCGGCGTAGCGGACGCGCGTCGCGGCCCGCACCTCGTTCAGCAGGCGGCGGTCGGCGGCGTCGAGCGCCTCGTCGCCACCCAGGGCGGCGAACTCCGGGATGTCGGCGAGCCGGATGTAGATGGGATCGAGCGCCATCGCCGTCATCGACGAGTACGGCGAGGTCTCGCCTGGGGAGATCTCGTTGAGCGGCAGCACCTGCACGTAGCGCTGCCCCGCGGCCGCGCACCAGCTGCCGAGCGCCGGCAGGTCGGCGAACTCGCCGATGCCCCAGCCACGCGACGACACCAGCGAGAACAGCGGCACGCCGACGCCGCTCTGCCGCGCCGCGCCGCCCACCACACCGCCGCCGCTCACGACGCCTCCACCGCGCGCGCCAGCACCGCCGCCACGCCGGCGTCGAACGCCGCCGGTTCGGGCAGCAGGCTGACGACCACGAACGCCTCGCGCGGGAAGTCGAAGAAGTACCCGGGGTGGACGAGCACGCCGTCGTCCTCGATCAGGGCCAGGGCCAACGCCTCTTCGCCGTGGGTTGCCGGCACCTGCACCACCGCCGACCAGCCGCCACGTGGTTCGAGCAACGTCGTCGCCGACGCCCCGCGCAGGGCGTGCCGCAGCCGTTCGAGATTGCCGGCGACGCGCCCCTGGATCGCCGTCCGCACCACGGCACCGCGGAGCAGCAACTCACCAAGCGCGAGCTGGGCCGGCGTCGACACCGACAGGTAGGTGTCGGCGACGATCTCGAGTCCGGCCATCGCCTCGGCGACGAGCGCGGCCGGGCCGGCCACGCCGATCCACGCCACTTTCACCTGCGGCAGCCCCACCGACTTCGACAGCCCGCCGAGGCCGAACGCCAGCGCCCGCGACTGCTGCAGCACCGACACGCCGGGCGCCTCGGCCCCCAGGGGATAGTCGGCGAACACCTCGTCGCCGATGATGGCGACGCCGCGCGCCGCCGCCAGCGCCGCCAGCGCGTCGAGGTCGTCGCGATCGATCACCGACCCGGTGGGGTTGTTCGGCGCGACGACGAGCACGGCCTTGGTGCGCTCGTCGATCGCGGCGGCCACCGCCGCCACGTCGAGCCGCCAGCCGGCGTGGGCGTCGAGGTCGTAGGGCGCCG
>CAYUAX010000096.1:0-17219 GCA_964442845.1 uncultured Bifidobacteriaceae bacterium | reverse complement strand
ACGGAATCGGCGTGACCATCTGCAGCAGCAGGTAGAGCTCGGCGTGTTCCGGCACCATCGACTGCACGAACAGCGTGCTGCGCTCGGCGTCGATGCCGGCGCCGATCCAGTCGGCGAGGTTGTCGGCGGCGTTGGCGGTCAGCTCCGCCGTGTCGTTGAAGTGGCTGGTCAGCGCGTGCCAGTCGGCCACGAAATAGAAGCAGTCGTAGTCACGCTGCAGGGCCACCCAGTTGTCGAGGGCGCCGACCAGATGGCCGAGATGCAGTTTGCCGGTCGGGCGCATGCCCGACACCACACGTTGCTTGGTCACAGCAGCCAACCGAGCAGGCGGTTCTGCACCGGTCCGACGATGGCCCGGAAGACGCCTGAGAACATGAGGGCGTAGAGCACCAGGATGCCGTACGGGCGCAGCCGGTCGACGGCCGCGGCGGCGCCGGGCGGCAGGACGCCGATCAGCACGTTGCCGCCGTCGAGCGGCGGAATCGGCAGCATGTTGAAGACGGCGAGCAGGACGTTGACGATCACGAGCAGCAGCACGCCATAGCCGATGACGCCGACGGTCATCGCCTCGGGCGCGAGTTGCAGCCAGGCCGCGCCGATCACCGCGATCACCAGGTTGCTGGCCGGCCCCGCCGCCGCCACCAGGGCGAAGTCGCGCCGCGGCGCGCGCAGGTTGCGGCCGTCGACCGGCACCGGCTTGGCCCAGCCGATGAGCGGCAGGCCGGTGGTGGCCGCGACCAGCGGGAACAACAGCGTGCCGATCGGGTCGATGTGCGCCACGGGGTTGAGCGTGAGCCGGCCGAGCCGCCGCGCCGTCGGGTCGCCGAGCTGATTCGCCGCCCAGGCGTGCGCCGCCTCGTGCACCGTCAACGACGCGAGGAGCACGACCAGCGACAGGCCGATCTGCACCAGATCCAGGTCCGCCAAAGCGCACCAGCGTACCACACCGCCGCGGTGCCGCACGGCGGCGATCGACACCCCGACGACGGCCGCGCGGCGGGCGGCGCGCCGCTCAGCCCGCGGCGCGGGCGAAGTGCGCGAGGATGGCGTCGGCGCAGCGCTGGCCGACCACCGGCACGAGGTCTTCACGGGTCGCCCGGCGCACGCCGGCGACGCTGCCGAAGCGGCGCAGCAGCTGGTTGCGGCGCCGCGCGCCCACGCCGGGGACGGCGTCGAGCTCCGAGGCGAAATCGCGCTTCTTGCGCGACGTGCGATGGAAGGCCACCGCGAACCGGTGCGCCTCGTCGCGGATGCGCTGCAGCAGGTGAAGCGCCTCGCCGGTCCGGTCGAGCGCGATCGGCTGGTCGTGGTCGCGGGTGAAGACCAGCTCCTCTTTCTTGGCCAGACCGACCGCCACCAGGTTCGACAGGCCGACGCGCTCCAACGCCGCGTAGGCCGCGCCCAGCTGACCTTTGCCGCCGTCGATCACCAGCAGATCGGGAAACGGCCCGCCGGCCTCGACGACGGCGGCGTAGCGGCGCCGCACCACCTGTTCCATCGCAGCGAAGTCGTCCAGGAACCGGGGCTCGGGGCTGGGGACTGGGGGCTGGGGCTCGTTCAAGGACCTGGCCGTCGAGAGGCGAAACTTCCGATACTCGCCCTTCGCCATCCGGCCGTCTTCGCACACGACCAGCGACGCGACGGTCTCGCTGCCCTGCAGCGTCGAGATGTCGAAGCACTCGATGCGGCGCGGCAGGGCCGGGAGGTGCAGCGCCTGCTGCAGCTGCTCGAGCGCGGCCCGCTGGGCCACGCCGCCGTGCTCGTGCCGGCTGCGATAGGCCAGTTCGGCGTTGCGGGTCGCCAGGTCGACGAGCCGCCGGCGATCGCCGCGCTGCGGCACGACCAGCCGCACCTTGCGCTCGGCCCGGGCCGACAGCCATTCCTCCATCACATCGGTGTCCTCGAGCGCGGCGGGCACGTAGATCTCGCGCGGCGGCACCTGCTCCTCGTAGAACTGCTGCAGCGCCGCGGCCACGACCGCCTCGGGGCCGCCGGCCACGTCGTGGGCGTGGCTGAAGAGCGTCACGCGCTCGACGACGCGGCCGCGCCGGACCTGAAACACCTGGATCACGGCGCCGCGGTCGCCAACGGCGACGCCGAAGACGTCGCGGTCGCCGAGCTCGGCCGTGGCCATCTTCTGCTGGCGCGCGCCCAGGGCCTGGACGACGCGCATGGCGTCGCGGTGGTGCGCCGCCTCTTCGAACCGTTCGGCGTCGGCGGCGGCGCGCATCCGCGCCTCGAGGTCGCCGGCCAGCTCGTCGTTGCGCCCCTCCAGCAGGAACCGGACGTCGTGCACCGCCTGGCCGTAGCGCTCGGGCGAACACAGCTCGGCGACGCACGGCGCCAGGCACCGCTTGATGTCGTACTCCAGGCACGGCCGCGGCCGCCGGCCGGTGATCACCTCGCTGCACGACCGCAGCCCGAACAGCTTGTGGCTGAGCGACATCGTCCGCCGGGCCAGCGTCGCCGGCAGGAACGGCCCGGCGTAGAGGTCGCCGTCCTTCGCCACCTGGCGCGCCACCAGCACCCGCGGAAACGGCTCGCTCAGCGTCAGCCGCAGGTAGGGGTAGTTCTTGTCGTCGCGGAGCAGGATGTTGTACTTGGGCGCCCGCCGCTTGATGAGGTTGTTCTCGAGCGCCAGCGCCTCGACCACCGAGTCGGTGACGATCACCTCGAGCGTCGTCACCTCGTCGAGCAGCGCGTCGGTCTTGGGGTTGGCGCCGTAGGCGCCGAGATAGCTGCGGACCCGGTCGCGCAGCGCCCGCGCCTTGCCGACGTAGATGGTCTGGCCGTCCCGGTTGCCGTACAGGTAGACGCCGGGCTGCTCCGGCAGCCGCGCGATCTGGTCCTTGAGATCCTCGATGGGCATGCTACGCTAGAGCCGGAATTTCACGTTTTTCCGCCCGATCATTGTAGCGAATGACCTTCACCGGCTTCATCGGCGCGGCGTGCATGTTCCCGCTGCGGCTGATCATCAACGCCAGCGTGGCGCTGGGGATCCACCCCAACGTGCTCACGCTGATCGGCGTGCTGATCAACGTCTGGGCGGCGTGGGCGCTCGCCGTCGATCGCTTCGTGCTGGCCGGCGTGATCATGATCTGCGCCAACATCTTCGACTTCATCGACGGCAAGGTCGCGCACATCACCGGCAAGCAGTCGGAGTTCGGCGCGTTCTGGGACTCGACGCTCGATCGCTTCTCCGACCTCGCCCTTTTCACCGGCCTCATCTGGCTGTATTCATCGCTCGGCCGCGAGGGCTACGTGCTGGTCGCCACGGCGGCGCTCATCTTCTCGATCATGACCAGCTACGCGCGCGCCCGCGCCGAATCGCTGATCGAGAAGTGCAAGGTCGGCTTCATGGAACGGCCCGAGCGCATCGTGCTGTTCATGATCGGCGCGTTCACCGATCGCATGGCCGGGGTGCTGTGGGTGATCCTGACGCTGGCCGTGGTCACCGTGGCCAACCGGATCTACTACACCTACCTGGAACTGAACCGGCTGCCGATGCCGTCGACGCGCGGCCCGCTCGGCGTGTTCTGGCGGTTCTTCTTCTGGCGCGACGAACGGGCCACGGTCGCCTACGACATCTGGGTGATCGCCATCCTGGCGTTCGTGTGGCTGACGCCGCCCGACTGGCTGCGCGACCCGACCGCGTCCGGCCTCGGCCTGCTCGGCTACGTCCTGCGCTGACGTCCCGCAGGCGGCCGAGGGGCGGCGGCTACGACCAGACGATCTTGCGCTGCTCGCTCATGAGGCTTTGCGCTTCTTCGCCGCCGCTTTGGCCGGCAGCACCTTGGCGCCCTTGACGGCGGCCTTCTTGGCCACCGGCGCCTCTTCCACCTTGGCGGTCGGCTTGCGCCCGCTGCTCACCTGATCGAGGCTGCGGCGCAGCGCCTCCATGAGGTCGATGACCTTCGGCGCCGCCTCTTCCTTCGGCGCCACCACCTCTTCACCGGCGATCTTGGCGTCGATGATGGCGCGCAGACCGCTCTGGTAGTCGTCGCTGTAGGTGGTGAGGTCGAGCGGCCCCTGATAGCTGTCGATCACCTGCTGGGCCAGCTTGGCCTCGGCCGGCGTGACCTTGCCGCGCACCTCGCGCAGCTCGTCGATCTGATCGATGGTGCGGATCTCGGCGGCGTGGTGCAGCGTGTACATCACCAGGCCCTGCTTGTGCGGCTTCACCGCCACCAGGTACTCGCGGCCGTGGATCGCCACCTTGCCGATGCCGGCCTTCCCCACCATTCCCTCGCGCATCACCGCGTAGGCGTCGGCCGCAGTCGGCCCCTCGGGCGCCAGGTAGTAGGCCTTGTCGACGTACATCGGGTCGATCTCGTCGTCGCTGGCGAACTGGAGCAGGTTGATGATCTTGGTCGACTCGGTCTTGACCTTGGCGATGTCCTCGTCGGGCACCACCACCCACTTGCCCTTTTCGAACTCGTAGCCCTTGACGAGTTCGGCGCTGGTCACCTCGCGCTCGCACGACGGGCACCACTTCTTCTGCTGGATGCGCGTCTGGCACTCCTCGTGGAGCTGGTTGAACGCAATCGTGGCGCTCGACTCGGTGGCCGGATAGACCCGCACCGGAATCGTGACCAGGCTGACCTTCAGAAAACCCTTCCAGGTGGGACGCGCGGCCATGATGGGATGCTCCAGGGATATCGGACGGTCAGCCAATGGACCTTAGCCCGAGGCTCCAGGCCGAAGGCACCCGCCCCAGCCCCCAGCCCCCGGCACCCAGCCCCTAGACGTCTTCCCTCGCGTCGTGCCCCTCGAGGTGCAGCCCGGGGCCGCCCTCGAAGTCGATGGCGTGCTCGGCGATCTTCTGCCGCAGCACCCGGCGCACCTCGCCCAGCCGCTGCCCCGGCACCGGCAGCCGGCGAGCCAGGGTGGTGAGGCGCGAGACGACGATCAGGGTCGAGGCATCGCCCCGGTCCTGCCAGGTGAGGCCGCCGATGTGGGCGTAGGGCATGAATCCGGCGTCGGCCCAGATCCCGTCGGCGTAGAGCCCGTGCATGATGCGCGAGCTGAGCGGCACCGCGGCGCCGTAGTAGACGAACATCATCAGCTCGCCGAACAGCGCCGGCAGCGGCCGGGGGACGAACATGGCCGAGAGCAGCAGCAGGCCCATGGCGCCGCCGATGGCCAGGCTCATGACGTAGAACGGCGGCTTCGGCGCCGCCCAGACGATCAGCGCGGCCGAGCGCCGCCGCGCCCAGCGCCACAAGTCGCGGCCCGCACGCAGGTTGGCGACGAGAAAGCCCAGCCCGAGCAGGAACAGCACCCGCGGCAGCAGCTCGACGACCGGCACGCCCCGATTCTGCGATCCGGCCTCGGCGGGCGTCAATCCGTGGCCGGGTTCGCCTCCGCCTCCTGCCGTGACAGCAGGGGGTCGAAACAGCGCCGGCAGCGCGCCTCGTAGGTGCCATGCGCGCCGAGCAGCACCCGGTCGGCGTTGTGCACGAGGCGCTGGGTGTGGTTGGCGGGGTTGCCGCACACCACGCAGATGGCGCGGGTCTTCGTGATGAACTCGGCAATCGCCAGCAGGTGCGGCATCGGCTCGAACGGCCGGCCCAGGTAGTCCTGGTCCAGCCCCGCGACGATCACCCGGACCCCACGACCGGCCAGCTCGACACAGGTCGCCGGCAGCGCCGCGTCGAAGAACTGGCCCTCGTCGATGCCGACCACCTCGGTGTCGAGCTTGACCTTGACCAGCAGGTCGGCCGACGAGCTGGCCGGCTCGGCCGACAGGCGCAGCTCGCCGTGCGACACGATGGCGTCGTCGGCGTAGCGGATGTCGACCGCGGGCTTGAAAATCTGCACCCGCTGGCGGGCGATCTGGGCGCGGCGCACGCGGCGGATGAGCTCCTCGCTCTTGCCGCTGAACATGCTGCCGACGATGACCTCGATCCAGCCCGAGTTGGCGGCGCGGACGACGTCCATGATCCGGGATCAGGCCCGCGACTGGTACTCGCCGGTCTCGGTGTTGACGCGGATCACGTCGCCCTCGCCGATGAACGGCGGCACCTGCACGACCAGGCCGGTCTCGGTGGTGGCCGGCTTGAGCTGGTTGGTGGCGGTCGCGCCCTTGATCGCCGGCACGGTCTCGGTGACCTTCAAATCGACGGTCTGCGGCAGCTCGATGCCGACCGGCTCGGCGCCGTGGAACTCGACGCTGATGGTCATCTCGGGCTTGAGATAGCCCACCGAGTCGCCGAGCGCCTCCGAGGTCAGGTGCGTCTGCTCGTAGCTGGCGGTGTCCATGAAATGGTGGCCGTCGCCGTCGCTGTAGAGATATTGCATCTGCTTCTCTTCGAGCACGGCCCGCTCGACCACGTCTTCCGAGCGCAAGCGCTGCTCGGAGGTGGTGTTGTTGCGCAGGTTGCGGGTCTTCACCCGGACGAAGCCGCGCAGGTTGCCGGGGGTCTTGTGCTCGAGGTCGAGGATGCGGAGCAGGTCGCCCGACTGGATGATGATCATGCCGCGCTTGAGCCGGGTGGCGGCGAGGGTGTTGGCCATGTGTCTGCCTCGGAAACGTCTAGAACCTTAGGAGCTTAGCACGGCCCTGCGCGCCGCCGGGAGGCCGTGCTACCATCGGGACCGTGGCCTTCGCTCGCTGGGATCCCGTGCGGGATCTGCTCGCGATTCAGCTGAAGATGGAGCGGCTGCCCGCCCCAGCTCCACAGGGCTGGGTGCCGGCCGCCGACTTGTGCGAGACCGCCGACGCGTTCGTGGTGACCGCCGAGCTGCCCGGGGTACCGCGGCCGCAGATCCGCATCGACGTCCACGACGGCCACCTCACGCTGCACGGCCGCCGCGACGCCCGCGTCGCCTGCGAGCAGTACCACCAGGTGGAGCGCGGCCACGGCGAGTTCAGCCGCACGTTCCGCCTGCCCCACACCATCCTCGCCGACCAGATCACCGCCGACCTCAAGGACGGCGTGCTGACGATCGTCGTGCCGAAGGGCGCTGCTCCCGGCCCGCGACGCGTCGACGTCGGCTGACGCCGCGATGCGCCGGCTGTCGGTTGCGCTCGTCCTGATCCTGGCCGGTGTCGCCGCCGGGCTGGTCATTTCCGGCCGGATGCGCGCGTCGAGCCAGGCCGAGGCGGTGGATCAGGCCGCCCCCGCACCGGCCCGTCCGGCCCGCACCGACGCGGCTCCCGCCGCCGGCCCCGACTTCACCCGGGTAGCCGAGCAGACCGTCGGCGCCGTCACCAACATCGCCTCGCTGCAGCGGGTGCGCCGCCAGACGTCGCCCTTCGCCAGCGACCCGTTCTTCCAGTACTTCTTCGGCGATCCCGGTGAGATGTTCGGGAACCGTGACCGCTACGAGTCGAGCCTGGGCTCGGGCGTGGTCATCAGCGCCGACGGCTACGTGCTCACCAACAGCCACGTCGTCGGCGAGGGCGAGGTGGAAGTCACCGTCGCCCTGGGCGACAAGCGCGAGCTGCGCGCCAAGGTGATCGGCGTGGATCCGGCCACCGATCTGGCCCTGCTCAAGGTCGAGGCCCGCGGCCTGCCGACCATTCCGTGGGGCGACTCGGCGAAGCTCAGGGTCGCCGAGTGGGTGCTGGCCATCGGCAACCCCTTCCAGCTCAGTCAGACGGTGACGCTGGGCATCGTCAGCGCGCTGGGCCGCGCCAATGTCGGCATCGTCGCCTACGAAGACTTCATCCAGACCGACGCCGCCATCAACCCCGGCAACTCCGGCGGCGCGCTGGTCAACGCCCGCGGCGAGCTGATCGGCATCAACACCGCCATCTACTCGCAGAGCGGCGGCTACCAGGGGATCGGCTTCGCGGTGCCGAGCAACCTGGCACGGCGGGTCGTCGACGACCTGACCAAGTTCGGCGTCGTCCGCCGCGGCTCGATCGGCTATCTGGAAGTGTCGCCGCTCACCTCGCGGCTCGCCGACGAACTGCGCGCGCCGACCACCGAGGGACTCGTGGTGATGCGCATGGCACGCGGCGCGGCCTACCAGGCCGGGCTGCGGCCCGGCGACGTGATCCTGTCGGTGAACGGCCGGCCGGTGGTGGACGCCGCCCGCTTCCTGCGCGAGGTGGCCGACGCCGCGGTCGGCAGCACGATGACGATCGAGGTGCTGCGCGACGCCGTGCGCCAGACCCTGCGCGTCCAGGTGCAGCAGGAAGCGACCCGGCAGCGCCAGCGCTGACCTGATGTACGTGGGGCAGCTCTTCAGCGCTGCCCTACGAACGCCGAGCCTCGCGCGCGTGGGACGGCGCCGTCGCGCCGCGCGCCGCCCACGCCCGCACGCCCGACACCGCACGACTTCCGCTGGCCACGCACCGCCACAGCCGATCGGCGCCCAGGGTCACGCCGATGCGCGGCGTCCAGGCCACGGCGTCCACCGCCTCGCCGTCGTCGTGCACGGTGAGCGCGCCGCTGGTGAGCATGCGGCCGTTGTGCGTCGGTGTCGCGATGCCCATCGCCACCGTCAGGTTGCCCGGCCCGCGGCACAAGTCGGCGTCGCGCGCCGGCGCCGGACGGCCGCTGACCGCGGCGCGACGGGCGCGCATGCCCGGCAGCCCCTCGAGCGGCTCGACGGCGCGGATCAGCACCGCGGCCGGGAAGCCCTCCCCCTCCGTGACGGCGTTCAGCAGGTGGTGCAGGCCGTAGCTCACGTAGACGTATGCGAGGCCCGGCGGGCCGTAGAGCGCGTCGTTGC
The DNA here is from genome assembly GCA_964442845.1 of uncultured Bifidobacteriaceae bacterium. Taxonomy (GTDB): domain Bacteria; phylum Acidobacteriota; class Vicinamibacteria; order Vicinamibacterales; family UBA2999; genus CAWAYR01. The sequence continues at coordinate 8,534 of CAYUAX010000096.1, read as the reverse complement.
GCGGCGTGCGGCCCTTGAAGGCGTGGCAGGCGGGGTCGGTCTCGCCGATGTAGGCCTCGGTCTCGACGATGCGGCCGGCGACCCGCCCGGCCGGCGTGCGATGCACGAGCACCTTGCCGACCAGGTCGCGCGCGACTTGCAGCGTCGGCCGGGCATAGAACGCGCGGGGCAGCACCGAGGTCCGCGGCATCGGCGGGCTACGCGTGTCCGTGGGCCTGCAGCGCCGCCTTGAGATACCGGCCGGTGTGCGACGTCTCCACGTGCGCCACCTGCTCCGGCGTGCCCATGGCCACCAGCCGGCCGCCGCCCTCGCCGCCCTCGGGCCCCAGATCGACGATCCAGTCGGCGGTCTTGATCACGTCGAGGTTGTGCTCGATGACCACCAGCGTGCTGCCGGCCTCGAGCAGCTTGCGGAAGGCGGTGAGCAGCTTGGCGATGTCGTCGAAGTGCAGGCCGGTGGTCGGCTCGTCGAGGATGTAGAGCAGCCGCTCGCCGCCGTGCGAGGCCAGGTGCGCGGCGATCTTCACGCGCTGGGCTTCGCCGCCCGACAACGTCGTCGCCGGCTGGCCGAGCCGCAGGTAGCCGAGGCCGATCTCGTCGAGCACCTGCAGGCGGCGCAGCACCTTGACCGAGCCGCTGAAGAACTGCAGCGCCTCGCGCACGGTCAGGTCGAGAATCTGGGTGACGTTCCTGCCCTTGTAGCGCACGTCGAGGACGTTGGGCTTGAAGCGCTTGCCGTCGCAGTGCTCGCACGGCACGTAGACGTCGGCGAGGAACTGCATCTCGACCTTGACCTCGCCCTCGCCCTGGCACGCCTCGCAACGCCCGCCCGGCACGTTGAACGAGAAGTGGCTGGCGGTGAGGCCGCGCGCCCGGGCGTCCTTGGTCGCCGCCAGCAGCTCGCGAATCGGGTCGAACGCCTTGAGGTAGGTCACCGGGTTGGAACGCGGCGTGCGGCCGATCGGCGTCTGATCGACAAGCACCACGTCGGTCAGGAACTCGGCGCCCTCGAGGCGGCGGTGGAAGCCGACCTTGCGGTCCCAGTCGCCCTTGCCGCGCTTCAACGCCGCATAGAGCACGTCGTGGACCAGCGTCGACTTGCCCGACCCGCTCACGCCGGTGATCACCGTGAGCGTGTTGAGCGGGATCTCGAGATCGACGTCTTTGAGGTTGTGTTCGCGGGCGCCGATCAGCCGCAGCCGCTGCGGCGTGCCCTTGCGGCGCTGCGCCGGCACCGGGATCTGCAGCTCGCCGCGCAGGTACTTGGCGGTGAGCGATCGGGGGTCGTCGGTGAGGCCGGCCAGGGGCCCGGAGTAGATCACCCGGCCGCCGTGCTCGCCGGCCCCCAGGCCCATGTCCACCACGTGGTCGGCGACGGCGATCATGTCGGCGTCGTGTTCGACGACGATCACCGTGTTGCCCTGGTCGCGCAGCTGGCGCAGGATGGCGATGAGCCGCAGGTTGTCGCGCGGGTGCAGGCCGATCGACGGCTCGTCGAGCACGTAGAGGGTGCCGACCAGCGAGGCGCCGAGGGACGTGGCCAGGTTGATGCGCTGCGCTTCCCCGCCCGACAACGTCGACGACAGCCGGTCGAGCGTCAGGTACTCGAGACCGACGTCGCTCAGAAAGCCGAGCCGCCGGCGGATCTCCTTCAGCACCTTGTCGGCGATCGCCGCCTCCTGCGCGGTGAGCGCCAGGGCGGCGAAGAACTCCTGGGCCTGTCTGGTCGTCAGCGCCGACACCTGGTCGATGGTACGGTCGCCGACGCGCACCGCCCGGGCTTCGCGGCGCAACCGCGTGCCCTGGCAGTCGGGGCAGGTCTGGTAGCCGCGGTAGCGGCTGAGGAACACCCGGACGTGCACCTTGTACTTCTTGCGTTCGAGCCAATCGAAGAACCCGCGAATGCCGTCGTAGTCGCCGTCGCCGTGGATCACGAGGCGACGCTGCTCGTCGGTGAGGTCCTGCCACGGCACGTCGAGCGGGACGCCGCGCGCCTTGGCCATCTTCTTCAGGTCGCCGAGATAGGTGCGGTAGTGCGGCTTGGTCCACGGCTCGATCGCGCCGCCGGACAATGTCTTCGCCGGGTCGGGCACGACCAGGTCGAGGTCGAGCTCGATGATGTTGCCGAAGCCGTGGCAGGTCGGGCAGGCACCGAACGGGTTGTTGAACGAGAACAGCCGCGGCTGCGGGTCCTCGTACGACAGGCCGCAGGTCCGGCACTCGAACCGTTCGCTGAACGCGTGGCGCAGGTCGGGCGCCCCGTCCTCGCCGAGCTGCAGCACCCAGGCCGCGCCGCCGCCCTCCTGGTAGGCGATCTCGACGGCGTCGGTGATCCGCGACCGCACCTCGGGCTCGACCTTCACGCGATCGACGACCACGGCCAGCACCGGCCGGCCGTCGTAGTCGGCCGGGGTGAGGTCCTCGAACGGGCGGGCGGCGCCGTCCACCAGCAGCCGTCCGAAGCCCTTGCGGCGCAGCGCGTCCACCGCCGCGGCCCCGGGCGACAGCGTGGCCTTGGCCGGCACCGCGTCGGCGGCGTCGTCGGCCGCCTCTTCGTCCTCGATCTCGTCGTCGCCGCGGGCCGGCGCGGCGGCCGCCGCCGCCAGCACCGGCATGTCGAAGCCAATCAGCAGCCGCGCCCCGGGCGACAGCGCCAGCAGCCGGTCGGTGACCACCTCGGCGGTCTCGCGCACCACCTCGACGCCGCAGGTGCGGCAGTAGGTGCGGCCGACCCGGGCGAAGAGCAGCCGCATGTAGTCGTGGATCTCGGTGACGGTGCCGACCGTCGAGCGCGGGTTGCGGACGCTGTTCTTCTGCCGGATGGCGATCGACGGCGCGATGCCCTCGATGCGATCGACGTCGGGCTTCTCCATCCGCTCGAGGAACTGCCGGGCGTAGGCCGACAGCGACTCCACGTAGCGGCGCTGCCCCTCGGCGTAGATCGTGTCGAACGCGAGCGACGACTTCCCCGACCCGCTCACGCCGGTGACGACGACCAGCGCCTCGGCGGGCAGGGTGAGATCGACGTTCTTCAGGTTGTGCGTGCGGGCGCCCTTGATGACCAGAGCGGCCGACGCCGGCGAGGCGGTGGCTGGCATGCGCAGGAGGCGGGAGTGGCCACGGCGAGGCCGCGGCACGGGCTCCGAACCCCTCATGGTAGCCCAGGCTGGCCCGCCGATGCCCACGTGGGCCCGGTGACGTCAGAAAAGTGGCAGCTGCGCCGTTTCCGTCACCCCCTCCCGCAGGGGGACCGGCGGGTGCGGGCGCGAATCGCCGCGGGAAACCGTGCAACGGCGAAGGCGCGGACGGCTGGCACGGTTCCTGTAAAGCCTGTACCTGATCGTGGCCATGAACAGCCAGCGTTTCAGCGTCGGCACCCGCGGGACGGTGATCGTCGTAGACGAACCCGACGACGAACGCCAACTGGTGCTGCAGCGCTTCCAGCAGCGCGGCTTCCGCGCCCACGTCGCCGAAAACGGCCGCGTGGCGCTGCAGCTCGCCCGCGAGGAGCGCCCCGACGTGATTCTGATGGACATGGACCGGCCGACCCTCGACGGGTGGGAGTACACCCGCCGGCTCAAGGCCGACCCGGTGACCCGCCACATTCTGGTGGTGGCGTTGTCCGAAGACTGCCAGACCGACCGCCGCAACCTGGCCATGCGCGTCGGCTGCGACGGCTTCGAAGCCAAGCCGCTCGACGTCGATCATCTGATCGCCAGCGTCGAGCGCCTGCTGCCCGCCCAGGGCCTCTGACGCCGGGCGCTCCCGCCCCCTCGATTCGCGGAGCGCATCCGATCCGGCGCTTGGCCGCCGCCACGTGGCGGCGCTACCATCCGGAGAACGACGCGGCAACCCGGTCCCCGGCCGGCTGCCCACGAGACTGCGGATGCCCAGTGACGGCCGCGACGACGGCTTGGCCCCGGTGACCCCAGCGGCCGCCTGGCGCTGGCGCGTCGATTCCGATCGCGTCGCCTATTCCGCCGCCTGGCACGCGCTGATGGGCGAGCCGCCGGTGGACGACGTCCGCTCCCTGCACTTCTGGCTCGGCCGGGTCCACCCCGACGACGTCGCGGCGCTGATGGCGACTCTCGACCGGCACGTCGGCGGCGAGACCGCGGAGTTCGTCGCCGAGCACCGCGTCCGCACCCGCAGCGGCGGCTTCAAGTGGGTGGTGGCGCGCGCCGTCATCGAACGCGATGCGGCCGGCCGGCCGACGCAGCTGGCCGGCACGCTCGCCGACGTGAGCGAGCGCAACACGCGCGATCCACTGGCCGGCCTGCCCGGCGTCACGGAACTGCGCGCGCACGTCGCCCGGCTGATTCAGGCGGCCCGGCGCGATCCGGGCGTGCGCTTCGCGCTGCTGCTGGTCGATCTCGACCGCTTCGGGGCGATGAACGAACTGCTCGGCCACGCCACCGCGGACACGCTGCTCAGCGAAGCGCTGCGCCGGGTGTCGCGCTGCCTGCGCGAAGGCGACCTGGTGGCCCGGCTCGGGTCGAACCGCGGCCACGAAGGGGCGCCCGCCGACGTCGCCCTGCCGCCGCTCGGCGGCGACGAATGCGCCGTGGTGCTCTCGCACCTCGTCGACGTGCGCGACGGGACCCGCGTCGCCGGCCGTATCCACGACGCCATGGCCGCCCCCTTCCCCGTCGCCGGCCAGCGCCTGTTCACCTCGGTGAGCATCGGCGTGGCCGGCAACAGCGCCGCCCACGACTCGGCCGAGGACATGCTGCGCGACGCCTACTCGGCGCTGGTGCGGGCCAAGACCCGAGGACCGTCCGAGACGCAGCTCTTCGACGACTCGGCGCGGGCCGGGATCACCGAATTCATGGAGTTCGCCGCCGACCTGTCGCCGGCGATCACCGAGCACCAGTTCGAGTGGTGGTACCAGCCGGTGGTCGACCTGCAGGACGGATCGATCGTGCGCGCCGAGGCGCTGATGCGCTGGCGCCATCCGGCCCGCGGGCTGCTGCGGCCCAACATCTTCGTGCCGCTGCTCGAGCAGACCGGGACGATCGTGCCGATCGGCTGGGAGGGCCTCACCGCGGCCTGCGCCACGTTGGCCGCGTGGCGACGCGCCCACGCGCCCGCCCACGGCATCCGCGTGTCGGTGAACCTGATCGCCCGCCAGTTCCTGGAGCCCGACCTCCTGGCGCGACTCGACGCCGCGACCCGCGCCGCCGGCCTCGACCACGGCGACCTCGAGGTGGAGATCGCCGAGATGGAGGCGATGTCGCACTACGACCGCGCCGTGGCGGTGACCACCGCGCTGCGCGAGGCGGAGTTCAAGGTGGCCCTCGACGACTTCGGGCTCGGCCTGGCCGCCACCGAGCACATCCGCGCGCTCGGCGTGCACACGCTGAAGATCGACCGCGCTTATATCGGCGGCAACCAGCAGCAGGGCGGCAGCTCGGCCATCGTGCAGTACGCCGTGGAGCTGGCGGCGATCCTCGGCATCGACGTGGTGGCCGAGGGCGTCGAGACGCCCACCGAGCTCGACACCCTGAAGGCGCTCGGCTGTCCGCTCGCCCAAGGCTTCCTGTTCTCGCGGCCAATCACCGCCGACGAGATGCTGGCGCTGCTGCAGAAGTCCGACGCCACGGCCGCCGGCACGGCGTGGTGGGCCGGGGCGCAGCCGGTGACGCAGCGGCGGCGGCGCGACTCCGACGTCGAGGTTTCGACGAAATAGGCGGCTGGCAGCACATCTCGTGATCTGGTGATGTGGTGACCTGGCGATCCAATCTGGCGATCGGTCGAGCGGTCGATCTATCGATAGATCTGCAGATCGTCAGATCGACCTCAGGTCGCCACATCGCCACATCACCAGGTCAACAGATGGCTATTCAATCCTCAATCCATCGACCGGATTGACGCGCATGGCCCGCCATGCCGGCGGCAGCGTGGCGACCAGCGCCGCGACGACCAGCACCGCGCAGGCGGCGCCAATGGCCACGCCGTCGCGCGCCGACACACCGTAGAGCACGCGCGACAGCAGGCCGTCGAGCAACTGCACGGCCAGAATCCCTCCGGCCAGGCCGGCGAGCACCAGGGCCGCGCCGTGGCGCACCACCAGCGCGCCGACCGACCCGGCCGTGGCACCGAGCGCGAGCCGAATGGCCAGCTCGCGCGTGCGCATCGCCACCGCCCACGAGAACAGACCGTAGACGCCGACGGCGGCCAGCAGCGCCGCCAGCCCGCCGAACAGCAGCAGCACCGCCCGCAGCACGCGGGCCTCGGCGGTACGCTCGGCCAGGCGGCTGCCCCAGGTGCGCGGCTCGGCCATGGGAATGGCCGGCGCCACCTTGCGGAGCGCGTTGCGGACAGCTGCGGCGCCGCTGGCCGGATCGATCGCCCGTACGGCAATCGCCACTTCCGAGAACGGGAACTGGCGGGTGCTCAGGTAGATCGCCGGCTCCACCTCCTGGCCGAGGGCGACATTGCGGATGTCCGCCACCACGCCGACGATCTCGAACGGCACGCCGTGCTGGCCACGGACCCACTTGAGGTTGACGCCCAGGGGCCCGACACCGCTCGACAGGACTGTGAGCGACGTCCCCACGGCGTCGCGCCCCTCGAGATAGCGGCGTGCGAAGCTCTCGTTGACGACCGCCGCGCCTGGCGCCTCGGGGCCATCGAACGCGGTGAAGTCGCGGCCGCGCACCAGCCGCGCGCCCATGGCCGCGAAGTAGCCGTCGCTCGCGCTGTGGAACTGCGCCTGCGGTGCGTCGTCGAGGCGCGGCGGCGGCGGATCCCCGACGATCAGGAACGGGTTGCGCCAGCCGACCTCGAACGGCAGGAAGTTGGTGGCGCCCGCTGCCGTCACGCCTGGTTCGCGGCGCACCGCGTCCAGCACCGCCGCGTGCTGCGCCTCGATCGCCGCCCAGCGCGCGACCAACGTCTCACGCGGGCCGGCGGCCGGACGCACCTGGATCGACGTCGTCGTCACCTCCGCGGCGTCCACGCCGGTCGGCGTTTCGGTCATCCGCTGCACGGTGCGTACGAGCAACGCCGAGCCGACGAGCAGGCCGCAGGCCAGCGCCAACTCCGCGCCGACCAGCACCGAGTAGAGGCGTCGCGCGCCGCGTGAGCTGCCACGTTCGCCGCTCTTCAGCTCCGCCGTCAGGTGGCGTTTGAGCGACGCCAGCGCCGGTACCAGCGCGAAGAACAGCGTGGCACCGAGCACCATGGCCGCGGTGGCCGCCAGGGTGCGGACGTCGACCGCGGCCTCGGTCAGGCGCGGCACGACGACCGGCGTGTAGCGGCGCAACAGCGGCAGCCCGGCCGCCGCCAGGCCGAGTCCGACGGCGGCACCGCCCACCGCGAGAATCAGCCCCTCGGCCAGCATCTGCTTCACCAGTTGCCCGGGCGAGGCGCCGAGGGCGACCCGCACGGCGAGTTCGCGCTCGCGCGACAATGCGCGGGTGAGCAGCAGCGACGCCACGTTGATGCAGGCGATGACGAGCAGCACGGCCACAGCGCCGAGCAGCACCGACAACGCCGGCCGGTAGTAGCCCAGCGTCTCGTCGAGCTGCGGAACCAGCCGCGTGCCCCACCCTTTGTTGGTCTGTGGGAACTCGGTCTGGAAGCGCGCGGTCAGCGTGTCCGCGGCGGCTTGCGCCTGCGCGACCGTGGCGTCCGGCTTCAGGCGCGCCACCGCCTCCATGAAATGCGCGGCGCGGCTGTGCTGCGTCATGTCCCAGCGCAGGCGCTGCCACACGTCCACGTCGTCGGGATAGTGGAAGCCCGGCGGCATCACGCCGAGCACGGTGTAGGGCTCGTCGTTCAGCAGCAGCGCCTTCCCCACCACCGCAGGGTCGGCGCCGTAGCGCGTGCGCCACAGCCGATCGCTGATCACCGCCACCAGTTCGGTGGGCGCGAAGAGCGGGCCGCCGTCGGGAAACCCCTGCCCCACCTGCGGCGCGACGCCGAGCAGCTGGAACAGGTTGCCGCTCACTTCGATGGTCGCCACGCGAGCCGGGTCGAGCCCGGGGTCGGTGAGGTTGATGCCCGGACGCCACCACGCCGCGGCGTCGGCGAACACCGGCAGCGCCCGCACGTCCATGAAGTTCACGGGGGAGATCGGGTCGTGATTCGCCGCCTTCGAGGCATTGGTGTCCCAGATGGCCACCAACTGCTCGGGCACCTTGTACGGCAATGGCCGGAGCACCACCGCGTCCACCACGGTGAACACGATGGCGGCGGCCCCGGTGCCGAGCCCGAGGACGAGCATGGTGACCACCGCGAAACGGGGGTGGTGGCGGACCTGGCGGGCGGCGGCGCGAAGGGCGTCGAGCACGGGCGGCTCCGGGCCGGCATGCGGCGTCCGCGACACGCGGAGTGCCCACGTCGGCACGGCTTGGACGGCCGGGCCGGCGCCAGGGTTGGCGCCAGCGGCTGTGCTAAGCTTGACGGTCTCTGCCCGGCGCCATGCGCCTGGCACGCGTCACGCCGGCCGGCGTAGCTCAGTTGGTAGAGCAGCTGATTCGTAATCAGCAGGTCGTCGGTTCAAGTCCGACCGCCGGCTCCAAGATTCT
>CAYUAX010000095.1:6324-17489 GCA_964442845.1 uncultured Bifidobacteriaceae bacterium | reverse complement strand
CGCTGGCGCTCTTCAGCGGCATCACCGGCGGCAACCGCGCCCTCGACATCGCCCCCAACTCGCTCAGCGTCACGCAGAACTTCCACGTGATGAAGAAGGCCGGCCGGGTCGAGAACTTCCAGCCGCACATGCACCTGCGCGGCAAGGCGATGTCGATGGAGGCGATCCTCCCCAACGGCCAGATCCAGATGCTCAGCCAGGTCAGCGACTACAGCTTCAACTGGCACACCAACTACGTCTACGCCGACCACGCCGCGCCGCTGCTGCCCAAGGGCACCATCCTGCGCATCACCTCGTGGCACGACAACACCGCCGCCAACAAGAACAACCCCGATCCCAACCAGTGGGTCGGCTGGGGCGATCGCACCGTCGACGAGATGGCGCACGCCTGGGTCAACATCACCTACATGGAGGACGAGGACTTCAAGGTCGAGGTCGAGAAGCGCAAGGCGGCGACCGCCAGCACCACCAGCGAGCGTCAGCAGCAGTAGCGGAGCCGACCGGTTCCGTGTAACCAGACATCCACGCTCGGGGGTGCTGTCGTGAGGCGGCACCCCCGTTGTGTTTTCAGACGGAGATGGCAGCGATGAGACGGTTGGTGTCGATTCCGCGCCGCAGCGCGGCCGCAGTGGCCGCCGGCGTGGCCCTGACGATGAGCCTGGTCGTCCCGGTGGCCGGACAGCTGCCGCTGTCGGCGCTCAAGGACACCGGCGAAGCGGTCTATCCGGCCTTCGAGGGCTGGTACGCCAATCCCGACGGCACCTACAACCTGCTGCTCGGCTATTACAACCGCAACCAGAAGCAGGCCCTCGACATCCCGGTCGGGCCCAACAACCGCATCGAACCGGGCGGCCCCGACCTGGGCCAGCCCACCTACTTCCACCCGCGGCGCGGCTGGGGCGTGTTCGCCATCAAGGTGCCCAAGGACTTCGGCAGCGAGAAGCGCTACACCTGGACCATCGTCGCCAACGGCAAGACCGCGTCGGTGCCGGTCGGGTTGATCAAGGACTACCAGATCGAGCCGTTCAAGGACGCCGCCGAAGGCAACACGCCGCCGGTGCTCAAGTTCTCGCCGACCGGCAAGACCTTCACCGGGCCGCCGGTCGAGATCGCGCACACCCTCACCGGCGCGGTCGGTCAAGCGGTGACGCTGGAGGTGATCATCACCGACGACATGCACAAGGAAGAAGGCGAGAATCCGGCGACGGCCGGCCGCATCCCGCGCCTGGTGCAGTCGTGGCACAAGCACCGCGGTCCCGGGAACGTGACGTTCAGCGAGCAGCGGCCGAAGATCGGCGACGACGGCCGCACGTCGACGACGGCGACGTTCTCGGCGCCCGGCGAGTACATCCTCCGCGCGCAGGGCAACGACAATTCGGGCGAGGGCGGTGGCGGGTTCCAGTGCTGCTGGACCAATGCCTACGTGAAGGTGACGATCAAGTAACGTCACGAACGTCACGACGGGAAATTCGTGCTCCACCAAGCCGGTCGGCAACGCGCCGACCGGCTTTTTGATTTTGCATGCACGCCACAATTCAATGCGATGGATTGTCTGCGAATGTCGATGCGATGATGCGATGCCATCGAACGATGATCGACATATCGGCCCCATTTTCATTGGGGTTTTTCGGCATTCGCCGTTGACTCGCCGGCACCGGACCGGTAGCCTTTCCGATGCCCGGGGGTTGGCCGATCGATGCTGTGCGCCTATCGAGGCTGAACCCTCACTTGGAGGTTGGAAGCATGTCGAGCAGAACCAGGCTAGCGCTGGCTCTCTCCATCGCGTTCGCGGCGGCCGCGTTGTGGTCGTCCCCGGCGTACGCGCAGAGTGCCATCAGCGGCGTCGTGAGGGACGAGTCCGGCGCGGTGATGCCGGGTGTGAGCGTGGAAGCCGCCAGCGAGGCGCTGATCGAGAAGGTGCGCTCGGCCGTCACCGACGAGAACGGCGCCTACCGCATGATCGATCTGCGGCCCGGCAACTACAAGATCACGTTCACGCTGCAGGGGTTCAACGTCGTCATTCGTGAACTCGAGCTGCCGTCGAACTTCGTCGCCACGATCAACGCCGACCTCAAGGTGGGCACGCTGCAGGAGTCGGTCACCGTCTCCGGGCAGTCGCCGCTGGTCGACGTGCAGAGCAACGTCAAGCAGCAGGTGCTGTCGCGCGACGTGCTCGACGCGGTGCCGACCGCCCGCACCATCCAGGGGCTCGGCCAGCTGATCCCCGGCGTGACCTTCAACCAGCCCGACGTGGGCGGCTCGCGCGCCATGCAGCAGACCTACTTCTTCGTCCGCGGCAGCGGCTCGGCCCAGACCATCGTCATGGTCGACGGCCTGATGACCAACGGCCTGATGGGCGACGGCGCCGTCAACGCCTACCACAACGAAGCGATGACCCAGGAAGCCGTCTACATGACCTCGGGCGGCAACTCGGAGACGATGACCGGCGGCGTCAACCTGAACCTGGTCCCCAAGGACGGCGGCAACCGGTTCTCCGGCGGCGTCAAGTATCTGAAGAGCCCGTCGTCGTGGCAGGGCGACAACCTGACCGACGACCTGCGCGCGCTGGGCGTGCGCAACGTCGATCGGGTGTCGAACTTCTACGAGTTCAACGTCGAGCTGGGCGGGCCGATCGTCCGCGACAAGCTGTGGTTCTTCGGCGCGTATCGCAAGGCCAAGTACGACAAGTTCGTGCCCAATACTTTCAACCTGCCGACCAACGTCCCGGCGCCGCAGGCCTTCGCCCAGTGCCTGAGCGGTGCCGTCGACTGCGAGCAGGGGGTGTCGCCCGAGAAGATGGACAACCCCATCCTGCGCTTCACCTGGCAGATGAGCCAGCGCAACAAGTTCGCCGTCTACTACGATCGCGCGCTGCGGCTGCGGGCGGCGGCGATGGGCTCGAACACCGATCCCCGCACCGCGTCGGTGGTGTGGAACACGCCGATCTTCGCCACCGGCTCGGCCAAGTGGACCTCCACGCTGTCGTCGAGCCTGCTGCTCGAGACCGGCTTCTCGTTCAACCGCGAGCGCTACGACAACCTCTACCAGCCCGGCATCTTCGCCGAGCGCGGCACGCCGGAGTGGTATCGCAACGTCCGTAAGAACGACGTCAGCACCAACCTGCTGTGGAACGCGTCGTCGGCCCAGCTGGGCAACTACCCCGACCGCTACAACGTGATGACGTCGCTGTCGCGCGTCACCGGCTCGCACACCATGAAGGCCGGCCTGCACTACGGCTGGGGCATCTACCGGCGCTACAACAACGCCAACGCCGATCTCTACCAGACCTACAACAACGGCGTGCCGCAGCAGGTCACGGTGCTCAACACGCCGCTCGAAGTGCAGGAGAACATGGACGGCCAGTTCGCCGTGTACGCCCAGGACTCCTGGCGGTTGAGCAACGTCACCATCAACTACGGCGTCCGCTACGACCGGCTGGCGCAGAGCATCGTCGGCCAGGCCGCGCAGGTCGGGCGCTTCGCCAACTCGCCGGCCTACGACGACATCGAGATTCCGACGTGGAGCGACTTCTCGCCGCGTGTCTCGGTGGTGTGGGACATCTTCGGCAACGGCAAGACGGCGATCCGCACCGGCCTGAATCGATTCATGACGGCGCAGACCACCGGGCTGTCGCAGCTCTACAGCCCGACCGCCCTGACCACGGCGAACCTCACCTGGCAGGACCTCAACGGCGACGACATCGCCCAGGGCGAGCGCGGCTGCGTGTACCTGACGCCGGGCTGCGAGATCAACCTGGCCCAGCTGCCGGCCAACTTCGGCATCCGTTCGCTGGCCACGCCCGATCCGGACATCCAGCGGCCCGGCCAGTGGTCGTTCAACCTCGGCGCCACGCAGGAGCTGTGGAACCGGCTCACCCTGACCGCGGAGTGGTACCGCAACCAGTTCACCGACATCACCGAGCGCAACAACGTCGCCCGCAACTTCGACAGCTACACCCGGGTCGACGTCGTGAGCCCGATCGACGGGTCGATCATCCCGGCCTACAACGTCAAGCCGGAGTTCCTGTCGGCGGTGCAGAACGTCGACGTGCACGATCCGGACATCTCGCGCGTCTACAACGGCTTCGAGCTGGGCTTCAACGCCCGGCTGCCGCGCGGCGCGCGCGTGTTCGGCGGCTTCAACCTGGAGCGCACGCTGTCCAACGTGTGCAGCGCCGGCACCGACCCGAACTTCACCGTGTTCTGCGACCAGTCCGAGAACGGCCTGCCGTGGCTCAAGCAGTTCAAGCTGGCCGGCACGTATCCGCTGCCGTGGTGGGGCGTCACCGTCAGCGCCTCGCTGCAGAGCCTGAACGGCTACGTCATCGGCACCGAGGCGATTCCCTACGGGGTGTTCACCTTCGGCACCGGCTTCGACCAGCCGCGCGGCCAGGGGACGTTCTGGCAGGTCACCCGGACGACCCGCTATGCGGCCAACTGCCTGGCGCCGTGCCGGCCGGGCGAGCTCGTCATCCCCAACCTCACCACCGCCACGCTCAACGTGCCGCTGCGCGCCCCGCAGACCGAGTACATGCCGCGGATCAACCAGCTGGACCTGTCGCTGGCCAAGTCGATCAACTACCGCGGCATCCGCTTCTCGCCGAAGATCGACGTGTTCAACGCGCTGAACAGCGATCGCTACTCGTCGATCGCCACCGCGCAGTTCGGGGCGGCGACCTATCTGCAGCCGGCGACGATTCTCCAGGGCCGGCTGATCCGCGTCGGCATCGAGACGTTCTGGTAACCACTCATCGGGGCTCGGGACTCGGGTCCCGGGGCTCGGGAAGGCATGGATCGACACGGGCGGGCCTCACGGCCCGCCCGTGCTGTTTGCGGACGCTATACTCGGATCGGCGATGACGGCCGCGGACCTGCGCCCTCGCTTCGCACCGGCTGCCGCGATGCTCCTTGCCGCGGTGGTTGCCGCGGCTGCCCAGCCGTCGGCCGTGACCGACCCCGACGGGCGGGCCGTCGATCCCCTCGGCTCGCGCGGCGTGGCCACGGTGCTGCTCTTCACCGCCGTGGACTGCCCGATCTCCGATCGCTACGCGCCCGAGGTGCGTCGCCTGGCGGCGCGCTTCGCCGCCAAGGGCGTCGCCACCTGGATCGTCTACGCCAACGCCGGCGAGTCGCCCTCCGCCGCGCGCGCGCACGCCGCCGCCTTTGCCTACGGGTTGCCGGTGGTCCTGGATCCCGGCGGGGTGCTGGCCGATCGCGCCGGCGCCGCGGTGACGCCCGAAGCCGCGGTATTCGACCGGTCGGGGCGGCGCGTCTATCGCGGCCGGATCGACGACCGCTACGTGGACTTCGGCGTCGATCGCCCGGCGCCGACGACGCACGACCTGGTCGACGCGGTCGCCGCGGCGCTCGACGGCCGCCCGCTGTCGCCCGACGTGGTGCCGGCGGTGGGCTGCGCCATCGTCCGCCACCGCCCATGAGCCGGCGCGCTGTTCAGGCCGCCGTGCTCGCCGCGCTCGCCGTCAGCGGCGCCCGCGGCGCGGCGGCGCAAACGGCGCCAGCCGCGGCCGACACGGCGCCGGTCACGTTCAACCAGCACATCGCGCCGATCCTCCACGGCCACTGCGCGCAGTGTCACCGTCCGGGCGGCGCCGGGCCCTTCGCGCTGCTCACCTTCGCCGACGCCAGCCGCCGCGCCGCGCAGCTCGCCGCGGTGACGCGCAGCGGCTTCATGCCGCCGTGGAAAGCCGACGGCCACCCCGGCGAGTTCATCGCGCAGCCACGGCTCACCGCCGAGCAGGTGGCGCTGATCGAGCGGTGGGCCGCCGCGCCCGTCGAGGGCCCGGGACGTCCGCCGGCGCCGCCACGCTGGCCCGCCGGCTGGTATCTGGGCGAGCCCGACCTGGTGGTGACGCTGCCCGACGGGTACACCTTGCCGGGCGAACCGAGCGACGTGTTCCGCATCTTCGCGGTGCCGCTGCCGGTGACCGGCACCCGCTACGTGCGCGGCATCGAGTTCCATCCCGGCAACGGCCGGGTCGTGCACCACGCCAACATCCGCGTCGATCGCAGCGACGGCTCACGGCGGCTCGACGCCGCCGACCCCGCGCCCGGCTACGACGGCCTGCTGGCCCGCTCGGCCGAGTATCCCGACGGCCACTTCCTGGGCTGGACGCCGGGCCAGATCGCGCCGCTGGTGGACGCCGACCTGGCGTGGCGGCTCGACCCCGGCACCGATCTGGTGGTGCAGCTGCACATGCAGCCGAGCGGCAAGCCCGAGGCCGTGCGGCCGTCGATCGCCTTCTTCTTCAGCGACACGCCGCCGACCCGCACGCCGTCGATATTGCGGCTCGGATCGCAGGGCATCGACATCCCGGCCGGCGAGGCCGCCTACGTCGTCGAGGATCGCTACACGCTGCCGGTGGACGCCACGCTGCTGGCCGTGCAGCCGCACGCCCACTATCGGGCCGCCGACGTCACCGGCACGGCGACCTTCCCCGACGGCTCGACGCGCACGCTGATCCACATCGGCGGTTGGGACTTCCGCTGGCAGCACGTCTACCGCTACACGCAGCCGGTGCGGCTGCCGCGCGGCACCACCGTGGCGATGCGCTACGTCTACGACAACTCGGCCGGCAACCCGCGCAACCCGCAGGTGCCGACCCAGCGGGTCCGCTGGGGACAGCGTTCCTTCGACGAGATGGGCGACCTGTGGTTCCAGCTCGCCACCGACAGCGACGCCGACCGGACGCGGCTGCGCGCCGAGGTCGAGGCCAAGATGACCGCCGAGGACCTCATCGGCCTCGAGACGATGCTGGCGGCGACACCCGATGACACCGAGCTGCACGACGACGCCGGCGTGCTGGCGCTGCTGCTCGGCCGGCCGGCCGTGGCCGTGAGCCACTTCCGGGCCAGCGCCGAACGCAAGCCGCAGTCGGCCGCCGCCCACTACAACCTCGGCACGGCGCTGACCTCGGCCGGGCTCTTCGACGACGCCATCGCCGCCTACGAGCGGGCGCTGGCGATCGATCCGCGCTACGCGAAGGCGCTCAACAACCTCGCCGACACCCTGATGTCGGCCGGCCGCCTCGCCGAGGCAGTGCCGCGCTACGAGCAGGCGGTGGCGCTCGAACCCTCGCTGCCCGAAGCCCGCAACAACCTCGGCGCGGCGTTGTGGCGGCGCGGCGACTACGCGCGCGCGGAGCGGGAGCTCCGCGAGGCGCTGCGGCTGCGCCCCGGCTACGCCGAGGCCTACTTCAACCTCGGCCACCTGGCGGTGCGGACCGGCGACATCGCCGCGGCCGGCCGCAACTTCCGTCAGGCCGCCGCCGCCAAGCCGGACTGGGGGCTGGCCGCCACCACCGCGGCATGGGTGCTGGCGACCGCCGCCGATCCCAATACCCGCGCCCCACGCGACGCCGTGGAGCTGGCCGAACGCGCCGTGGCCCTCACCGCCCGGCGCGATGCCCGCGCCCTCGACGTGCTCGGCGTGGCGCTGGCCTCCGCCGGGCGCTTCGACGAGGCCGTGGCCGCCGCCCGCGCCGCGCTGGCGCTGGCGACGCCGCCGCTCTCGACGGCGGTGGCTGCACGGCTGGCGCTGTTCGAGCGCCGCGAAGCCTACGTCGACAAGTAGCCGGCGGCCGCTTGCCAGCGGCGTTGGCGGCCGGGTACGCTTTCCGGCCATGTCCCGTCCCTCGCCCGTCGTTACCGTCCCGCTGCTGGCGCTCGTCGGCGCCGCCCTGATCCAGTTCCCCCTTGCCGGGCAGTCGACGCCGGTCCGCGGGTTCGCCAGCGATGCCGTCGCCGCGCAGCGCGCCCTCGAAGAGAAGTTCCGCGCCGTGCCCGACGCCGCCCGCCTGCGCGAGTACATGAAGGCGATGTCGGCCGAGCCCCATGTCGCCGGCCGGCCCGGTTCGAAGGTGGTCGCCGACTACGCGCTCGAGAAGTTCAAGTCGTTCGGGCTGAACGCGTCGATCGAGGAGCTGGAGGCCTATATGCCCTGGCCCAAGGAGCGACGGCTCGAGATGGTGGCGCCGACCGGCCGCAGCATGCTCATCCAGGAGCCGCCGGTTCCGCAGGACCCCGACTCGCTCGACGCCGACCAGACGCCGACCTACAACGCCTACTCCGCCGACGGCGAGGTGACCGGCGAGGTGGTCTACGTGAACTACGGCATGCCGGCCGACTACCTCGAGCTCGACAAGGCCGGCGTGAGCGTGAAGGGCAAGATCGTGCTGGCCCGCTACGGCGGCGGCTGGCGCGGCATCAAGCCCAAGGTGGCGTGGGAGCACGGCGCCATCGGCTGCCTGATCTACTCCGATCCGCGCGACGACGGCTTCTTCCAGGGCGAGGTGTTCCCGACCGGGCCCTACCGCCCCGAGTTCGGCGTGCAACGCGGCAGCGTGATGGACATGCCGGTGCACACCGGAGATCCGCTCACGCCCGGCTGGGGCGCCGAGCGCGGCGGGAAGAAGCTGCCGGCGGCCGAGGCGAAGACCATCCTCAAGATCCCGGTGATGCCGATCTCGTGGGGCGACGCCAAGCCGCTGCTCGAGGCGATGCGCGGCCCGGTGGCGCCGGAGAGCTGGCGCGGCGCGCTCCCGGTCACCTACCGGCTCGGCCCCGGCCCGGCGGCGGTGCGGCTCAAGCTGGCCTTCGACTGGCAGAACCGGCCGCTCTACAACGTGATCGCCCGCATCGAGGGCTCGACGTTCCCCGACGAGTGGGTGATTTTCGGCAACCATCACGACGCCTGGGTGAACGGCGCCGACGACCCGGTGAGCGGCGCGGTGTCGCTGATGGAAGTGGCGCGCGGCCTCGGCGAGCTGGTGAAGGGCGGCTGGCGGCCGAAGCGGACGATCATCCTGGCGCTGTGGGACGGCGAGGAGTGGGGCCTGCTCGGCTCCACCGAGTGGGCCGAGAAGCACGCCGCCGAGCTGCGCGGCAAGGGCGTGGTCTACATCAACACCGACGGCACCGGGAAGGGCTGGCTGCAGGCCGGCGGCTCGCACTCGCTCCAGCAGTTCATCAGCGAGGTGGCGCGCGACATCAACGACCCGAAGACCGGCAAGCCGGTGCTCGAGATGGCCCGCCGCAAGGCCATCGACGGCCTCCCCGAGGCCGAGCGCGCCGAGGCCGAGAAGGACGCCAACATCCGCATCGCCCCGCTCGGCTCGGGGTCGGACTTCACCCCGTTCCTGCAGCACCTCACGCTGGCGTCGCTCAACCTCGGCTTCGGCGGCGAGAGCCCGGGCGGCGTCTACCACTCGGTCTACGACTCGTTCGAGTGGTACACGAAGTACTCCGACGGCGAGTTCGTCTACGGCCGGACGCTGGCCCAGGTGACCGGCACCGCGGTGCTGCGGCTGTCGGAAGCGGCGGTGCTGCCGTTCCGCTTCTCGGATATGTCCGACACGCTAGCGCGCTACGTGGCCGAGGTGCAGAAGCTGCACGCCGAGAAGAAGGCGCCGGCCATCGACTTCGCGCCGCTCGTGAGCGCGGTGGCGGCGCTGTCGAAGTCGTCGCTGGCCTTCGAGAAGGCCTACGGCGCGGTGCCCAACGCCACCGCCAAGGCGCTGCAGGTGCAGCAGGAGGCGCTGAAGGTGGTCAACCAGCTGGTCTACTCGTCGGAGCGCCGGCTCGGCAACGACAAGGGCCTGCCGCGCCGCGACTGGTTCCAGCACCAGATCTACGCGCCGGGGTTCTACACCGGCTACGGCGTGAAGACGCTGCCGCAGATCCGCGAGGGGCTCGAGGAGGGCCACTGGGACGAGGCCCGCGAGGGCGTCACCAAGGTGGCCGCCGCGGTGACGGCGCTGACCGAGCAGGTCGATCGCGCGACCTCTGGCCTGTCGCGCGCGGTGCGCTGAGACGCTGAGGCGCTGGCGGGCGCGACCCGGCGGGATCCTCCTGGCCTCAGGCAGCTATCGCTCCAAGATCATTCGGCCTGGAGGACCCGCCGGGCCACGCCCGCCAGCGCCCGTCATCAAGCGCGCCCAGAGGTCGTTTTGACCAGGGGTGCGCGGAACTTCTCGAGATCGTCCGTCCAAGCCACTGGACTGGTGGGCCACCGCGCCTGGCCTCAGCCAGTCCACGAGGTTCCGGATGAGCGTTCGAGTCGTCGCCCTGTTCGCCGTCGTGGTCGCTGCGAGTGCCGGTCTCAGCGAGGCCCAGAGCCTGAGTCTCAACGGCCAGGCGGCCCCAGCCGGCGTCACCGTCGGTGCCGCGGCCGCCGTGTCGGTCGAGGTGCAGGGCGGGCCGGGCAACCCAACCGACTGGGTGGCCTTGTATCCCTCCGGCGCGCCGCATTCCGCCTACCTCTCCTGGACCTACCTCAACGGCAGCACGGCGCCGCCTGCCGCCGGCCTGAGTGCGTCCGCGCTGTCCGCCTACGCGCCGGTGCCCGCGGGTGTCTACGAGTGGCGCCTCTTCTCGAGCAACAGCTACACGCTGGTGGCGACCAGCGGGCCGTTGACCGTGACCGCTTCGACGGCCGTGTTGACGGTCAACGGCATCGCGCCGCCCGCGGGCGCGCCGGTGGTCGCCGGCGGCGCCGTGGCGGTCGCCCTCACCGACGGGCCGGGGAACGCGACCGACTGGATGGCCCTGGCGGCGGCAGGGTCGCCCAACACGTCGTACGTGGACTGGCGCTACCTGAACGGCACCACGGTCGCGCCGACCACCGGCTCGACGAGCGGCGGCGCCAGCTTCCTGGCCCCCACCACACCTGGCGCCTACGAGATCCGGCTGTTCGCGCATGGCACGTACGAGCGCGTCGCGACCAGCGAGACCATTACCGTGTCGGCCTCGGCCGCCGCCCTGACCGTGAACGGCGTAGCGCCCCCGACCGCGGTGCCAGCCGGTGCTGGCACCTACGTGTCCGTGGGCGTCAGCGACGGGCCGGGGCAGCCGGGGGATTGGGTGGGGCTGTATCCCGCGAACGCAGCGGACAACGCTTTCCTGGCTTGGAAGTACCTCAACGGCTCGACCACGGCGCCAGTGAGCGGCCAGCCGAACGCCACGCTCACGTTCGCGGTACCGGTCACGGCCGCGAGCTACGAGTTCCGCTTCTTCAACGCCAACACCTTCACGCGCCTGGCCACCAGCACCTCGATAGTGGTGTCCGCGCCGACGGCCGGCCTGAGCGTGAACGGCGTGGCCGCACCGGGTTCGGCCACGGCCATGCCCGGGTCACAGGCGGTGGTGAGC
>CAYUAX010000095.1:0-6314 GCA_964442845.1 uncultured Bifidobacteriaceae bacterium | reverse complement strand
CGACCACGGTGTAGCGGGAGGAGCCGTGGTCGTCCGGCGGGCCGGCGAACCCGGGCGACTGGGTGGGGCTGTACCTGGCGGGTGAGCCGGATTCGGCGCTGCTCGACTGGCGCTACCTGAACGACACGGCGCAACTTCCGACGAGCGGCGTCGCCACCGCCACGCTGCACTTCGGCACGCCGACTACGCCCGGCACCTACGAGTTCCGGTTCTTCATGGAGGGCGGCTACGGGCGGTTGGCGACCAGCGGACCGCTGGTGGTCCCGCAGACGCCGGCCCAGATCGCCATCAACGGTGTCGCGCCGCCGGATCCCGTGG
Organism: uncultured Bifidobacteriaceae bacterium; assembly: GCA_964442845.1. Lineage (GTDB taxonomy): Bacteria > Acidobacteriota > Vicinamibacteria > Vicinamibacterales > UBA2999 > CAWAYR01. The sequence goes on along the minus strand of CAYUAX010000095.1, from coordinate 5,996 downwards.
CCGTCATGCCCGGCAGTACCGTCACCGTCTCGATCACGGGCGGCCCCGGCAACCCGACCGACTGGGTGGCGCTGGCGGCTCAGGGGGCCGCGAACTCCAGCTACGTGGCGTGGCAGTACCTGAACGGGTCCACGGTGGCGCCGGCCAGCGGATTGACAGGCACGACGGTCAGCTTCACGATGCCATCGACCGCCGGGGCGTACGAGGCGCGGCTGTTCGCCGCCAATACGTATCAGCGGATCACCACCAGCGCGCCGATCACGACCAGCGCCGATCCCGCGGTGGTCACGATCGCCCTAACCGCGCCATTCCCTGGCACGACGTTCAACGGGCCCGCAAGTCTCGACCTGGCCGCCACCGCCACGGTGAGCGGCGGCGCGATCGTCCGCGTGGAGTTCTACGCCGGGGCGACATTGATCGGCTCAGACACCACCGCGCCCTACGCCTTGACCTGGGAGACGCCGCCGCTGGGCGCTCACGTCCTGACCGCCGCCGCGGTCGACTCGACGGCCCAGGTGACGACGTCGGCTCCCGTGGCCGTCACCATCGCCGCGGCGGGAGCGACGGCCGGTGTCCTCGGCCTGCCGGTGGCCACGCCGCCGAGCGGCGTGTACGGCGCCGGCCAATCCGTAGCACTGATGGCGGCGCCGGGCACGACGGTCAGGTACACGGTGAACGGCACGGACCCGACGCCGTCGTCTCCGGCTTACACTGGCCCGTTCGCATTGACCAGTTCGCTGGTGCTCAAGGCGCGTGCCTACCAAGGCGGATGGACGGAGAGTGGGATCCTGACGCAGGTGTATCAGGTCGATACCACTCCTCCGACTGTCATTGCCAAGGTCAGCCCGCAGCCCAACCAGGCGGGTTGGAACAACACCCCTGTTGTCGTCTCGTTCGACTGCTTCGATGCCGGGGGCGTGTCCGTCTGCCCCTCGGCCGTTCCGCTCAGCCAGGACGGATCCGCCATCGTGGTCTCCGGCACCGCCATCGATGTCGCCGGCAACCAGACCACCGTGACGACCACGGTGAACATCGACCGCACGCCCGTCAACGTCGCGATCTCCAGCCCGGCGAACGGCTCGACGGTGTCGGGGAACGTCGCCGTCTCCGGGCTTGTGACGGACGCGCTGTCAGGCGCGGTTGCCGCGACCTGCAACGGGGAGCCCGCGAGCATCAGTGGCAGCGCATTGACCTGCACTGTGCCGGCACCGCCTGGACCAGCCACGATCATCGTGCATGCCCGCGACGCCGCCGGCAATGGACGGTCCGCCAGCGTTCGCGTCGGTCCCAACTCGCCCCGGACCGCCCTGATGATGAGCCCGAATGTCAGGGCGGCGACCGTCGGAGACTTCTTCGAACTGAAGGTGGTCGATCAGATCGGACGCAACGTCGAGGACTCGACGTTCAGTTCGAGCGACGCAAACATCGCGGTCGTCACGCTCTCCCCAGACAGCCCACCACTGCTCCAGGCCAAGGGCGTAGGCACGGCGACGATTTCTGCGGCAGCCTCGGGCCTGACTGCGGACGTGACGATCACGGTCTATCCGGGTGATGCCTTGCCTGCCGGTGCCGTCAAGTGGTCGCTCGGCGCACCGGGTTCGGCGCTCGCCGGGCTCTGGAAGGCAAGAGCGCGCGACTCGGAAGACATCGAACTCTTCACGATCGACTACGCCGCCGCGACTTTCAATGAAGTGCTGGTGCACGGCCTGAACCCGGCGGGCGAGGTCGTCTACAGCGAAATGGCACCGATCCCGACCGGTGGCGACCCGCTGGGAGGCTTCCTGACCGCCTTCAATACTCCAGGGGCTTTGAACTTCCGCCTCCTGCGCTACGCGGCGCTCGGCGACGGCACGTCCTGGGAGTATCGGTCGTCGATCGGCAATCCGTTCTTCGGTCCGGCTTCGAAGTGGTCGCAGGGGCCGGATGGCACGATTTACTTCATCGAGGTGGACGACCAGCCGCCAGCTCCCGACGGCAATCTCGGTGGATACGATCGCGCGGCCTTCGTGATCGCGTTGGATGGTGCCACTGGCGAGGTCCTGTCGCGCACGACACTGCCACCGTCACGCGTATGTGCCTACGATTCAGCGGCCGGTGTCGGGACGGTCCTCGATGCCGCGCCGGTGTTCACGATGCCTGTTGTCGGGCGCGATGGCGCCGCCTACCTGAACATCGCGAACATCATCGAGGGGTGCAGTCCTGCCGGGGGTGGGGTCGTTCTGCACAAGGAGCTCGGCTTGGTGCGTATCACCAGGCAAGGCGCGGTCACATCGACCGTGATCCGAGACGAACCTTTGGGAATCGTGCTTCCCGGGGAAGTCGCCCCGGATGGCCAGGGTGGCATACTCGCTCGGGGCCATGTGGGCCTCTACAACCCGAGCATCGGCGACTACGAATACGAACTCGTGACGCTGCACTCGACGCCGAGCGGCGACAGCGAGTGGCCGAGCAGCACGTGGATCGGCGACATCTCTATGGCCGGTGGCGGTTCGGTCTTCTCGCGAGTCGGTGACCAGGTGACGGCGCAGGACGCCTCGACGGGGGCGGCGACATGGTCGGTCACGGTGGCGCCGTCGGAGTCTGTGCTCCAGGTCCAGGCCGGGGGCGGAGTCGTTCTTTACGATTCCGACTCGGCTCAGCTCACTCCCGTCGATGCCAATGGCTTCAGGGCGCTCTCCCAGCAACTGCCACCGCTGGTCCTGACTCATCGCACCGAGCTGGACGAGCTGTCGGGACTGATGCTCCTCGGAACCGAGGAGCCGTATGCGGCAGTGAGCAAAGTGGCTACGGAGCAGTCTACAGACCGCACCACGTTCCCCAGCGTGACGGGTGCGAATGCCGAGCAGCGGCGAGGGCGGTTCGGCATCTTCGTGAAGGGACACACCGTCAAGTCGATTGGACCGGTCGATATCGGGCCATTTCGCCACGCGTCTGTCAGAGTGATTCCCCGGAACCAGAATCGCGACGATCTTGACGCGTACGGCTTCAATGACAACCTTATTCTGAACGAGTACGGTCAGTGGTACTTTACAATTGGGGCCGCGCCGAAGGGCTCGAGCGGGGACGTCAGTGGAAGCTGCGGAGGGACGCTCTTCGCCGAGTTCAATCGCCCGTCCGACCGAAACAAGCACGCCGACGACATGAAGCAACTCGCCTACTTCGAGGCGGCGGAACTAGACATCGCGGATAGCCTGTCTCGTCGGGCCCAATACTTCATCGACAACGTCAATGACGTAGTCGAGAATCAGCTCCAGTACGAGTGCCTGCCAGATCCAGCAGACGACCATCCCACCGACCCGGATGGTCGAGACGGATACAACTCCAACTCCTTCGTATCGGGTCTATTGCACGCTGTTGAGTTGCCCCTCCCTGCCTTGGGAGGGATCTTCAACTGGAGGTATCCGGGATGGCGTAGGCCGGTGCCGCTGCTCAAGTTCGGAACCGGTTTCTGACTGTTGATTGCACGATGAAGCGCCTGGCTTTCGCATTCGCCACGATCTCTGCGATTGCCCAGGTGTCGTGCCTAGCAACGAGTTCCTCTTGGCACACTTGCTCTTGGCTAGAGCTTGTCGACGACCCTTTCACTGAAGTGGTCGCGCGTCGCGTCACGGTGGGAGAAGAAGCCGCTTGTACCGCCGTGAACGCGCCCGGCGATTTCCGGGTCAGACGAGAACGATACGTCATAGAAATCTGGAACGGCGACCGATACTATCCAGAGCTGTACGCCAAGGCCCGATCCCCCTCGGGTACGCGCTTGCGTATCGATAGCCCGCAGCTCCGCGAGTTAAATCGCGGTAGCCGCAGGGCAAACGAGTTCGACTACTTCCTCTGGGAGCGAAAGGAACCCTACCCCGAACGAATCGAGTTCACGATCGTTGACGAAGCGGGCAAGGAGCTTGGTCGTGAGTCGCTGGCCATCAAGGCGGTGACCGGCGGCCGCTTCCGTGCCTTCTTCTGACGCCAGCCTCGTCTCGAGGGAACAGGCCTGTACAAGGGTCGTCAGCCCGTGTTCGCCGCCCCTTGTTCGCGAGCTGTGCTGCATGACCATGAAACAACGCCGGCTGCGTTCCTGTTGCCTTGCCGTAGCAACGATCTGCTGGTTGGCCGCTTGCGGATTCGATCCACTCCCTCGTGTGCAGGCAGGTATCCAGGTAGTCAGCACGTGTCCTGAAACTGCGGTCGCCGATGCACACTATCCTGACTGGACAGCAGGCCCGTGGGGCCTTCCGTACACGGAGTTTCTTCAGAAGGCCAACATCGGGCCTCTGTGGTGCGGGACTGGCGACGATGCGTACAGATTCGTGATCGTTCCGGACTATCGCCCAGCGATTGTCGCGGAGTTGCGCCGTCAGAAGGGCACGTGGACCGCGGTGACACTTGAATACGAGGATCCGAGAACCACGCCCTACAAGCAGCGGCAGCCCTGGCAGATGACGAGCAAGTCCGAGAGGACCGTCGCTGTCGCTGAGATGGCTGCCTTCGCAGAGGTCCTCGCGCGGGCGGAGTTCTGGAGTGCGCCTAGCATGACGACCGAGTCAGGCGCCGTAGCAGAGCCATGGGTCATTGAGGCTCGAGAAGGCACCAGCTATCGAGCCGTCGTGAGATCTGGCGGTGTGGGCGAGCCGTTTCGAGAAGTAGCTCGTGCGATGGTCCGCCTCTCCGGCGCTCCCTTGCCGGAGCGCCTGCGTCCGTAAGTGGGTAGTCAATCTGGGAGCTTACAGTGGGCAGTTTGGCTACTGGGGTCCATGCTGGTGTTCGGTTGCGGCCCGCAGTTGCCCGAGATCAACCAAGGAAGTCCCGCCCAAGCTTCGTGCCCCGTTCCAGCCGCAGAAGGCGTTCAGTTCGCCGAAGACCTGCGGGCGGCGGACAGTTGGGTCGTCGCCGTGGCATCGCCCCAGCTAAGCGCGGCATCGGTTGCCCCAATCTGGTGCGGCTCGATCACTGAGACGTATCGAGTGATCGTCGTGCCGACGCGACGTCCCATGGTCGTGATAACGCTCCAGCAGGGGACGAGTGGCTGGACTGCGGTCGTGTCGACTTTCCAAGACCCTCGGCCACTACAGACTCGGGAGGTTCCACGGCTTGGGGAACAGCACAGTGTGAGTGTGAGCAACCAGAACGCCACGCAGGCCGTCGCAAGCGTGCAGCGATCAGGTTTCTGGAGTGCTGTGGTTGCCCGACACGGGCCGGCTGAAGACGGCATGGGATGGATTCTCGAAGCCAGACGCGGAGGAAAGTACTGGGGCGTGGTCCGGGCCAACTCGTCCGATCCCCTCGATGACGCGGTGCGCCGACTCATCGAGGCGGCTGGCGAACCAGTGCCGGAGGGGCTGTCTGCGAAGGATTGATGCCGGGTTCGGCCGGCGTGAGCGATGGCCAGGCGCGCTATAGTGCAATGGAAGGTACCGCCAGGGGCATCTCGGGGCCGCTCGTCCAGCGGCTGGGGGCTAGCGGCTAGCGGCTAGACCTGTTACAGACCGGGATTGAGACAGCACCCTTGGAACCTGATCCCGTTCACACGGGCGTAGGGAGAGCGGAGATGAGCGAACAGATCACGACCACGCCCGGCGACTACGCCGAGGCGTTCCCCAACAGCTTCCGCGTCTACGACGAGTCGGCGGCGACCACCGCCGAGGGCACGTTCCCGATTCGTGTGCCGATGCGCGAGGTGCGGCTCGGCGGCGAGGAGCCGGCGGTGCGGCTCTACGACACCAGCGGCCCGCGCGGCGCCGACGTCCGCGCCGGGCTGCCGAAGCTGCGCGAGCCGTGGGTGGCGGCACGGAAAGGCCACGCCTCGCCGACGCAGCTGCACTACGCGCGCCAGGGCGAGATCACACCCGAGATGGCGTTCGTGGCCGCCCGCGAGGGGCTGCCGGCGACGTTCGTGCGCGACGAGGTGGCCCGCGGCCGGGCGATCATCCCGGCCAACATCCGTCACCTCGAACTGGAGCCGATGATCATCGGCCGCCACTTCCTGGTGAAGATCAACGCCAACA
>CAYUAX010000094.1:16310-17790 GCA_964442845.1 uncultured Bifidobacteriaceae bacterium | reverse complement strand
TCGAGGTGCAGGTCGTCGACGATGATGAGGAAGATGCGGCCGGCGGCGTCGTTGCGCGGCCGCGCCGTCGGCAGGATGATGCCCTCCTGCGGCGGCGGCGGGGGCGGCGCCTGCAGGTTCAGCACCCGGCCGCCGTGCACCAGCGTCATCGACGCCAGGTCCTGCTTGACCCCGTCCTCGTAGACCTCGATGTCGTCCTTGGTGAGGTTGGCGACGAACTGATCGCGATCGTCGCGGACGATCACGTCGGTGGTCACCAGATCGATCGACACCCGGAACGGCTGCTCGGGCGTGCCGGTCGGGCCCTGGGTCTGGCCGGCGGACGACGGCGACGGCGCGGGCTTGGCGCCGGGAGCCTGCGCCTGTCGCGCGGCCGGCGCGGCGCCCGTCAGGAACAGCACGCCGAGCGCGAGCCCGGCACTGGCGGCGGCGAGTCGGCGGGTGTGCATGAGCGCCAGTATAGACGCTTCGCCGCCGCCCGCGGACGGGGCTCCGACCAGCCCTAGTCGGGCTGGACCAGCAGGGCGCGCAGGGCCTCCACCTCGTCGTCGATCCGCGCCATTCCGGCAAGGACGGCCTCGGGCGTCGCCCACCCGTCGGGATCCGCGGCACGCACCCGCGCCGTCATCGCCGCGGCGGTCTCGGCGTCGGGCCAAGCGTGTGCCGCGACGTCGTCGGCCACCTGGCGGTGGCGGTCGCGCAGGCTCGCGGCGATGCCCCGGCCGAGCAGCTCGGACAGCAGGTCGGGCGCCTGGGGCGACGGCCTGTCGTCGATGGCCGGCCCGGCCGCGTCGGGGTCCGTGTCCCTCGATTCCGCCGCGGCGACCGGGGGCACGGCCGGCGAGGGCGCGATTCGGTCCTCGCCGAAGTCGTCGGCCTCGGCCGGGCGCGGCTTGCGCTTGCGCACCGGCACCGGCGCTTCCACCTCGACCGGCGTCATCGAGCCCATCTCGAGGATGTACGGCCAGTCGAAGTCGATGTCGGGATACTGCGCTTCCAGGCTGCGCATCGCGCCGTCGTCCAGCGCGGGCCGCCCGATGCGCAGGCCGGGGGCGGTGCGATACCAGTACAGCACGCGGGCCGGCTCGCCCGGCGCCGCCACGTGCAGCAGGAACGTGTTCTCGACGCCGCGCCGGTCGGCGGTGAGTCGCAGGTAAGGCACGGCCGATCGCCGCTAGCGGCGCTTGGCGCCTTTCGCCGCCGGCTTGGCCGCCGGTTTCGCCTTGGCGGCGGAGGCGGCGGGCTTCTTGGCCGGCGGGGCCGTGGGCTTGACGGCCGTCGGCTTGGCGGCCGGCTTCGGCGCGGCCTTCCCGGCGGGCTTCGCGGGCGGCGTCGGCTTGGCGGCGGTCTTCGCCGCCACCGGCTTGACCGCGACCGGCGCCGCCTTGGCGGAAACCGGCGTCGGCTTGGCCACGGGCTTCGAGGCGGCCGGAGTGGGCTTGGTCGCCACTGGCGCGGCCTTGGCCGCGGGCTTCGCGGG
>CAYUAX010000094.1:2128-16300 GCA_964442845.1 uncultured Bifidobacteriaceae bacterium | reverse complement strand
GAGGGACGACGGCTTTGCCCGGCGGCGCCGTCGGCGGCGGGGCCGGCGCCGGGACCGCGGCCGGCGGCGCGGCCGCGGCGGTCTTCGCCGCCGAGGCCTTCGCCGCGGCAACGAACTTCCCCAGCGCGGCCTTCTGCGCCGCCGTGCGCACCGGCAGCTTGGCCTTGGTGTCCGCCGGCCGCGGCGGCGGCGGCGGAGGCGGCGGCGGGGGGGGCGGGGGCGGCGGCGGCGGGGCCACCTTCAGCTTGGGAGCGCCAGCGAGCCCGGCTTTCTTCGCGGCCGCGAGCTGCGCGTCGGTGGCCTTCTGAATGAGCGTGAACCGCACCTGGTCGAGATTGGTGTGGTAGGTCCACAGCTCGGCGACCGTCACGTTGTGCTCGCGGCACAGCCGGCGCACCGTGTCGAGTGTGTGCGGCGGCACGTAGAGATGGAACGCCACCCGCAACCGGCTGAACGGGCCCCACTGTGCCAGGGCCTCCAGCGAATTCACTGACTCCCCGGTCTCCACCTCGATGACGCCGTCGAGTCTCCTCGCCTTGTCGGCCGTGAGCAGGATGACGTCGGGGACGAACTCCTGGGAGCCGATCACCACCGAGGTGGGCGGTTCGCTGCCGACGTTGATGACCGGATCGTGCTTTCGCTTGTAGCGGGCCTGGAGGAGTCGGATGATGCGATCGTGCTCGAGCTGCTCGCGCACGGGCCGGACAAGGATGGGCACGGGGCCTCCACGCTGGGTGGCTGACGGTCGGGTTTTAGAACAAACCCCATAATATAGCACGGGCCCGCTACGTGGCCCCCACATCCTGCGTGCGGTATCGTCGTTCCGCACATGCCTTCCGCGCACCTCATCGGCGTGCCCCTCGACCTGGGCGGCAACCGCCGCGGCGTCGACATGGGCCCCTCGGCCATCCGCATCGCCTCGATCGCCGAACACGTCGCCGCCCTCGGCGCGGCGGTGACCGACAAGGGCGACATCCCATCGCCGCTTCCGGAGGTGAAGGGGCCCGGTGACGCGCGCAAGCGCTACGTGCGCGAGATCGCCCGCGTCTGCCAGAAGCTGTATCAGACGGCACTCGCCTCGCTGCACGAGGGCGCGCTGCCCATCGTGCTCGGCGGCGACCACAGCCTCGGCGCCGGCTCGGTGGCGGCCACCGCGGCGTGGCTGCGCACGCGACAGCAGCCGCTCGGGCTGATCTGGGTGGACGCGCACGCCGACATCAACTCCCCCGCGACGTCGCCCTCGGGCAACGTGCACGGCATGCCGCTGTCGGCGCTGCTCGGCGGCGAACCGGCGGAGCTGGCCCGCATCGGCGGGCCGGAGGTGGCCGTGCGGCCCGAACACACCGTGCTCGTCGGCATCCGCAACCTCGACGACCGCGAGAAGGAGATCGTCAAGGCCTCCGGAGTGCACGCCTTCACGATGAAGGACGTCGATCGGCTGGGCATCGCCGGGGTGATGGAGCGGGCGTTGGCGGCGGCGTCGGCCGGCACCGGCGGCATCCACGTGTCGTTCGACCTCGACGTCTGCGATCCGGCGATCGCGCCCGGCGTCGGCACGCCGGTCAAGGGCGGCCTCGACTACCGCGAGGCCCACTACGTGATGGAGGCGGTCGCCGAATCGGGCCGCCTGGTCGCGCTCGATCTCGTCGAGGTCAACCCGGCGCTCGACGTCCGCAACGCCACGGCGGAGCTGGCCACCGAGCTGGCGCTGTCGGCCCTCGGCAAGCGCATCCTCTGAGCTGGGGAAACCGCGGCCGCGAGGCTATAGTCATACGGTTGTGCCCGGCGCCCCGGGCCCAGCCCGTCGTTCAACCAAGGAGAGTCCTGTGACCCATCGTCGTGCCCTGATCGCCGCGGCTGTCGCCGCCGTCCTCGCCGTCCCCGGGGCGGCCCTCGTCGCCGCCCAGCAGAAGCGCGCCAGCCCGCACGAGACCGTGAAGGGGGTCGTCGATGGCGCCAACGTGAGCATCACCTACGGCCGGCCCTACGTGAAGGGCCGCAAGATCTTCGGCGGCCTGGTGCCCTACGGCCAGGTGTGGCGCACCGGCGCCGACGAGGCGACCATCCTCGAGACGGACAAGATGCTGATGATCGGCCCGCTGCACCTGAACCCCGGCAAGTACTCGCTCTACTCGCTCGTCGACGACAAGACCTGGAAGCTGATCGTCAACCGTCAGGTCGGCCAGTGGGGCACCGAGTACACGCAGGGCCAGGACCTGGGCCGGGTGGACATGCGCGTCGAGGCGCTGAGCGTGCCCGTGGAGCAGTTCACCATCAGCATCGACAAGAGCCCGACCGGCAAGGGCGCCGTGCTGACCATGCAGTGGGAGACGAAGAAGGCCACGCTGGCCTTCGGCGCGATGTGAGCCGCCCGTGGGGAGCCCGCCACTGCGGGCTCCCCGACCTGCTCAGCGGTTGACCTGCAAGATCGCCGTCGCGTTGCGCTTCGGCACCTGCCCCACCGGAATCCGCGCCACTTCCTTCATCGCCGCCGCGTCCACCACGAACACCGCGTTGTCACCGGCCGCCGCCACGTAGACGTATTTGCCGTCGGGCGTGAAGGTCAGCCACTCGGGGTGCTGGCCGACGAACACCCGCCCCACTTCCTTCAAGTCGGGCAGGCTGTGCACGTAGGCGTAGCCGAACACCTTGCTGGTCGACCACAGCCGCGTGCCATCGGGCGAGACCGCCAGGCCGTGCGCCGGCGCGCCCTGCAGGCCGTCGCGATGCGGATGCTCGCCGGGGATGTCGGGGTGCTCGACGCGGGCCGTCTCCTTCCCCGTCGCGAAGTCCACGGTGGCGAAGCCGTGGAAATCGGAGAGCTGCACGATGATGGTCTTCGTCGACCCGTCGGGGTTGGTGGTGAACGCCATCGGCCGGATGCCGGCCGACATCGGGATGGTGCGGGCCAGGGTGTCGGTGGCGGTGTCGACGATGCTGATCGTCTTGTCGGGAATCGAGCCGGCCACCGCCCACTTGCCGTCGGGCGTGACGTAGACGTTGTGGATGCCGCCCTTGGTCGGCACGGTCTTGATGTTCTTGAGCGCGACCGTGTCGATGACGTCGAGGGCCCCCGGCGCCGAGCGGATGCCGACGTAGACCTTCCGGCCGTCGCCGCTGACGCTGACGTTGTTGGGCTGCCCGCTGAGCGGGATGCGGGCGGTGACGGCCAGCGTCTTCGCGTCCACCACGTCGAGCGTGTGCCGCACCTCGTTCGACAGGTAGAGGCGGGCGCCGTCGGGCGAGCTGGTGACGCCGTGCGGGATCTCGACGCCCTTCAGCACCGCGGTCACCAGGTTGGTGGTCGGATCGATCAGGTGCGCGCCGTCGCCGGCGGCGTTGGTCTGGATGATGCGGACGGCGCGGCCGGGCGGCGTGGCCGCGGCGGTCGGCATCGTCCGGCCGCCGCGCACCCACGACGCCAGCACCTGCCACTCGGGGTCGGTCTGTGACTGCCAGTGCTTGCCGCCGCCATGGAACGCGTCGCCGCCGGCGTCGCGCGCCAGCGGATGCAGCAGCAGCCGGCTCGTCGTCGGCGACCCGGGCACGACCAGCGACGACGCCGACTTGAAGTTCCTGCGCGCCGCCTCCTCGCTCCAGGTGGTGGCGCCGTCGGGCAGCGGGTCGAGCTGCAGCCGCGTGCCCACCTTGCCGTTGTGGCACGTGATGCAGCTCATCAGGCCGTCGCGTTTGGCCAGGAACAGCGGCTGCACCTTGGCCTGGAAGGTCGCGAAGTCGAGCGCCGGCGACGGCGCGGCGGCCGGCGGTGTCTGGGCCGAGGCGACGGTGACGCCGAGCGCGAGCACGGCGGGCAGAACGACCGAACGCATCACCGGGACGTGCATGAAGTGCCTCCGTGGTGGTCGCGGGCGCGGAACGGCGGGAGTGTAGTTGATCTGCGCCCTTGCCGGACAGCCGGCCGCCAGCCCAAGATACGCCGGCCGATGCTCGCGCCCATCCCGCTGCTGCTGGCCGGGGTCGCCCTGGTGACCGCCACCTTCGTCGCCACCTGGTGGCGCAGCGCCCGACGCGGCCATCCGCACCCGCGGCCGACGCCGCTGCAGCTCGCCCTCGGCGCGGTGACCCTCTTCTTCGACACCCTGGGGATCGGCAACTACGCGCCGACGACCGCGGCGTTCCGGGCCTTGAAGATGGTGCGCGACGAGTGGATCCCCGGCACGCTCAACGTCGGCACCTCGGTGCCGGTCGCGCTCGAGGCGTTCGCCTTCGTCGTCGCCATAGCCGTCGATCCGACCACACTGCTGGTGATGGTGCCGCTCGGCGCCCTCGGCGGCTTCGTCGGCGCGCGCGTCGTCTCGGCGCTGCCGCGCCGCCCGATCCAGGCCGGCATGGCGGTGGCGCTGCTCACCGGCGCGGCGCTCATGACCCTGACCAACCTGCAGTGGATCCCCGGCGGCGGCACGGCCATCGGCTTCAGCGGCGCCCGGCTGGCCGCGGCCACGGCGGTGAACTTCGCGCTCGGCGCGCTGAACGCGCTCGGCATCGGCAGCTATGCGCCGAGCCTGATCGTGTTCAGCCTGATGGGCATGGACCCGCGGTCGGCCTTCCCCATCATGATGGGCTCGGCCGCCTACATGCTGCCGATGGCCGGCCTCCAGTTCGCGCGCGCCGACAAGTACGACGGCCAGGCCGCGCTCGGCATCGCGCTCGGCGGCATCCCGGGCGTGCTGGTGGCCGCCTACGTCGTCAAGAGCCTGGAGCTCTCCACCATCCGGTGGCTGGTGGTGGCCGTGGTGCTCTACGCTGGTCTGTCGCTGCTGCGGACCGCGCTGGCGGCCCGGCGGGGCTGACCGACCGGCGGGCTACGGACGGCCCGACCGCACGCCGGCAGCGGCGCGGGCCTCGAGCGCCTTGCCGCGCTCGAGTTCGCGCGCCGCCTCGTCGAGGCGGCCGGCGCGCATCGCCACCTCGGCGAGCACGAAGTGGCCGAGCGGCGCGGTCGCCGTGGTGCCGCCCACCGCCAGGCCCTGCCGCGCGGCGCGCGCCGCCCCCTCGGCATCGCCGCCGGCGAGCCGCGCCTGCGCCAGGTAGAAGTGACCTTCGGCGAACCCCGGATTCACGCCGATCGCCTGCTCGAACAGCGCGCGCGCGGCGGCGCCGTCGCCCTGCTGCTGCAGCAGCCGCGCGGCGTTGAACATGGCCCGGTAGGCGTCGGGGTGCCGGTCGATCTCGCGGCGATACTCCGCCAGGGCGGCCACGGGATCATCGCGGGACTCGGCCAGCACACCGAGGTTGAAGTGCGCGAGCCGCACGTCGGGACGGACCTGCAGCGCCGCCTGAAGGGCCTGCTCCGCGGCGGCGCCATCGCCCCGGGCGATGGCCAGCGCGCCGAGCGCCACCTGGGCCGGCGCCACCTGCGCATCGATGGCGAGGGCCTGGCGAAAGTAGGTCTCGGCGCGATCGACGCGGCCCGCGTCCAGGTGGATCTCGCCGGCCTGGTAGTGGACCCACGCATTCTTCGGATCGACGCGGAGGTAGTGTTCGTAGCCGGCCAGCGCCTCGTCGTCCTTCCCGAGCGCGCGGTAGGCGTTGGCCATGTTGATCAGCGCCAGGTCGTAGTCGGGCTTGAGGGTCAGGGCCTGACGGAAGTGCCGGATGGCCTGGTCGTGCTCGCCCAGCCGATAGTGCGCGTTGCCCAGGTTGAACCAGGCGTCGATCACCTGGGCGTCCTCGGCGACGACTTTCTGGAGCAGCGTGATGGTGGTGCGCAGACTGGCCCGCTCGTCCTGAGCGACGTCGCTGGCCTCGGACATCAGGTTGAAGAGGGCGATCTTGTCCTTGGGATCGGCGCGCGGCGTGTCGCTGGCGGTCTCGGTGGCGACGAAACTCGACACGTAGCCGAGCGAGGCCAGCCGTGCCCGTGTTTCGGGATCGACGTCGGCGGCCGGCGCCGCGCCGCTGGCCGCACGGGAGAAGGCCGCGTCGAGGCCGCGCAAGGTGCGCTGCAGCCGGTTGGCGACGTCGCGCTCGCGATCGAAGAGGTTCACCGTCTCGCCGGGATCGGCCTCCAGATCGAACAGCTCCGGCCGCGGCGCGTCGATGAGCTTGTAGCGCCCGTCGCGGATCGCCTTGAGCGCGCTCCAGCCGTAGTGATGCAGCGGATACATCGCCTCCGCATACCCGGGCTGGTCGATCGCGGGGCGGTCGCCGGTCATCACCGGCACCAGGCTGCGGCCGGACACGCCGGTCGGATCGCCGTCACGAGCCCCGAGCAGGTCGAGCACCGTGGGCAGCAGGTCGGCGGTGCGTACCGGACTGGCGACGCGCCGGCCGCCGGTGCGGCTGAACGGCGCGCGGATCAGAAACGGCACGCGCGTGGCCGTCTCGTAGACGAAGAAGCCGTGGGTGCCTTCCTCGTGCTCGCCCAGACTCTCGCCGTGGTCGCCGAGCACGATGACGACGGTGCGATCGAGCAGCCCGCGCCGCTCGAGGAACTCGACGACCCGACCGAGCTGCGCATCGGCGAACGCCACCTCGCCGTTGTACGGCTGCGCGGCGTACCGCTCGCCGTGCGGCGCGGGGGCGTCGTAGGGGGCGTGCGCGTCGTAGAAGTGCAGCCAGGCGAAGAACCGCTCACTGGCCACCTGGGCGAGCCACGGCAGCGCCAGATCGACGACGGCGTCGGCGCGGCGCGAGACGTTGCCGAGCGACAGCGCCTTGACCTTCGACAGGTCGAAGTCGTCGGCGTAGCGTTCGAACCCCTGATCCAGCCCCCACTTGGAGTCGAGGACGTAGGCGCCGACGAACGCCCCGGTGCGATACCCGCGGGCCGCCAGCCGCTCGGCCAGCGTCGTGGCCTCGGGGGCCAGGAAGAACCCGCCGTTGTCGCGCACCCCATGTTCCGGCGGAAAGCCGCCGGTGAACATCGAGGCGTGCGCGGGCAAGGTGAGCGGCGCCGCGCTCATCGCCTGCTCGAACAGCACGCCCTCCCCCGCCAGCCGGTCGAACACCGGCGTGGCGGCGGCTTCGGGCCCGCGGTAGGCGCCGATCCGATCGGCGCGGGTCGTGTCGAGCGTGACGACGACGACGTTCAGGCCGTCGCGAGCCACACGGTTCGGCAGCTGCCCTAAGACCACCTGGTCGGCGGCCCGGTGGCTTTCGGGCCACCAGAGCGCGACCGCTATGGCTGAGGCGGCGACCAGCGCCACTCCACCCGCTACTGGTCCCAACTTGCGGAATCGGCGGTCGGATTGCACGCTATCAGGGCCTGACGGCGTCCGTCACGGAGACAAACCGTTGCAACAGTCCCGTTACTTCGCTAGGCTGCCGTCTTCGCACGTTTGTTCTCCCGGAGGATTCGAGGATGCCCACACAGTCTATCCGCACCAGGTTGACCACCTGGGGATGCGTGGCCCTGACGTCCGGACTGCTCGTCCCGGCCGTGGCCACCGCCGACCCGCTCTCCCGCCGCACGCCCCTGCTCGACGCTGCCACGGTGGCCGCCCGTCGTGAGGCGGCCGTGATGAAGGAGCGCCAGCCCCAGCAGGCGCCGGACACCCCGCGCACCGACCTGCGGTCGAAGTCGTTCTTCAAGACGCCGGCCGGCGTGGCCACCCTGATCATCTTCGGCGCCGGCGTCGGCTACGCCCTCTACTCGTCGAGCAACGACCGCATCCGGAGCGAAGGGCGGTAGGCGATGACCACTGCCCTGCGCCTCGCCCTCGTCGCCCTCGTCCTCGCCTCGGCCGTACGTGCCGACGCCCAGAATCTGGTCGGTGTCATCGCCGGCCAGGTGATCGACTCGCAGGACCGGGCGCTGCCCGGCGCCACCGTCGTGCTGACCGGCCGCACTGGTTCGCAGGAACAGGTGTCGGACGCCGCCGGCAACTTCCGCTTCCTCGGCCTGAACCCCGGCGAGTACTCGATTCGCGCCGAGCTGGCCGGGTTCCAGCCGTTCGAACAGCGCGGCCTCGTCGTCGCCGTCGGCGCCACCGTGCAGGTGCGACCGATGCTGCAGGTCGGCGGCATTCAGGAGGCGGTGACCGTGACCGCGCAGTCGGGCGCCGTCGACACCACGTCGACGGCCACCGACACGAACATCAGCCAGGACCTGCTGTTCGCCATGCCGTTCTCGCGCACCAACGCCGCGGTGAACATGCTCAACAACGCCCCGGGCGTGAACGCCGGGTCGGCCTACGGCGGCGGCGCCGGCTCGTCGAACGCCCTGCTGCTCGACGGCGTCGACACCCGCGACCCCGAAGGCGGCACGGCGTGGACGTTCTTCAACTACAACATCATCGACTCCATCGAGGTCGGCGGCCTCGGCCAGCCGGCCGAGTACGGCGGCTTCACCGGCGCGGTGGTGAACACCATCACCAAGTCGGGCGGCAACGCGTTCTCGGCGCTGCAGGAGTTCCGCTACAGCAACAAGGACCTGCGCGGCGACAACATCAGCAGCGAGGTCAAGACGCTGAACCCGACGCTGCTCGCCTCGGGTGCGGACTCCTTGAAGGACTACACGGTGCAGCTGGGCGGGCCGCTGGTGCGCGACCGGGCGTTCTTCTTCGGCAGCATCCAGCGCTACTACATCAAGGAAGACCCGGCCGGGCCGCGCACGGTGCGCACCGAGGTGAGCCCGCGCTTCAACGTCAAGCTGACCTTCCAGCCGTCCTCCAGCGACACCATCTCGGTGAACGGGCAGTACGATCAGTACAACCAGACCGGCCGCACCGGCCTGGCCGGCATCGACGCGACGACCGACGAGCTGACCATCGAGCAGGACTCGCCCGAGTACATCTGGAACGGCTCGTATCGCAAGGTGATCGGCGGCTCGTCGTTCTTCGAAGCCAAGTTCACCGGCTACTGGGGCTACTTCGATCTCGACCCGAAGAACCCGGTATCGGCCCGCAACAACGACGACGGCACGTGGAGCGGCGGCGCCGGCTACAGCGCCAAGTACGACCGCCTGCGCAACCAGCTCAACGCCTCGTTCAACCGCTACGTCGAGGCCGGCGGCACCCACAACTTCAAGTTCGGCGTCGAGGTGGAGCGCAGCACCATCCGCAACCGCTACGGCTACACCGACGGGGTCTACTACTACGACATCGGCAACCAGCCGTACCTGGCCTACGCCTACAGCTACGACGTCGAGGGCACCAACAAGCGGACCTCGGCCTACGTGCAGGACCAGTGGACCATCGGCCGCGTCACCGCCAACGTCGGGTTCCGCTTCGACGGCATCGGCGGCGACGGCAGCGACGACAACGAGTACTACAGCTCGAACATGTTCAGCCCGCGGCTCGGTTTGGCCTGGGACGTGACCGGGCGCGGCAACTCGGTGCTCAAGGCGTTCTACGGGCACCTCTACGACGGCGCGGTGTTCTCGATCTGGAACCGGGCCGTGCCGGGCATCGGCGACTACGTGATCTACGACGTCCTGCCCGGCAACCGTCTGATCGAGAACGACCGCATCTCGGGCGACAGCAAGTACGTGATGGCCGAGGACATCAAGCACCCGCGCACCGACGAGTTCAACGTCTCCTACGAGCAGCAGCTGTGGGGCAACTGGCGCGCCACCGCCACCTACATCCGCCGCTCGGCGACCAACTTCGTGAACTCGACGCTGATCGGCGGCCAGTGGACGCCGACGGCGTTCACCAACCCGCAGACCAACCAGCCGATGACGATCTACAGCTGGGCCAACCGGGCGTCGATCACCCAGCGCTTCCTGATCGACAACCTCGGCACGGTGAACTATCCGGGCGCCGGCTCGGTCGAGGCCGACCGCGACTACAACGCGGGGATGTTCGTGCTCGGCCGGCGGTTCGCCAACCGCTGGCAGGCACAGCTCTCCTACGTGTACTCGAAGACCGCGGGCACGGTCACCAATGCCTCGCAGGCGGCGTTCAACACCGCCCTGTTCGAGACCCCCAACACCAGTCTGATCAACCGTGACGGGCGTATTCCCAACGACCGACCGCACGAGTTCAAGATGTTCGCCGGCTATCAGATCCCGGTGATCGAGCTGGCCGTGAACGCGTCGTTCCGGGGCGTGAGCGGCACCACCTACACGCCCTTCAACCGCGTGGCCTCCGGCCGCATCAACTGGACCTCGTCCGCCGACGTCCAGCTCGCCCCGCAGGGCAGCTATCGCAACGACCCGGTGCGGATTCTCGACTTGCGGGTCGAGAAGGTGTTCTCCTACGACGTGCACCGCTTCGGCATCTACGCCGACATCGAGAACGCGACCAACTCGGGCGTGATCACGGTGCGCAACAACCGCTTCCCCAGCGTCGGCATCCGCGGCAACACGGTGCTGTTCGGCAGCCCGACCGCCGTCAACGCGGCGCGTCAGATCACCATCGGCGCGCGCTGGTCGTTCTAGGCGCCGGGCTCGGGGCTCGGGACCCGGGACTCGTCTACGGAGCGCAGGCCTTCCGCCTTCGCCGTAGCTCGAAGAGCGGAGGCTGATCTGCTCTGCCGAAGTACGTGACGGGCGGCCCACCTCGGGCCGCCCGTCGTCTGTACGCGCGACGCCTCACTGGGCGGGAGGCGCGGCCGGCGAATCGCGGCGGCGGAGCACCACCAGGTGGTCGGGACCGGGCCACGTGAAGTCGCCGGCCCACTCGATCCGTCGCACCACGTCGTAGCCGTCGGTCGGCGCCTTGGCGATCCTGAACGGCAGCGGCCGCCGCGCCGTGATCCACGGCACGTCGTCGGCGGTCTGGCCGGGATGCAGGTTCTCGGGATGGGCGTAGAGCGTCCAGCCGTTCCACACGTAGCCGGCATCGATGTCGGCCAGCGCGACCCCGCCGTCCACCAGGGCCTGGCGGGCGGCGCGCACCTCGTCGTTGAAACGCAGCGTATCGCGCGTGCCGATGACGGCCACGACGGCGTAGGTCGCCGCGACCGCCCAGCCGAGCCGCACGCCCGCGCGACCGCTGGGCAGGCTGCTCAGCCCGAGGACGATGGCCACCGGCAGCAGCACCAGCACGTAGCGGTCGTTGAAGAACCAGAGGACGTTGACGAGCGCCAGATAGGCGATCAGATAGATGAGCAGCGGCGTGCGCGGGTCGAGCGCGCGGAGCGCCGCGGCGCCGCGGATGGCCTGCCCGGCCCGCGACACGGCCAGGCCGGCCACCGCGAGCGCGAACAGGCCCGCCGCGCGCATGCCGGGCACGAACCACGGCAGGTCGGCGGACGGAAACTCGCCCGCGACCAGTTGTCGTGCCCCGCCCAGTTCACGCAGCGTCCAGGTGCCGTTCGGCCGAAGCGGGACCGGCACCTCCCCGGCAACCGCGAGCACGACGGCACCAGCGCCGACGGCGGCGAGGACCAGACCGCCGCGTCGCCAGGCGTCGCGATGCAGCGCCAGCGGCAACAGCGCCGGCAGCACGTAGAACGCGACCGAGGTCAGCACGTAGAGCGTGTACGCGGCATAGGTGCGCAGCGGCAGCGACTGCAGCCAGCCCAGCGCGTCGGTCAGCTTGCGCATCTCGCCGGTGGCGCCGATCGACAGCCCGATCCCCGCGGCGCCGGCGGCCATCACGCCCCACGTGACGACGACCGCCGCAACGACACGGCCCCGCCGCACGCCGCGCGGCGGGTGGACGAGGAGCGGCAGCGCCGCCACCGGGGTGAGCACGCCGACCTGCCGGTCGAGGCAACTGAGGCAGGCCCACAGCCCGGCCCACCACACCCAGCGCACGTCGCCGCGCCGGATCGCGCGCACGTAGCCGAGCAGCGCCAGCACCGTGAAGGCGACGAAGGGCACGTCGGTCATGAACGAGCTGCTGAGCAGCACGAACACCGGGCTCACGGCCAGCGTGGCGGCACCGAGCATGGCCACGCGCGGCGGGGCCTGCAGCTCGCGTAGCAGGAAGTAGGTCGCACCGCTCGCCACCGCGCCGAGCACCAACGTGGACACCCGCAGCGTGACGAACGAGAAACCGAACGCCGCCGACCAGCCCGCGCCCCACACCGCGTGACCGAGCGGGTAGACCGCGCTCCAGTCGAGGACGCGCAGCCGCCCGTCTTGCAGCAGTTGCTCGACGCTCCAGGCGTAGGTCCAGTCGTCGATGACCGGCACGTCGCGCCAGGCGCCGGTGAGGACGAACACGACGCCGAACCACGCCGCGACGGCGGCGACCCACGGCCACTCGCGGCGAAGCGAGGGCAACGGCGGTTCGAGGGGAGGCGACGTCACGGCGCCGAGGGGGGGATCTCGATCACCGGCGTCAGCATGTGGCCAACGGCCCGTGAGATCTGGTGGGCCCCGTGGGGATCGAACCCACGACCACCTGATTAAAAGTCAGATGCTCTACCACTGAGCTAGGGGCCCTAACCGAACGATTGTACCCGTTCACCCGGCTCAGGATTCGTCCGCCTCGAACTTGTCGCGCCGCGCTGGGCGGCGCCGCCGGACTCGCCCACCGCTCAGCGGTAGAACACGTAGTCAGTGGTGTAGGGCACGAGGGCCCGCTTGCCGACGTCGGTCGCGCTGGTGCAACCCGTGGCCGGCGCGACGCCCCCGCTCGTGTTCACGCGCTGAATGTACGTCGTCGCCGTCAGGGCGTTCCCCCAGTGCGGCCCGAACTGCGCGCCCACCACCTGCAGCTTCAGCCAGGGGATCGCGCCCGGCGCCACGTAAGCGGCATCGGTCGACGATTCGACAGCCATCGCCCACACCGTGCTCGTGTCGCGCGAGTGGCGCCAGGTGGCGCGCGGCAGGCCGTTCTCCTGGGGATTCGCACTCAGATAGTGCGTCGTCACCTGGGTGAGGGCGTCGTCGAACAACGTCGCCTGCGGGCCGAAGAACGTCCACGCGACGCCGGTGGCCGTCGGCAGACACAGGTAGTTCTGCGTGCCCTGGGCGTGCGTGAGCAGGTACGGGCGGAACTCGGCGGCGACTTCGAGGTTGGCGGGTACCGCGGGTCGCTCGACGCGGCCCCGGCCGCGCCCATATGGGCGCTCGCCCTCCCGGTCGGTGGCGTGAACCGAGGCGGCGCCAGCAGCGGCCAGCGCCGCAACGAGAACGACGCGCGAGGCAACGGACTTCGACATCTCTGACTCTCCTTGTGTGCTCGATCTGAGCGTGCATCTGGAGAATCGAGATTCCGGAGTCGAACCCGCCAGGCCGCGTTCGGCGACGCTGGGTGCCGGCCGAGTGAGCGTGCTACGATGATTCGCTGTCCATCTGCGTCCCCGTCGTCCAGAGGCCTAGGACGTGGCCCTTTCAAGGCTAAAACACGGGTTCGAATCCCGTCGGGGACGCCATCTCCTCCTGGCACGCACATCGTGAGGAGCCAGCTCGTCGCGAACGGGCACGAATCCCGGCCGGTCGCTGCACTCACTCAGCTCGCGCGAACAGCGCCCGCAGTTCCACTGGGTCGACGCGGAACGCCGCGGTCCACAGCCCGGCGTCGGCGCCGACTGGCGCGAAGACGTCGGGGTTCCGGCGCAGCCACTCCAGTTCCGGGGCGCCGGGCACGGCGATGACCACGTAGTCGATGCGACTCCGAATCAGGCGGCCGAGCCAGGCGATGTAGTCGAGGTGTGGCGTCACGCGGTCGATCCGCTGATGGTCGATGATCTCGCCGTGGCGTGTCGGCGGCACGTAGACGACGGAGTTCTGCAGTCGGCTGCCGAACAGCGGATAGCGGAGGACGGTGTGGCCGTTGAAGCCGTCCCAGCCCGCGGCCACGGCCACACGCACCGGGGCGTCGCCATCGAGCGTCTCCCACAGCCTCCACGCCGAAAGAAATGGGAGCATCGGGTGGACGTCGTACGGGGCCTCGGTCGGGCGTGTGGTCGCCGCGTACATCCGGTGGCGGTATCGCGGGCGCGTCGTGCCCGTGCCGTGGGTCAGCAACAGTACCGCCACGACTCCGCCGGCCGCGCCGTAGAAGGCCCGTCCCTGGCGACGAACCGAGGCCCCTGCGACCACAGCGATCGCCGCGGCGGCCACGGCGTACGGGGCGGCCTCCCCCATCGCCTGGCGCTCGATGCTCGCCACCGACGCCGGCAGCGAGTACCATGCGCCGAGCAGCACGGCCACCAGGCGCGCCCAGTCGGCGACACGCGCCTCCACGACCGCGCCCGCGATCGCCACGGCGGCCAGGGCCGGTGCCACCAGGCGACCGGCGATCGGCGCAAACTGCGTGCGCTGGGCGAGCATGTCGGCCGAGGCGATACCCAGAATGGGGATCAGGG
>CAYUAX010000094.1:0-2118 GCA_964442845.1 uncultured Bifidobacteriaceae bacterium | reverse complement strand
GCTGTCGAAGTAGCGCCAGCATGCCCACGATCCCGAGCACGACGAGCGGCACGGCCCCTGGGCCGAAGTTGAGGTGGTCGCGGGCTTCGCGCGCCACGCCGCCGAACTGGGCGCCCACGAAGTCGAGCACCGTCACCGCCGGCAGCTGCGAGAGGTGCGACCCGGAAAACACCCCGGCCAGCTGCTCGTTCCCCGGCAGCAGGGTTCGGCCGGCGATCGTCAGCGACAGCGGATACAGCGGGGATCCCGTGTCGATCCACGCGACGGCATAGCCGGTCAGCATCGGCGCCGACGCCAGCACGATCACCACGGCCGAGGGGACGATCGCCCCGCGGCCGCGATGCCACCATCGCGCCGCCACCACGGCGGCGCCGCCGGCGGCGAGCAGCGGCAGGCCCAGGGCCTGGATGCCCGCGGCGAGTCCCAGACCCGCGCCAGCCAGGGCCGCGTCGAAGAGCGCGCCGCGCTGCAGCACCAGCACGACGAAGGTGAAAGCGAGGAGCACTGCGGCGAGCAGGGGTCCGGTCACGTAGCCGCTCGTCACGAACGCCATCAGGCTGGGCATCGCGCCCACGGCGAGCGCCGTCGTCCAGGCGGCGCCGCGACGGGCCCCGAGCGCGGTGGCAGCTCCATATGCGCCGAGCACGGCGATTACCCACTGGAGCGCGCCCG
The DNA here is from genome assembly GCA_964442845.1 of uncultured Bifidobacteriaceae bacterium. Taxonomy (GTDB): domain Bacteria; phylum Acidobacteriota; class Vicinamibacteria; order Vicinamibacterales; family UBA2999; genus CAWAYR01. The sequence goes on along the minus strand of CAYUAX010000094.1, from coordinate 1,446 downwards.
CAACCGCCACGAAGCCGTCGGAGTGGTCCACGAGCATCGACCATGCCCACGGGATGTCCCCACCGGGCGGAAAGTACTCGTAGTACCGCCAGGCATCGGGGGCCGGGTCCGTCACCCAGCCGCCGTGCTGCACCCAGCGCGCCGCTTTGACCAGGTGATAGGTCAGGCCGTCCCAGGCGAGTGGCGGCGCCAGCAGCCCCTTGAACACCCGAAGCACGAGCACCGCGCCCACGGCCACCGTGGCGCAGAGCGCCGCGACGTTCGGTCGTCGCTGGAGCAACTCTCTGCACGCCGCCGCATCCGCGGCCAGGCACCGCCTGACGTGCTGCCGCCGCCCCAACGTGAGCAGGACTGCGCCCGCAGCCGCCGACGCCGCGCCCAACGCGATGCGCAGGGTGAACGCGTCGACCGTGGCCAGGATGTAGAACAGCAGCGTGGACCACCAGAGCGCGACGACCGCGGACGCGCTCACGCGGTGCGCCAGGCGATGCCCGGCGCCGAGTGACGCCGCGATCGGATAGGCGACAACGATGAACGCGGCGATCAGCGTGAGCGCCGCAACCGCAGCCATCAACGGCTGGGGCATCGGGCGCGGGCTACTGCCCGTTCGGGCGCGGCAGTTCCGGCAGCGTCCGGCCCAGGAAGCCCTCGATCGGCTGCTGTTGGCCGAACGGGCGGTCTTCGCGCAGGTTGACGCTGCGCACGTGCGCCAGCGCCTGGGCCACCGGCATCTTCCGATCGCGGATGAGGTACGCGCCCCACAGGTGGCTCGCCCGCCACGCGATCGTGCAGTGCAGCAGCACCTTGCCCTTGGCCCCAGCCATCGTCGCGGCGAACCGGTCGAGCGCGGCCGGGGCGTAGGGATTCTCCGGCGTGCCGCCCAGCGGGATGTGGACGTAGGTGAGGCCGAGTTCCTTGAGGAGCGCCGCCTCGTCGAAGCCGATGCGGGCCATCTCCTGCGGCATGCGCAGGTTCACCACGGTGGTGACGCCCTTGGCCTTCAGCTCGCGCAGGGCCCGCTCGGTGGGTTGGCCGCCGATGAACACGTCGTCGCCGACGCTGGCGAACTTCTCTTGGAACAGCCCGGTGATGTCGAGCGCCACCGGCGCCGGCACCGGCCCGGTCGTGCCCACCACGCGTTGCGCGGCGGCCGGGACGGCGAAGGCCGCGGCCAACACCGCGGCAAGCAGGCAGGTTCTGGTCATCGTTGCACTCGTGAAGGGACCCGCGCGGTTATGAAGACCGGCCCAGCAGCAGGCCGAGGATGATGCCGATGGCGCCGTCGCGGCCGACCAGCTGCACCAGGCCGTTGCCGGCCTCGGGCAACGAGATGCCGAGCCGCAGCGCCATGCGCATGGTGGTCTCGCCGCCGATGAACGCCGTCAGGTCCGACGCGCCCACGCCGCCGATCCGCATGGCGATCTGCGCGCTGACCCGGCCGTGCGT
>CAYUAX010000093.1:3260-17833 GCA_964442845.1 uncultured Bifidobacteriaceae bacterium | reverse complement strand
GGCTGGGGCGGCCGCCGCCGGCGCGGCCGCGGGGGCCGCGGCGCCGGCGCCGTTGTCGTCCACGACCAGCACGATCTGCCCCGGCTTCAGCTTGTCGCCGGTCTTGGCCTTCACTTCGGCCACGCGGCCGGCCACCGTCGACGGCACTTCCAGGGTGGCCTTGTCGGTCTCGAGCTCGAGGACCGGCTGGTCGATGGCCAGCGTGTCGCCGACCTTGACCATCACGCGGAGCACGTCGCCCGCGGCCACACCATCACCCAGGTTCGGGAGAATGAACTCTTTCACGTCGTCACCTCGCGCCCGTCACGGGCCGCGTCGTCAGCGCCGTCAGCTCCGGCCGGCGGCTACGCCTTCGCCGGATCGACCTTCTCGGTGTCGATGCCCAGATCCTTGATGGCCTTGGCGACCACCTTGGCCTCGATCTGCTTCTCCTGCAGCAGCGCGTAGAGCGTCGCCACGGTGATGAAGCGGGCGTCCACCTCGAAGAAGTCGCGCAGGGCGGCGCGGCTCTCGCTGCGGCCGAAGCCGTCGGTGCCGAGGCTGTGCAGCTTGCGCGGCAGCCACTGGTCGATGGCGTTGGGCAGCACCTTGAGGTAGTCGGACGCGGCCACGAACACCCCGGGGGCGTCCTTGGTCACCTGCGTCACGTACGGCACGCGCGGCGCCTCGGTGGGGTGCAGACGGTTCCAGCGGTCGCAGGCGTGGCCGTCCTTGTAGAGCGTGCCGTAGCTGGTCACGCTCCACACGTCGGCGCCGACGTCGTACTTCTCCTCGAGGATCTGCTGCGCCTTGAGCGCCTCGTTGAGGATGGTGCCGCTGCCGAACAGCTGCGCCCGCAATTTGGCCTTGGGCTTGGCGGTCGGCTTGACCACGTACATCCCCTTGAGGATGCCGTCACGCGCGCCCTCCGGCATGGCCGGGTGCGCGTACTGTTCGTTCATGACGGTCAGGTAGTAGAAGACCTTCTCCTGATCGCGGTACATCCGCTTGATGCCGTCCTCGATGATCACCGCCAACTCGTAGGCGAAGGTCGGGTCGTAGGACAGGCAGGTGGGCACCGGCAGGCTCAGCACGTGGCTGTTGCCGTCCTCGTGCTGCAGGCCTTCGCCGTTCAGCGTCGTCCGGCCCGAGGTGCCGCCGACGACGAAGCCGCGCATGCGCATATCGGCACCGGCCCAGATCAGGTCACCGATGCGCTGGAAGCCGAACATCGAATAGAAGATGTAGAACGGAATCGTGTTGATGCCGTGGGTGGCGTAGGCGGTGCCGGCGGCGATGAACGACGACATCGAGCCGGCCTCGTTGATGCCCTCTTCGAGGATCTGGCCGTCCTCGGCTTCCTTGTAGTAGAGCAGCGTGTCGCGATCGACCGGCTCGTAGAGCTGGCCGGCGTGGGCGTAGATGCCCACCTGGCGGAACAGCGCCTCCATGCCGAAGGTGCGGGCCTCATCGGGGACGATCGGCACCACCAGCTTGCCGATCTGCTCGTCGCGCAGCAGCTTCGAGAGCATGCGCACGAACACCATGGTGGTGGAGGCGGTGCGGCCCTCAGTGCCGGTGTGGAACTCGGCGAAGGCCTCGGACAGGTCGGCCTTCACCGGCTCGGCACGCTCGCGGCGCGCCGGCACCGGGCCGAACATCGCGGCGCGGCGCTCGGCGATGTACTTCGCCTCGACGCTGTCGGGCGACGGCTTGTAGAACGGCGCGTTGGCGACGTCCTCGTCCGAAATCGGGATGCCGAAGCGGGTGCGGAACGCCACCAGCTCGGCGTCGTTGAGCTTCTTCTGGTTGTGGGCGACGTTCTTGCTCTCGCCCGACTCGCCGATGCCGTAGCCCTTGATGGTGCGGGCCAGCACCACGCTCGGCATGCCCTTGGTGTCCACGGCGCGCTTGAACGCGTTGAACACCTTGGACGGGTCGTGGCCGCCGAGGGTGAGCTTCTTGAGCTGCTCGTCCGACAGGTGCTTCACCATGTCGAGCAGCGCCGGGTCGGCGCCCCAGAAGTGCTTGCGGACGTAGGCGCCCGACTCGACGGCGTACTTCTGGTACTCGCCGTCCACCACCTCGCCCATGCGCTTGACCAGCCGGCCCTCGTGGTCGTTGGCCAGCAGGGTGTCCCACTCCGAGCCCCAGATCGCCTTGATGACGTTCCAGCCGGCGCCGCGGAAGATCGCCTCGAGTTCCTGGATGATCTGGCCGTTGCCGCGCACCGGGCCGTCGAGGCGCTGCAGGTTGCAGTTGATCACGAAGATCAGGTTGTCGAGCTTCTCGCGCGACGCCAGCGTGATGGCGCCCAGCGCCTCGGGCTCGTCGGTCTCGCCGTCGCCGAGGAACGCCCACACCTTGGCGTCGCTGACCGGCTTCAGCTTGCGGTCCTCGAGGTAGCGGTTGAAGCGCGCCTGGTAGATGGCCATGATCGGCCCCAGGCCCATCGACACCGTGGGGAACTCCCAGAAGTCGGGCATCAGCCACGGGTGCGGGTAGCTGGAGAGGCCGGGCCCCTGCTGCAGTTCGCGGCGGAAGTTCTCGAGCTGTTCCTGGCTGAGCCGCCCTTCGAGGAAGGCGCGGGCGTAGATGCCCGGCGAGGCGTGGCCCTGGAAATAGACCATGTCGCCGTCGTGGCCGTCGCGGCCGCGGAAGAAGTGGTTGAACGCCACCTCGTAGAGGGTGGCCGCCGACGCGTAGGTGGAGATGTGGCCGCCAATGCCATCCTCGACGCGGTTGGCGCGCACCACCATGGCCATGGCGTTCCAGCGGACCAGGCTCTTGATGCGGCGCTCGATCTCACGGCTGCCCGGATACGGCAACTGCTCGTCGGCGTGGATGGTGTTGATGTACGGGGTGTTGGCCGAGAACGGCAGCTTGACGCCGCTGGCGTGGGCGTGGCGACCGAGTTCGCCGAGCAGCCGGCCGACGCGGGCCGGGCCGCCTGACTTCAGCACGTAGTCCAACGACTCGAGCCACTCCCGGGTTTCGAGGGCTTCGAGTTCGGCGGCGTCCGATGCGGCAGAATTTCTCATGTCTCCAATTACCCTTTCGTCACAGCCTGTCGATCCGAACCATTGTAGCTAGCTGGCTCAAACCGTAGCAAGCACGGCACTTCCCGCTCGGCGAACGTCATCGAGACATCTTCGAGACATCACATGCCCGCGTCCCGACCCCGTCCCCCTCTTATCGGTTCGGCGGCACTCGGCCGCGCCCAGCGCGCCATCGTCGCCTGCACGGCCTGCGACCGCTTGCGCACCTACTGTGCGGACGTGGCGCGGGTCAGGCGGGCCGCCTACCGCGATGAGGTCTACTGGGGCCGGCCCGTGCCGGGGTTCGGCGACCCTGGGGCGCAGATCCTGCTGCTGGGCTTGGCCCCGGCCGCCCACGGCGCCAACCGCACCGGCCGGGTCTTCACGGGCGACGGCGCCGGCGGGTCGGGCGACTTCCTGATGGCGGCCCTGCACCGCGCGGGGCTGGCCAACCGCGCCACCTCACAGCGCGCCGACGACGGGCTGGTGCTTCGCGGCGTGTACATCGCCGCCGCGGCGCGGTGCGCGCCCCCCGCCAACAAGCCGCTGCCGAACGAGCTGGCCGCCTGCCGCCCGCATCTGGTGGCTGAGGTGGCGGCGCTGCCTCGCTTGCGGGTCGTCGTCGCCCTGGGCAAAGTGGCGTGGGATGCGTGGCTGGCGGTGGTCGCGGACCAGACCCCCCTTCCCCGCCCACGCCCGACGTTCGGGCACGGCGCGGTTGCGCGACTGGCACCCGCAGGCACACCGGGGGTCGCGGGGCTCACGCTGGTGGGATGCTTCCACCCGTCGCGGCAGAACACGCACACGGGGAAGGTCACGCCCTCAATGTATGACGACGTTTTCAGAACCGCCGCACGCCTGGCGGGTCGTCAACATAAGACCTGACGGGTCGCCGGAGTGTGGCTGGGAGATCCCGCGCGGTTCACGGTCGGGCATCGCTGCCACGCTGCCCAATCTGCAGCAAGGCCTCGATATCGAGCAGGCCCCGCTCGCGAGCGGCCTGCCGTTGGGCCGCGACATCGCGCCGCATCGAGTCGACCAACGAAAGGAAGCGTGCGTTGCCACGCAGCGCCGCGAATGCCGGGTCGCGCTCGAGCAGGCCGTACTCGCGTGAGCCTGCGTCATAGGCTCGACCCAACCAGTCGAGTGCCACTGTTTGACGCCCGCGCAGCGCCGCGATAGCTCCCAGCTCGGTGCGCCAGATCGGCATCTCGTCGCCGGCGTCGATTCGCCGCAGTGCCGCTTGCTCTGCGTCTGCCCACAGCGCCGCGGCGCGGCGGGCGTCGCCGCGCCGGGACAACGCGTAGGCGTAGCGTGTTCGTGCGCTGGGACCGACCCAGAGGCTGGCGGCCCCGGCAGAGTCCTTCATGAGCGGCGCGGTCAAAGCTTCGAGCTCCGGGGAGTCCACGAGATATGCGATCTCCGACAGCGCCATGACGCCTTCGGGATTGTCCGGCACGGCCTCGACGGAGCGCTTGGCCCGGGCCACGGCGTCGGCTGGCCGGCCGGTGAGCACTTCTTGGAGGGCCAAGAGCTGCTGCACCCTCGCACTGGTTGGAAACTTCCGCTCGCCGTCGAGCAGGAAGTGCGCCGTCGCGTCGTCGTCACGGAGCACTGACAACGCCGCACCGACGTGGTAGTAGTCGTTGGCCCGACGCCCCGACAATCTCCATGCCCGCCGGGCGAGGTCGAGAGCCGCCGCAAATCCGCCGTAGCCCACCTCGAGAATCGACAGGTTGTTCAGATTGGATCCGTCGTTGGGGTCGGCGGCGATGCCGCGCTGGAATGACAGCCGGGCGAGAGCGGCATGGCCCCCGTGCTGTGCACGGCCCCGAGCGTGTCGTGCGCGTCGGCCGAGGACGGATCCAGGCGCAAGGCTTCGTCGGCGTTCACGACGGCCTCGGCGAGGTAGGCCTCGGCGCCATCGTAGATCATACCCATCAACGCCAGCTCATAGGCATACGCGGCTCGCGCCTCGACGAAAGCGGGGTCGCGTTCGATCGCGCGTCGCAACGGATCGAGTGATGCGTACTGGCTGTCGCGGTCGTCCCAGTCCTCTCGCGTCCTCTGCCACTCCAGGTACAACAGATAGGCATCGAGCCGCGCCGTCGGACGCCGCCGCACACGCTCCCGTTCCTCCGGCGTCACGGCCACGTTCAACGCCTTCACCAGTTGCTCTGCCACCTCCCCGGGCACGGTCAGCAGCGCATCTCGTTCACGGTCGTAGGTGGCCGTCCACACCGTTCGGCGCCCCTCGAGATCGATCAGCCGTGTCTCGAGGTGGACGTTCGACGCGTCGACTCGCAAATCCCCTTCCACCACGCGCTCGACACCCAGTTCGGCCGCCATACGGGCGGCGTCGCCATCGGCATAGCGGTTGACGGCGCTTCGACTCAGCAGCCTGAGACCGGACACCTGCGACAGCCGCGAGTGAAGCTCCTGGGTGATGCCGGCGGCGAAGGAGGCCGGCGTGTCCCCGTCCGAGACCGGACGAATCGCGCGAACCGCGACGAGTGGCGGCTCTGCCTCGTTCGAGACAGGCGCGGCGGGACGTGAACTCGAGGCTATGGCGAATGCGGTGAGCGTCGCCGTCCCCGTGGCCAACGCCGCCCAGCGCCATCTCGGCCACCGCATCCTGCTGGCCGCCGTGGAAGAAGGTGATGCCTCGACGATGCCCCGCAGGTCGCGGGCCAGATCCCGTGTGGAGTCGTAGCGGTCGCGCGGCGCCTTCGCCAGACATCGCCCGATGATGGCGGCCAAAGGGGCCGGCACCTCGCGATTCACGATCTCGACCGGCGGCGGCTCGGCCTCGATCGTCGCCACCAGGGACTGCGCTGTCGTCGCCCGTTCGAACGGCCGCGTCCGCGTCGCCATCTCGTAGAGCATCACGCCCAACGCGAACTGGTCCGATCGGTGATCGACCGGACGAGCACTCGCCTGCTCAGGCGACATGTAGCCCACCGTCCCCGTCACCGCCGTCGCCGTCCGCGTGGCGTCGGCGGGCGCGACGTCGCCGTGGCTCGGCGTCTCTGCGGCCGGCGTCGCCAGTCCGAAGTCGACGATCTTGACGAAGCCGTCGTCGCTCACCATCACGTTCTCGGGCTTGATGTCCCGATGCACGATGCCCGCGGCGTGCGCCTTGGCGAGTCCGTCCGCCACCTGCGCGGCGAGCTCGACGATCCGCCGCATCGGCAGGTGCGAGGCGCCCATGAGGCTGCGCAGGGTCTGGCCCTCGATCCATTCCATCGCCACGTAGGCGACGTCGCCTTCGCGGCCGACGTCGTGGATGGTCAGGATGTTGGGGTGGTTCAGCGCCGAGGCGGCACGCGCCTCGCGTTCGAACTGACGCAGCCGGGCAGGCGTCGCCGCCTCGGGCGGCAGGATCTTCACGGCCACCGTACGGCCGAGCCGGCTATCGCGGGCGCGGTACACCTCGCCCATGCCTCCGGCGCCGAGCAGAGCGCCCAGCTCGTACGGGCCGACCCGCGTGCCTGGCGTCATCGCGGCGGCCATTGTAGCGGGGCGTACACGACAACGGGCGGAGCGAGGTGCCTCGCTCCGCCCGTCGTTGGATGTCCCCAGGCTCGAGGCCCGGGCGGGCCGGCGCCGCTATGGACCGGGCTTGTAGGAGTAGGTGCCGTCGGCGGCCCGGTCGCGATACTTCGTGTGGCAGCCGGCGCAGAGCTTGCCCAGCTCGCCCGCTGGCGCCTTCGCGGCGTCGGCCGTCGCCGCGGCGGCGATGCCATCGGCGGCCTTCTTGGCGCCCTGCGCCCACTCGACCCCGTCGGCCTTGCCGTGGCTCTTGAAGAACGCCTCGGTCTCCACGAACGCCTTCGACAGCGTATCGGCCGCCGTCTTGGCCGCCGCCATGTCGCCGGCCTCGACGGCCTTGCGCGCCGCACCGAAGGCGGGGCCGATCGCCTTCATCGACTTGTCGATCGCCGCCGCGTCCTGCCCCTGCCGCGCGCTCGTCGCCGGCGCCATCAGGGCCACGCCGAGCGCCACGCTACTCACCACCAGAACGATCCGCCGCATGCTCGCCTCCCGGTGCCGCGGGCGCTGCCGGGGCACATCTGTGCCGTAATGCTGCCCGAAACCTACGGCTGAGGTAAAGGGCTACACGTGCGCTTGCAGGGGGGGATGCGTTCTCCGCCCGGTAGTGATCGCCTGCAGCACCAGGTCGGAGGTCACCGGCGCGCGTCTGAACGCGTCCACGCCGATCGCGTCGGCGATCGCGTTCAGCACCGCGCCGTAGCCGGCTCCCACTGGCGGCTCGCCGACGCCCTTCGCCCCGGTCGGCGTGCCGGGGTCGGGGATCTCGAGCGCCACCGCCTTCATCTGCGGGATGTCGAGGATGGTGAGCGGCTTGTTGTGGTGGAAGCGGCGCGCCAGCGACACGCCGTAATGCGGGTCGTAGACCAGCTTCTGGAACAGCGCGTGGGCGATACCCAGGCAGCAGCCACCGTTGAGCTGCGCGATCAGGCTGCGCGGATTCACCACCGTGCCGACGTCGCCGACCGACAGGAAATCGACCAGTGTCACGCCGCCGGTCTCGATGTCCACTTCCACCTCGGCGAAGCCGGCGACGAATCCGTAAGTGTCACCGTCGCGCGGGTAGGTGTCCTTGGCCACGCCCATCAGGCCCTGCCCCACCAGCTTCGCCGCCGCCGTTTTCGTGAACGGATGGATGTCGTCGGGCACCTCGTGGCCGTCGAACCGGCCGCCGCGGGCAATGGCGCGCGTGGCGGCCTGCGCGAACGTGAGGCCGCTGCCAGGACTGCCGGCGCGGTGCACGCGCTCGCCGCTCACCGCGTAGTCCTCGGGGCGTCCGCCCAGCTCGGCCGCCGCCAGCGCCTGGAGTTGCGCCTTCAGGTGCTCTCCGCCGGCGAGGTTGGCGCGGGTCATGGCGTGCGTGGTCTGGCTGCCCACCGACATGCAGCTCCACGGCAGCCCCTTGCTCACGTCGCCCCACACGACGTCCACCTTGTCCCAGGGCATGGCGATGACGTCCGCCGCTACGCGCGCCAGGTCGATCACGGAGTGGGTGCCGAGGTTGCCGACGCCCGAGTGCACGCGCAGCCGGCCCTCGGGCGTGAGCACCATCAGGCCGTCGAAGCCGATGGTGCCGGCGCCGTGCGGCCCCACGGCCACGCCGATGCCGCGCGCCTTGGTGCCGCGCCGCTGGCCCGACCGCGCCAGCCGGCCCGACCAGTCGAACAGCTCGGCGCCGCGGTCGAGCGCGTCCTTCACGAACGCGCCGGTCACGTAGCGCTGCGTCCCCTCGGCGTTGAGCGGGCCGTAGCGGGCCTTGCCCTCGGGGGCGTTGACGCGGCGCATCGCCACCTGGTCGATCCCCAGCTGCTTGGCCGCCTTGGTGAGCACGCCTTCGACGATGCCGTTGAACTGCATCGGCCCGGGCGAGCGCTGCTGGGTGCGCGGCGGCGTGTTGGTGAACACGTTGGCGACGCGCACGCGCATGGTTTTGGGCTGGTAGACGAGCGAGGCCGACAGCGCGCCGGACCGCCAGTCGCCCATCGGCCCGTACGGCCCGTTGTCCTGGACGACGTAGAGGTCCATCGCCTCGATGCGGCCGTCCTTGGCGAAGCCGATCTTCGCGCGGCCGGTCATGTTGGTGCGGGCGCGGCCGAAGTAGCTCTCCTCTTCGCGGCTGACGCGCATCATCACCGGCGCGTTGACCTTCTTCGACAGCACCGCCGGAATCGCCATCGACACCGCGCCGGCGCCCTTGCTGCCGAAGCCGCCGCCCGTGTACTCGCAGATGAGCACCACCTTCGACGGGTCGATGCCCACCCAGCGCGCCATCGGCTCCACGGTGCGGATCACGCTCTGCGTCGAGCAGTGGAGATACAACGTGTCGCCGCGCCAGTACGCCATGGCGCTGCGCGTCTCCATCGGATGGTGGCCGGTGGCGTTCACGGTGAACGTCTCGTCGAGCACCAGAGTGGCACTGGCGAAGCCGGCGTCGAGGTCGCCGTAGGCCCACTGCTCCGCCGGCGTGCCAGTGGGCAGCTGATCGTCACCGGCGGCAGCGAAGTCCTCGGAGGTCCATTTCAAGCGCTCGATCGGCGGTCGACCCGGCGGCTGGCCGGCGGCCGGCGGGGGCGGCGCGCCCCACACGTTGCCTTCGAGGCGCGCGTCGGGGCCGCCTGGACGCAGGCTCTCCACCGGGTCGACGGTGAAGGGCAGCGGCTCGAAGTCCACCTCGATGAGCTCGACCGCTTCGGCGGCCACGTCCTCGCTGACCGCGGCCAGCGCCAGGATGGGCTCGCCCTGGTACAGCGGCTCGTTGGTGAGGGCGCGTTCTGCGCCCGCCAGATCCGGCAGGTCGTCGGCGGTGATGAGGCCCTTCACGCCAGGCAGGGCCAGGGCCCGGGAGGCGTCGATGCGCCGCACGCGGGCGTGCGGCATCGGGCTCAGCAGCAGCTTGCAGAAGAGCATCCCGTCGGCGCGGTAGTCCTCGGCGTAGCGGGCGCGGCCGGTCACCTTGGCCACGAGATCCGGCGGCGTGTAGTTGGTCCCGACGAGACGATCCGCCATGCGTGCCTCCTCCGAGTGTCGCGATTATAGGCCCGCGCCGCCGCGAGTGCCGCCATTGGCCAGCGCCTCGAGCAGACGCTGGCGGACCTCACGCACCCCGTCCCGTCCCCGCACGGCGGCCGCTCGGGCGGCATCGCGTCCCGCCGACGTCAGGCACGCGTCGAGCGCGGCCGTGAGCACCGCGTCGTCGAGGCGGTCGACCGGGAAGACATGCGGCCAGCCGAGCGCCGCGCCCTGCGCGGCGAGCCTGGCCCCTCCGGGCTGCGGATCGATCGCCACGACCGGGACGCCATGTTTGAGAGCGAGCACCATGCCATGCAGGCGTGTCGTCACCACGGCGTCGAAACGGGCGACCAGCGCCTCGACTTCGGCTGGTGTCCGCAGCCCGGTCGCATTGGCGTCGGTCCGCGTATCGAACGGCACGACGGCCATCTCGCGCGACGCGAGCAATCGCTCGATCGTCCGGTCGGCGGTCGCCGTGTCGGCGCCGCCGAACGGCTCCACCAGGCAGACGCCGACCACGGGTACGGCACGGTCGGGGGCCGCGAACGTGATGTCCGGCCGGGCCGTCCGACTGCTGTCGCGTTCCAGGAGCACGTCGAACGGCTGCCACTCGTCGAGTGGCACGGCCATCGACAGGTTCACACCGACGGTCGTGCACGCCGGGAATCGGGCCAGGAACGCCGCCTCGAGGTCGCCTGGCGCGAACGGCCCGCACACGAACACGGCATGAGAGTAGGCCGCGGGGTCGACCTGATGGAGATCGACGCCGCCGGCGTACGGCGCCGCCAGCGCGATGTCGTAGTCGAGGCCCGCTTCTGCAAGCCACTGGCAGACGAGATCGCAGGCCAGGAAGTCGCCCGCCGTCGCATCGGATGCCTGGTAACTGAACCAGCCGGCGACCACGGCGCGCGTCCAGGCGCGAGCGTGGCCGGCTGCCGCACCGCCAGGGACGGCCCACGCCCGCTGCGCCGCGGCGGAGACACGTGCCGACGCAGCCACTCGTCGAACGGCGCGAAGCCGCACGCTCCGACGTCGAGCCTCGGAATCGCCAGCCTGTCGGGATGGCGTGGCACCGCGGCGTCACCGCAGGCCACCACGAGGTCATACCCCGCGGCGGCGACCTCGTCGCGTGTCGCGTGATCCCATGCCCCGAACGGATAGGCGAACGACGTCACGAGGCGGCCGAGCAGCGTCTCCAGCGTCCGCCGGCACTCGACGATCTCGTCGCGTCGCCGCGCCGGCTCCTGGCTCGGCAGGACGAGGTGCTGCACGGAGTGGGCGCCGATCTCGACGCCGGCCACCTCGGCGAGGCGGCGCACTTCGGCCGCCGACAGGCACCGCGCGGCCGGGCGCCGGCCATCGTGCCCCCGCCAATTCGCCACCGCGGCGAGCACGTCGTTCCTGGGCGCCGCCGGCAGGTCGACGCCCGACTGATGGATGGCCCAGTGCGCGGCGAGCCGTTCGCTGGCCGTGGCGACGGCGAAGGTCCGGGTGCCGCCCGGCAGATCGAGACGCACCTCTGGTGTTCGACCCTCGCCGGTCATAAGCATCTGCTCGAGCGCGTCCCACCAGAACGCTGCCGGAGAGTCGAGGCCGCCGGTCGTGACGAAGAACGTCGCCGGCAGGCCGGCCGTGGCGAGCGCCGGGGCGGCCACTTCCAGGTTGTCGAGGCAGCCGTCGTCGAAGGTCAGCGCAATCAGACCGGGCGTCACCGTACCCGCGCGGATGCGGCGACCCAACTCGGCGAGCGGCACGACGTCGTACTCGTCGTGCAGCCATGCGATCTGCCGATTGAACACCTCTGGCGCGATGGCCAGGCGATGCAGGTCGCAGGACTCGGCGGCGATGCGGTGGTACAGCAGCACCGCCGCCCCCGCGTGGTCGTAGGACGCCCGCGATCGGTCGAGATGGGCGCGGTGACGCCAGCGCACCGGCGCCGGCGCCCCGCGCTTGGTGGCGCGGACGGCGACGAGCATCGGATTGAACGGGTCGGTCACCGCGTACTCCGCGGGCGTGAGCTCGCTGGCGCCGAGGCCGTGCAGGAATGCCGTCGTCGTAAGCACGTTGCCCAGCGACTCGACCTGCACGTCGGCCGGCTCGAATGCGGACGCGAACACCTGTCGCGCCCCGGCTTCCGTGACGCGCCAGAAGTCGCCGTCCGGGCCGTATTCCACCGACACCCGGCTGACGCACGGCAGCGTCGCCAGCAGCACCCCGCCGGGCGCCAACACCCGTGCGCACTCGGCAGCCACGGCCGGCAGGTCGTCGATCACGTGCGCGGTCTGGGTCAGGATGACGCAGTCGTAACTGTCGTCGGCGACGTGGCCCAGGGCGCGCAGATCGCCGATGACGGTCGCCCGGGGGTTGGCGGGATCGACGTCGAGGACGTCACTGCGGACCACGCGTCCGCCGCCGAAGCGCGTGGTGTAGTCGGCTTCCTGGATCTCGAGGACGGCGCCACGAATGTCGTCGGCATGACCGGCGAGGAAGTTCTCGATGTACGGGCGATCGACGGGGCCCCCGCGCTCGTACCCCCAGTCGCGGGCCACCGGGCTGGTCCGGCGCAGGGCACCGAAGTCGAGCGGACGGCCGGCTGCGGGCTGCGCCGCGCGCAGCACCGCGGCACGTTCGCGCAGGCGGGTCAGTTCCGCGTCGGCCGCGGCGCGGCGCTCGACCAGCACGGTGTTGCGCGCGGCGAGGGCCGAGAGTTGCTGCAGCCCACCGGCGACGACCGCGTCGAGAGCGGCCGCGAAGGCCGCGGGGTGCCGGGCGACGATGCGCGAGACGGCGGCGGCGTGGGCCTCGGCCGCCGCGCTGCGCAGATGCAGCCGGTCACGGCGAAGGAGGCGCACGCCGAGCGGTTCGGCAATCGTGGTCGCGCCGAGGCCGGCGAGCACTGCGCGAAGCAGGAACTCGTGATCCTCCAGCGCTTCGAGGGCGGCGTCGGCGCCTCCCAGGGCGTCCCAGGCGGCACGGCGCACGGTCCAGGGATGGCGCGCGGCGTCGAACCTCTCGACCCGACTCGCGAGATCGACCGGCGCCGCCGCCACCACGACATCGGGGCCCCCGATCCGCCGTTCGAGCATCGCGGGCAGGGCCACGGCGCCCGCCGTGCCGAGCGCGGCCAGCACCGCAGTGTTGTGGGTCGGCAGCATCCGGTCGCCGGCGTCGAGGCAGGTGACGACCTCGGTGGCGCAGGCCGCGACTCCGGCGTTCCACGCCGCGCCTGGAGTCTCGGCCTCCGCATGCACCAGCCGCCAGCCGCGACGAACCGCCGTGCCTCGCACCCAGTCCCGCGCCGTCGGCGCGGTCGACGTGTCGGTGACCACGACGATCGTCGCGGCCGGTGTCGTCTGCCGCTCGGCGGATCGCAGGGTGTCGTAGGCATGGCGTAACGCACCGGCCACGCGTACCACCGTGCCAATCGTGGCCATCACCGGCGCCCCAGGCGGCGCAGCGCCAGCCACCCGTCGACCACCCGGCGCCCCGGCGCCGTGAGCCGCCAGCTCCACGACGCCCGAAGAGCGGCCACCTCGGCCTCGGCGGCCCGGCGCGCCGCGTCGGGGTCGCCCCCTCGGTCGGCGGCGACCGCGGCGGGGGCCGGCCGTTGCTCGAGACGCGCGACCTCATCGGCCCAGGCGCGCCGTTCGGGCTCGACCCACTCCACCCAGTCGAGCTCGAGCTCGGCGACATGGCGCCGCAGGTCGGCCAACGACCGCTCGGTGGCCGCGACCATGGCCGGAAGGCGGGGGGCGAAGTGCACGGCGTGCTTGGCCACGAGCACGCGATACGGCGCCAGGAACGCCGGGTCGGCGCCGCCGCCGAACGCCGCACTCATCGAGCCGGCGCGGCGGCGATAGTGATGCAGCACCTCGGGCACGATCGTGCCGCGATACCCTTTCGTCACCAGGCGCAGCCAGAAGTCCCAGTCCTCGAGGCCGTCGCGCATGGCCTCGTCGAACCCGCCCACGGCCTCGAACGCGTGGCGGCGCACCAGCGCCGCGCCGTTCACGGTATTGCGGTCGAGCAGCGCTTCGAGGTCGCAGTCCCGCGGGCGCCACTCCTCGTTCGACTCGCCGAACGTCTGCAGCCAGTGCGATACGAACGCCAGCGACGGATCGACCGCAAAGGCCTGGAGCGAACGCTCCACGTAGCGGGGCGCCAGCCGATCGTCGGCGTCGAGCATGCACAGGTAGTCGCCGGAGGCGTGCGAGACCCCTAGGTTGCGTGCGGCCGGCAATCCGCGATTGCCGGTGCGGATCACCCGGGTGCGTGGCCGGTTGTAGGCGTCGAGCAGCGCCATCGTCCCGGGATCGGTCGAGCCGTCGTCGACGACCACGATCTCGACGTCGTCCACGGTCTGCGCGAGCACGCTGTCGACCGCTTCGTCGAGGAACGCTCCGAGGTCGTGACAGGTCACGACGACGGACACCTGCGGTCCGCGGCTCACCGCGACGCCTCGCGAGGCGTCCCGACGACTCGCACATAGGCGGCCGCCACCTCTGCCGCCGGCCCGTCGCTGGCGACGACGCCGCCGTCGAGCAGCACGGCGCGATCGCAATACGACGCCACGGTGTGTGGCTCGTGGCTCACGAGCACGATCGTGCAGCCGGCGGCACGCAGCTCGCGGTATCGGGCCTCGCACTTGGCCCGGAAGCCGGCGTCGCCCACCGCGAAGATCTCGTCGAGCACCAGCACCTCGCGCACCGCCGCGAAGGCTACCGCATAGCCCAGACGCGCCGCCATGCCGCTCGAGTAGTGCTTCAGCTTGAGGTTCGCGAACCGTTCCAGCTCGGCGAACGCCAGGATCGCGTCCAGGCGCCGGCGGATTTCCGGCAGCGTCAGCCCCATCGCACTGCCGACGAGGCAGATGTTGTCGATGGCATCCAGTTCCGGCTGCCAGCCGACGCCCAGCTCGAGAATCGGCGTCACCGCTCCGCGCCGGACGACGTGGCCGCGATCCGGCGGATAGACGCCGCACAGGACACGCAGCAG
>CAYUAX010000093.1:0-3250 GCA_964442845.1 uncultured Bifidobacteriaceae bacterium | reverse complement strand
AGGACTTTGATCAGCGTGCTCTTGCCGCTGCCGTTGCGGCCCATGATCGCCAGGGACTCGCCACGAGCGACCGCCAGGTCGACCCCAGCCAGCACTTGCAGGCGCTCGAAGCGCCGCGGCGCGAACACGCCGAGCACGTGCTCGCGGACGGTGTCACGGCGCACCCGCGGGATGCGAAACGCCTTCGACACCGACACCGCCTCCAGCACGGCGGTCATCACAGGTACTCCGCCGCGCGGGGCGCCAGGCGCCGATGGATGACCGTCCCGCAGACCAGCGCCGCCCCGACCGCACCGGCCAGCAGGAGATGGGCGGTGGTCGACGGCATCGTTCGCTGCACCAGCACGACGCGTGAGAACTCGATCACCGGCGTCGGCGGCCACAGGAACAACAGCGCGTGGTAGCGCTCGGGCAGGATGCCGAGCGGGTAGATGATCGGCGCCACGAAGAAGCCGGCCTGGATCGCCATGTCCCAGACCTGATTGAGGTCCTGATAGCGCAGGAACAGCACGCTGGCTGCCAGCGAGAAGCCGAGCACGATGGCCATGAGCGCCGCGCCGTAGACGACGAAGAGGCCCACGGCCGCCACCGGCGGCGGGTGGCCCTGCCACGCGAGATAGCCGACGATCGCGGCGGTGAACACCGCGAGGGTGATGAGCGCATTCGACATCGACGCGGCCACCAGGAGCCAGGCCGGGCAGCGGGCCTTCGTCAGGAGAAAGCCTTTGGCGTGCAGGGCCATCAACCCGGACTTGCTGCCTTCCGCGAAGACGTCCCACAGGAACAGGCCGATGATCAGATTCAGGCGGTAGTTGGCGTCGGCGGCGAACACGTAGGAGAACACCGCCGTCAGCAACACGAACATCGTCACCGGCTTGGCCAGCGCCCACACGAAGCCGCCCGCGGTGCCGTGATAGCGCACCTTGAAGTCGGTACGGACCAGCGTCCAGATCAGGCCGGCCCGGGCGCGCCACCAGGTGCGCGGCGGGTCAGCGGACGGCACCGCCGGCTCCCACCACGGCGCCATTGCGCGCCAGGCACTCGGCGTTGCCGGCGGTTGCCGGGGCGATCGCCGCAATCTCCTGACACCAGCGCAGTGCCGCCCGCGGGTCGCGATCGGTCGACTCCGCGATCATCGCCAGGCCGCGCCGGGCCACGATGTCGATCGGCGCGAACGTCAGCGTCTGCTGGTAACCGCGCCGCGCCTCTTCCACCGCGCCACGCGCCAGCGCCACCGTGGCCAGGCCGTTCGACGCCTCGGCGGAGCGGGGCTCGAGGCGCTGCTGGGCGGCGAACGCGCGTTCGGCCGCGGCCCCGTCGCCGAGTTCGAGCAGGCAGGCGCCGAGGTTGCCGTGCGCGACCGCGTTGTCGGGGTTGGCGGCGACCGACCGCCGGAACGCGATCACCGCGTCGGCGTGGCGCCCGGTGCGATGCAGTTCCTCGCCCAGCAGCAGCGCCGGCAGCCAGTGGTCGGGCGCCTGCTGCAAGGCCTCCATCCACACCAGCGTCGGGCTCGCCCAGCGCTGGTTGCGCAGCACCGTACGGCCGCCCAGCGACAGCACCATCGCGGTCAGCGTCAGCACGCCCAGGAGACGCATGAATCCGGAGGGCTTCACCGCGGTCGCCTGCCCGGCGGCGACACCGGCGGTCAGGAACAGGCCAACGCTGGCCAGGTAGACGCGATGCTCGGCCATCGGCTCGCCGCGATCGAGCACCACGAGCACGATCGACGGCGTGAGCAGCACCAGGAACCACAGCAGGCCGAAACTGGCGAGCGGCGCCTTGCGGCGGCGGAACCAGATCAGCCCCGACATCAGCCCGACGACGGCCACGGCCGTGACGCCGGCGCGGTCCCAGCCGACCGGCGAGACCGGATGGAAGATGGCCTGTCCCTCCGGCACGAGCAGGAGCGAGACGTAGCGGCGGATGACGTCCAGCTCGACGAGTAGCAGACTCCAGTTCACGGCGACGCCGTCGCGATGCTCGAGCGTCGCGAAAACGAGCAGCCGCAGCGCCACCAGCATGCCCATGGCGCCGAGCAAGGGCACGTGGGTGCGCCACAGCCGCCGGGCACGAACCGCCTCGTCGCCGCCCAGCACGACGAGGTCGTAGACGACCAGCAGCACCGGCACGACGATCGCGATTTCCTTGGCGGTGAGCGCCGCCGCCCAGCAGCACAGGGCGCCCGCCGCCCAGATCCAGCCGCCGTCTCGCAACCAGTGCCTGGCGGCCAGCAGGGCCGCGAGCACGAAGGTGCCGCACAACACGTCGGCCCGCCCGCTGATGTAGCCGACGGCCTGGCTCATCAGCGGATGCACGGCGAACAGCAGCGCGGTCACCGGCGCGACGACGTGCGGCGGGCTGTGCAGGCCGCGCCGCCGCAGGTCCTCGGACGCGCGCCACGCCAGCAGGCCGACGAGCCCGACGTTCAGCGCGTGCAGCAGCACGTTGGTCAGGTGAAAGCCGAACGGCCCGGGTCCCCAGAGCGCCCGATCGATGACGAACGTGACGGTCACGCCCGGCCGGGTCACGTCGCGCCAGAGAATCGCCCGCAGGTCGGCGCCGCCGGCCAGCACCGGATTCTCGACGATCAGCCGGTGGTCGTCGTAGATGAACGGATTGTCGAGGGCGTTGGCGTAGACCGCCACCGCCAGCGCCATCGCCACGACGCACGCCGCGGCGCCGAGCCGCTCCGATCTGGTGCGGCGCCCCGGAGGGTGCAAAGGGGTCGTCGGCACGGACATCGGCGCGGGGGTCGCTATAGTCTATGCCGGTGCGTCCGCTCGCCGTGCTCCACGTCACGCCCTATTGGGCCGACGCCTGGGCGTACGGCGGGATTCCGCGCGCTGTCGGACCGCTCGCCGGCGCGCTGGCCGCAGCCGGACACGCCGTCACGGTGTGCGCCACCGACGCGCGCGACGCCGGCTCGCGCCTGCCGGCGGGTGTCTCGTCGCCCGTGCCCGGGCTCACGCTGCGCGTCTTCCCCAATCGCTCCAACCGCCTCGCGTATCGATGGCAGGTGTTCAGCCCGGCCGGTCTCGATGCCTTCCTGCGCGATCACGTCCGCGAGTTCGACATCGCCCACCTGCACGCGTGCCGCAACCTGCCGGGGCTCCTGGCGGCCCGCCGGCTGCGCGCCGCCGGTGTGCCGTACGTCGTCCACCCCAATGGCACGGCGCCGAACATCGAGCGGCGACGGTGGGCGAAACACGTCGTCGACCGCCTCGGCGGCGCACGCCTGCTGCAGGAC
>CAYUAX010000092.1:11656-18072 GCA_964442845.1 uncultured Bifidobacteriaceae bacterium | reverse complement strand
CGTCGGGACCGGGCGGCGCGAAGGCGCGATCCCACGCCGCCACCCCGAACACGCCGACGACGAGCCCGAGCCCGACCGCGCCGCGGACGGTGCCGGCGATCAGCCGGACGATGTCGTGCCTTTCGGCGCCAAGCGCCATCCGCAGCCCGATCTCGCGGCGCCGGCGGGCGGTGCGATGCGAGACCACCGCGTAAAGGCCGGTCGCGGCCAGCACGAACGCCGACAGCGAGACGGTGTTGGCGAGCGTGGCCGAGACGCGGCCCGCCCACGTCGCATCGCGCGTCGCCGCCGCGAGCGAGCGGGCGCGATCGAGCGGCACGAGCCCATCGAGCTGGCGCAGCGCGTCGCGGACGGCGCTGGTCAGCGCCGCGCCGTCGCCCGTCGCGCGCACGAACAGGGTCACGCTCGCGGGCGCGGCGGCGAGGAGTGGGGTATAGACGATGGGCGCTGGAACCACGCCCTGGGCCTGCTGCCGCAGGTTCGGGACCACGCCGATCACCGAGCGCCACACCGGCGGCCCGGGTGCGGCCTCGAGAGCGACACGCTGGCCGACCGCGTCGCCGCGCGGAAAGTACAGCGTCGCGACACGCTCGTTCACCAGCACGCCCGATTCCCCCGTGGAGTCGACCGCGGCCCAGGCGCGCCCGCGCACCAGGCCGATGCCGAGCACCGTGAAGTAGTCCGGGCTCACCTCGACCGCCGACACCGGGGCCGAGTCGGCGGCGTCGTCCGATCGACCGGCGACACGCAGCCGCCGCTGCATCGCGCCGCCCACTGGTCCATGGCTGGCCAGCGCCGCGTCGACGACGCCCGGCAGCGCGCCGACGCGCTCGGTCAACAGCATCAGGAAGTTCCGCCGGGCCTCGGGGGTCGCGTAGCGCGCGGCCGGCAGCGTCAGGGCGCCGGTGAGCACGTGAGGATCTTCGAGGCGGGCGTCGGTCGCCAGCCGATCGTCGCGCGTGAGCGTCGCGATGCCGACCTGTGCCACCAGCACGATGGCCAGCCCCAGTTGCAGCGCGAGGAACGCCGAACCGCCGAGGCGGGCCGCGCGTCGTCCGGTCTCGCTCCGGCCGCCGTCCTTCAGGACGGCGACGACCGTGGTCCGCGACGCGTGCAGCGCCGGCAGGACCGCGAACACCACCACCGTGACCAGCCCCATCACCGCGAGCGCGCCGACCAGCCACGGGTTCAACGAGTAGTCGAACCAGTAGGGCAGCGTGCCGTCCGGGATCCATTGCCGGTAGACGCCGACGCCGGCGCGCGACAGTGCCAAGCCAATGGCGGCCGCCACCGCGGCGACGAGCGCGGCTTCGACCAGCAGTTGCCGGGCGATACGGACGCGGCTGGCGCCGAGGGCGGCGCGCACGGCGACCTCGCGGGCGCGGTTGGCGGCGCCCACGAGCAGCAGGTTGCCGGCGTTGGTGCACGCCACGGCCAGCACGATCAGGCCGGCGACGATGAAGGGCAGCCAGCCGCGCCGGGCCCCGGCGCCGCCGAGCAGACGGAAGTTGACCGGCTCGACCAGCAGGCGTACGCCGTCGCTGACGACCGGGAACTGCCGCGCCCAGGTCGCGGCGATGGCGTCGAACTCCGCCGCGGCACCGGCCGGGGTCGTTCCCGGCGCCAGACGGCCGAACACCTGGATCGTGCGGGCATCCCGCGCGGCCTCGGCGAGTCCGGCGACCGCGGCGAGCGGGAGGAAGACCCCGGCGCCGCTCGGGAAACCCGACCGGTCGGCGACCACGCCGATCACGGTGGTGGTCGTCCCGTTCACCAGCACCTCGCGTCCGATGACCGCGCGGTCGGCCTGGTAGCGGGCCCGCCACACCCGCTCGGTCAACACCACCGTGGGGGCCGCGCCTGGGCTCTCGTCGTCGGCCGAGAAGCCCCGGCCGAGCAGCGGACGCACCGTGGCGACGGCGAACCCGCTGGCCGTCGTGAACGCGCCGCCGACGCGGTCGGGGACCTGCCCGTCGTCGCCCAGGGTGACCGGCGCGTTGGTGTACGCCGCGAGTTCGGCGAACGCGCGCTGCGCGGCCCGCAGGTCCACGAACTCAAGGTGCGACAGCCCGCGCACGGCGCCACGAGCGTCGACGCTCGACACGGCGAACACCCGGTCGACGGCCGCGATGGGCAACCCGCGCAAGACGTGCGCGTAGGTCAGCGTGAGGAACATGTGGCTGACGCCGATGCCCAGCGCGAGCACCAGCACCACGGGCCCGGCGAAGGCGCGATCGCGCCGCAGGTACCGGACGGCGAAGCGCAGGTCCTGGCCGAGCGCGTTCAGCCACGGCCAGCCGCGTTGGTCGCGGACCAGCGCGGTCACCTGGTCCACGCCGCCGAACGCGCGGCGGGCGGCGAGCGCGGCGTCGGCCGGCGCCAGCCCGCGCGCCGCGAACTCGTCGGTGAGGCGCCGCAGGTGATCGTCGAGTTCCTCGGCCAACCGGGCGTCGCGGGCGCGGCGGCGCAGCGGCTCGACGAGCCGCGACAACAGCGCGACCATCGCGCCAGGCAGGGCGCGCGGTCTCATCGGCTGGCCTCCGACAGGGACAGCCGCACGGCCTGATCGCCGGGCGCGTCGAACGTCGTCGCCGGCCGGCCGAACCACCAGCGTCCGAGGGCCGCCGAGGCGACGGCCGCGGCCGCCATGGCCATCACGTACCACCACGGCCCCGACGGCGTGGCCAGCGCCCAGCGCTGCACGTCGTCGAGCCGGAACGCGTAGACGTGGACGGCGACGATGCCGAGCGGCGCCGCCACGCGCAGCGACGACGCCGACATCGCGTGCGCCCGGGTGAACGGCACGGCGGGGAAGCCGGCCATCGCCACCGTGACCAGCCACACGCCGCTGGCGGCGTGCATCGCCGCCACCCGCAGCGCCACGGCGCCGCCCCACAGCCAGGAGCCGGCGGCCGCGATCACCAGCGTCACCGGCAGTACGGCGACGATCGCGCCCGCCAGTTTCGTGGCCGACGCGTGCGCGCGCGCGTCGAGCGGGCCGGCCAGCCGGAAGATCCAGTTGGCGCCGAGGTCGCTCGGCACCGCGAAGGCGGCGCGGCAGCCGACCACGAGGCAGAACGTCAGCGCCAGCGGAATGGCCAGCAGGTAGTCGTACGGCGCGTCGAGCGGCAGCGGCCGGCCGCGCGCCGTCGCGGCGAGCAGGCGGGTGCCGGCCAGGGCCACGCCGATGCCGAGATACGTGGCCAGCGTCATCAGCGCGCGACGGTTGCGGGCCACGCTGGTAATGGTGAAGGCGAAGATGGCGCGGCCGGGACGCGTTGGCAGCAGCCGCGCCGCGGCGTCGAGTAAGCGGCGCAGCCATGCCCGCGGCCGCCGCGGTTCGACCGCTTCCATCACCCGGCGGGCGTTCCAGCGCGCCGGCAGCAGACACGCCGCCGCGGCCGCCATCATCGCCAGACCGAGCGCGCCGAGCGCCAGAGGCGCGAACGGCGTGAGCCGCGCGGCGCGCGGCCCCGCGAACTCGGCATAGAGGCCGAGGAACCATACCGGGGGTGCCCACCGCATCGGGCCGCCGTCCTGCACGGCGCGCATCGCCGCCGGCATCAAGCCGGGCAGGAACAGGAACGTCTCGACCAGCAGCACGACGGCCGCGAGTTGCACCGCCACCGCGGCGCGCGCCGCTGCGGCGGCGCCGACCAGGCACACCAGCGCCCCGCGGATCGCCAGCAGCGTGGAGAAGGCGAAGAGGCCGGCCGCGAACGACGCCACGACCTGGCCGAGCGCGATGCCGAGGCGCGGGCCCACCGAGGGATGGGCGCCGCCGGCCAGCGTATACGCCAGCGCCGGTGGCACGACGATGCCGGCCAGCAGCACGAGCGCCGCGGTCCACGCCGCGGTGAGCCGTGCCGCGGCGACGCGCCGGCTGCTCACCGGCAGCACGCCGAGCACCTGCTGGTCGGTTCTGTCGGGCATCAGCCCCTCCCACAGCAGCGCGCCGAGCAGCCCCATCACCAGCATCGGCCAGGTGACGAAGAACAGCCGGTCGGCGAGCACGGCGTCGTGCAGCAGCTCGAGCGAGCGGCGCCGCAGCCACGGGTAGCGGCTGGTCCACGTCACCGTGTTGAAGAGCAGCGGCGTGGCCAGCAGAGCCGCACTCCACAGCACGAACTGATCGGCGTCGACGTCGCGCGACGCCAGCGCCGCGTCCTGCAGGCGGCGGAACGACTGGCGCACCAGCAGAGCGAACTTTCGGCCGCCGGCCGTGGCGCTCAGCACGACGCGCCGACCTCGGCCAGGGCCCGCCCCGTCGCCTCGACGTTGGCGTCCACGGCCAGCTGCGCGAACACCTCCTCGAGCGACGCCGCGGCGGCCAGCTCGCGCAGCCGCTCCACCGAGTCCTGCGCGACGACGCGCCCGTGGTGCAGGATGACCACGTCGGTGCACACCTTCTCGACCATGTCGAGGACGTGCGAGCTGTAGACGATGGCCTTGCCCGCCGCGGCCAGCGCGCGCACCAGGCTGCGCAGCACCAGCGTCGAGGCGACGTCGAGTCCCGAGCAGGGTTCGTCGAGCACCACGACGTCGGGGTCGTGCAGCAGCGCGGCGGCGAGCAGCACCTTCTGCCGCATGCCCTTGGAGAACGACGCCAGCGGCGCGAAGCGGTCGCTCTCGAGACCGAACAGCTCCAGGTAGCGGTCGATGCGCCGATCGACCACCGGGCGCGCGATGTCGCGCAGCCCGCCGACCAGCCGCAGATACTCCGGCGCGGAGAGATACGCGTAGAGCCGCGGCTCCTCGGGGACGTAGCCGAGCCGGGCCTGGTAGGCGGCCAGCTGATCGTGGATGGCCGTGCCATTCCACGTCACCGTACCCGCCGACGGCGAGATGAGGCCGGTGAGCATGCCGATGGTCGTGGATTTGCCCGAGCCGTTCGGCCCGAGCAGTCCCACCGTCTGGCCGGGGCGCACCGTGAGGCTGAGCCCGCCGAGCGCCTGGACGCCGCCGTACGACTTGCGCAGACCGGTGGCCGCGAGCATCGGGATTCTCCTAGTCGTGACGCAGCGATGCGAGTGACGCCGCAGTGGCCAGCGAGCGTGCCGGCACGATGGCGGCCACGGCCGAGACTGCGGCGACGATCAGCGCCATGGCCAGGGCCAGCAGACCTCCGGCGTCGTCGGCGCTCGGCACCACGCTCGCCAGCAGTGGTCCGAGCGCCAGCGCGCCAGCGCCGCCCGCCGTCAGGCCGACCACACTTGGCCACAGCGTGCCGCGTACCAGGACGCGCACCACGTCGCCACGGGTGGCGCCGACCGCCATCCGGATGCCGGCCTCCTTGCGCCGGCGCGCCGCCGCGTAGGCGGTGACCGCGTAGATGCCGAGCCCGGCCAGGGTCAGCGACAACGCGCCCAGCACGCCCACCACGCTGCCGAGGGTGCGCTGCGTCCAGCGCGCGAGCACCGCGGAGCGTTCGAGCGTCTGCCAGCCGAACAGGGCGAGGCCGCGATCGAGAACACGCAGCTCCTCACCGAGGATGTCGGCCACGGGCACGGCAGCGGCGGCCCGCGCCATCACGAATGCGGCCGGCGGCGGTTCGGCGGCGAGCGGGACGTACACCACCGGTTCGACCTCGGGCGACGAGCCCTGCCGGATCGACGGCAGGACGCCGGCGATCGGCAGCCATTCGCCGTCGGGCAGCGCCGTCGGCGACGAGGCGACCCGCAGGCGCCGCCCGATCGGGTCGCCGGCGCCGAGGTGCATAGCCGCAAACCGGGCGTTGACGAACACGGCGGGGCGGCCGGCATGCCCGTCGCGATCCGTGGGACCACGGCCGCGGATGGCCGTCAGGCCGAGGACGTCGAGATAGCCCGCGTCGATGGCGACGTGGCGCGCCGGCACGGTGGCAGCGCCGTCGATGGTCACCTGGCGCATCGGCGTCCCGCCGAACGGCACCACCGACACCAGCGCCGCGGCGCTGAGTTCGCCGCGGCCCTGCAGGCGTTCGCGGTAGCGTGCGTAGAACGCCGCCCGCGCCTCGGCGCGCGCGTAGGCCGGGCCGGTCACGCCGAGGCGGGCGGTGACGACGCCGGTCGTGTCGACGACCTGATCGGCGCGAGAGAGGGCGATCGCCGCCGTGACCAGGCGCGCGGCCCCCGAGAGCAGCACCAGGGTCAGCGCCACCTCGACGGCGATCAAGCCGCGAATCCACCGCAGCGTGCCGCGCGTCGCGGTGAGGCGCGCGCCCCCCGGCACCGTGGCGGCGCTGCCCGCCGCGAGCCGCCACGCCGGCGCGAGGCCCCCGGCGAAGACGGCCACGACGAAGGCCGCCAGGGCGATGCCGGCGACACGCGTGTCGATCCCGAAGTGCACCCACGCCGGCAGTCCGGCGCCGGCGAGTTCGGCCGCGAAGCGCCGCAGCGCCAGCCACGCCACCGCGAGGCCGGCCGCCGCGGCCAGCG
>CAYUAX010000092.1:0-11646 GCA_964442845.1 uncultured Bifidobacteriaceae bacterium | reverse complement strand
CCAGCACGACGCATTCGGCGAGGAGCTGCTGCACGAGCCGCGGGCGCGAGCCGCCCAGGGCGGCGCGCATCGCCATTTCGTCGCCGCGAAACGCCGACCGGGCGAACAGCAGGGTAGCGGCAGTGGCGCAGCCGATCAGCAGCGTGGCGGCCGCCGCCGACAGGAGCAGCAGCGGCACGGCATCGGTGCTGCGGCCGAGGAAGTACTCCGCGAAGGTCGCTATCGTCGGCCGCGCCGGGACGCCGCGCGCCGCCGGCGGCGCGCCGGCCTCGTCACGGGCAGAGAGCGCCGTGACCTCGGCGAGCGCGGCAGCGCGGCTCACGCCGCCGCGCAGCCGGCCGATGACACCGGTCGCGCGCTGATCGCGGCCGCTTACGGCGAGTCCCGGGCGCTGTGCCATCGGCAGCCACAGCTCGCCGTTCAGCGGAAACGACACGTCGGGGGCCATGACCCCGACGACGCGCGTGGCCACGCCGTCCACCAGGATCGTCCGGCCGACGACATCGTCGGCGCCGGCGAAGGTCGCGGCCCAGAGCCCGGCGCCGATCACGGCGACGGGGGTGGCGCCGGGGCGATCGTCGTCGGCCACCAGGTCGCGGCCGCGAATTGCCGGCCGCCCGAGCAGCGTGAACATGTTGGCCGTGACGTGTGCACCCTGCACGCGCGCGGTCGCGCGCTCGCCGTCGACGAGGGTGACGGCCGTGACCGCGAAGGCCGCCAAGTCGTCGAAGCTGCGGCTTTCGTCGCGCCAGGTCTGGAACTCGGGCCACGACGCGAAGGCGCGGCGGCCCTCGGCATCGATGCTGCCGAGGACCATCACCCGCGCCGGATCGCGAAACGGCGGGGTGGCCCAGGCGATGGCGGTGACGACCCCGGCGACGGCCACGGCGCCGCCGATGCCGATCGTCAGGGCGGCGACGACCGCCGCCGAGAACCACGGCTCGGCGCGGAGCCGGCGCCCGCCGAGTGCCAGGTCGCGTCCGAGCGCCTCCAGCCCCGGCAGCCCGGCCTGGGCGCGATGGGTCTCGGCGATGGCCAGCGGCCGGCCGAAGTCGCGGTGGGCGGCGAGGTGCGCCGCGGCGGGAGACAGCCCGCGCCGTTCGTGCTCGGCGGCGAGCGCGTCGAGGTGGGCGGCCATCTCCTCGCGGAGCCGGGCGTCACTGCGGCGCGCGGTGACGAGGCCGACGATCCGGGCGATCCACACGCGCAGGCTGGCCATCATCTATTCCTGGCCGAGCAGGCGTCCGACCATCGCCACCGTCCGGGCCCAGAGATCCTGTTCGGCGCTCAGCTGTCGCCGTCCGGCCGCGGTCAGTGCGTAGAACCGCGCCCGGCGGTTGTTGTCGCTGGTGCCCCAACTGCTCTTGACCCAGCCCTTCTGTTCCAGGCGCAGCAACGCCGGATAGATCGTCCCCTGGTTGAGGGCGAGGCCGCCGCCGGTCACCTGCTCGATGCGCCGGGCGATGCCGTAGCCGTGCAGCGGGCCGAGGCCGTCGAGGGTCTTCAGCACCATCAGGTCGAGCGTGCCGTAGGGCACTTCGGGACTCGCGCTCATCCGCCGCTCCTGTTGAAAATCAACAGGAGTCTGGGCCCGGCCCTGTGGAAAGTCAACAGGAGAATCGCCGTGGCGTCCGCGATAGACTGCCGGCCATGACGCTTCGCCTCCATCGCGCCCTGCCGGTGTTGCCGCTGTTGGTCGCCTCGTCCGTGCTCGTCGCGGCGCAGGGCAAGGAGCCCTCGGCGGTGACGGCCTGGGTGGCTCTCCCGCCCGCCGGCGCCACCTCGACCGCCGCCTATGTCGAGATCAGCAACCCGACGATGTACGAGATCTTCGTCGTGAAGGCGACGGCCGATGCCGCCGGCACGGTGGAGCTGCGCGGCGCCGCCGCGGCCGGCGCCGAGCCGCCGGTGGTCACCGAGTTCGGGGTGCAGGCGTATGGCTCGACGTCGGCCGAGACCGGGGCACCGCACCTGCGCCTGGTCGATCTGAAGAAGCCGCTCAAGGCCGGCGACACCGTGGCCCTGGTGCTGACGACCGAGTCGGGCGTCGTGATGAAGGTGTCGGCGCCCGTCCGCGCGCAATAGGGCGGCGCGACGACGAGGGCTCCCCCCATGATGAAGAAACTGGCGTGGTGGTACACGGCCGGCTTCCTCGGCATCTTCGTCATCTGTCACACCCCGGGCCTCACCGACGCCGACGGCCGGCTGCTCGGCCTGTTCCGCATCGATCCGATCGACGACATCGTGCACCTGCTCTCGGGGCTGGCCGGGGCGTGGATCGCCTGGCAGGCGCCACGCTCGATCGCCACCTACTTCGTGGTGATCGGCGTGCTCTACAACCTCGACGCCCTGGTCGGCATGACGATGAGCCGCGGCCTGCTCGACCTGAGCCTGTTCCGCCAGGGCGCGGGCGGCCCTGATTTCACCCTCACCAACTGGGCGTTGAACGCGCCGCACATCGTGCTGGCGTCGCTGGCGCTGTGGATCGGCCTCGCCCGGCCGGGCGAGCGGTCGCCCGCGCACTAGGAACGACCGGTGGCGGGGCCTTATGCCGCGCGTCGCCGCGGCCCGTCGCGGCTGCGGCGCGCCCTGCGCCGCGTGGTGACCATCGCGCTCGTCGTGGCCATCACCGTGCCGGTGGTGATCGCCGCGTTCGTCGGCACGCGCTGCTACGGCGGGCAGCTCTACGCCGGGCACGCGCCCGGCCCGCCCGGTCTCGCGCGCTACCTGCGCGCCGAGGCCTTCACGTTCCTGACCCTGCCCGAGTGGTACATCGTCTTCAGCACCGACGAGTACGCGCAGTTCATCCGCCGCTCGCCGCCGTCGGCCTTCCCCTACCTGGCGGCGATCGGGCAGTACTGGGGCGCCTACGGCGCGGCGTGTGACGCGACGCGCGGCCGCTACCCGTTCGAGTTCGGCTATCACGTGATGCTCGGCGTGATCGGCGTGAGCCTCACCGCCGAGTACGGCGTGAAGGCCGTCTACGAGAACACCGTCGGCCGGCTCACCGAGTGGCTGTTCTCGACCGACACCCCCGAGGACGTGTTCGCCGCCGCCGTGGCTACCGAGTACGGCCGCTTCATGCACACCACGCCGTGGTACCAGTTCCCGTTCGCCGACCGGCTGCGCGATCTGTGGAGCGACGTCCCGTGGTGGGGGCCGCGGGCCGTGCGCAAGTGGGAGCGGCGGATGGCGCTGTCGCTCGAACTGGGCGTGAAGGCCGGCTACGGCGCGGTGATGGGGATGGGATCGCAGGCCGCCTACGGCGCCGAGGACCTCACCACCTACGGCCGCATCCTCAGCGTGAACCAGGCGGCGGTGCGGGCCGCCGGCGGCCGCATCGTGCCGTCGAGGATCCCGTGCCGGTGGTCGCGCTGCCGCGCTACGAGGCGTTCACGCCGGCGGCGATGGCCCTGCTCGGGCGCGGCCAGCGCTTCCGTGACATCGCCGGCAACGACGACATCGTCGTCGGCGTGCGCGTGGCGGCCGACGCCGAGGTGCCGATGCCGGCCGGGGCCAGCCTGGTGCTGCGCCAGCCGATTCTCACCGTGCCGGGCCGCCACCGCGTCGCCGTGGCCGTGCCGGTGGTGCGGCTGCACGAGGCCCTGGCGGCGTGGACGGGGCCGCGAGCGGTCGAGCACATCTATGACTACTGAACAGGGAACAGGGAACAGGGAACAGGGAACAGCTAAACGCCGATGACTGAGCCGCTGACAGCACCAGCCGAACCAGCGCCTGTCTCGCGCCGCCGTCGTGGGCGGTGGTGGGTCGGGCTGGCGGCGCTGGTGGCGTTCATCGGCAGCTTCCCGATCCGCAAGGCCAGCGAGCTGGCGGCGGATCCGATCGGCGAGAAGGACTGCGGGCCCGACGGCGATCCGGCGGCGACGAGGGGGACGCCGGTCGTCGACGCGTCGCGCCTGCCATGGCGGCAACGCGGCGGCACCGTGAACGACGCCAGCTGCCTCAACCGCACGCCGGTTCACGGCATCGTCGAGGTGCGCGGCGAAGACGACGTGCGCGCCGCGTTCACCTATGCCCGCGATGCCGGCCTCAAGGTGTCGATCGCCGGCGTGCGCCACAGCATGGGCGGGCAGGCGTTCGCGCCGGGTGTCGTGCTGCTCGACATGCGGACGCTGCGCCACATCCGCGTCGACGCCGAGCGCAAGGTGGTCACCGTCGGCAGCGGCGTGACGTGGCACGACCTGCAGACGGCGCTGCACCCGCGCTTCGCCGTGCAGGCGATGCAGTCCACCGACATCTTCAGCGTCGGCGGCTCGATCTCGGTGAACGCGCACGGCATGGACCATCGCCTCGGGTCGGTCGGCACCAGCGTGCGGTCGATGCGGGTGATGCTGCCCGACGGCACGGTGCGCACGGTGAGCCGCGACGCCGACGCCGAGCTGTTCCGTCACGTCGTCGGCGGCTACGGCCTGTTCGGCGTGATCCTCGAGGCCGAGCTCGACGTCGTGGACAACGCCGTCTACGCCTCCGCGCGCCACGTGATCGCCACCCGCGACTTCGACGCCACCTACGCCGGCCTGGTCGCCGACCCGGCCATCCGGCTGATGTACGGCCACCTGTCGACGTCACCGGGATCGCTGCTCGACGAGATGCTGGTCTACTCCTACCGGCAGATCGAGGCGCCCGATGCGGTGCTGCCGCCGCTCGGCGAAGTGCGTCAGGTGAAGCTGCGCCGGCTGGTCTTCAATCTCGCCAAACGCGGGCCGACGTGGATGCGCCTTAAGTGGCTCGCCGAGAAGCACGTCGAGCCGCGACTCGAGACGTGCACGGTGGCCCGCACGGCGGCGATGGGGCAGGGCGAGGCATGCTTCGTCTCGCGCAACGACCCGATGCACGACTCGGTGCCGTACCTGCGCAACGCCCTGCCCGACGAGACCGACATCCTCCACGAGTACTTCATCCCGCGCGCGGCGTTCCTGCCGTTCGTCGGCGGCCTGCGCACGGCGGTCGTCGAGGAAGGCGCCACCCTGCTCAACGCCTCGGTGCGCGTGGTGCACCGCGAAGACGTCGCGCTCAGCTACGCGCCCGCCGACGACATGCTGGCGGTGGTGCTGTATCTCACCCAGCCGACCACGCAGTCGGGCACGGCGGCGATGGCCGCGCTCACCGGCCGGCTCATCGACCTGACCGCCGAGGTGGGCGGACGGTTCTTCCTGCCGTATCAACTGCATTACACCGGCGCGCAACTCCGCCGCGCCTATCCCGAGATCGACGCGGTGTTCGCCGCCAAGCGCCGCTGGGACCCCGAGGATCGGCTGACCAGCACCTTCTACGAACGGTTCCGCCGGGAATGAAGCAAAATAGAGGGCCGGCCGGCTTGCGCCCGGCGCCGGCCTCGCCTGCGCTCGGAGCGGGCCCGGCGTCGATCCGGCGGCCAGAGGAGTCATCCAGATGAAGAAGGTTCTCGCACTCGCGATTCTGTGTGTCGTCGCCACCGCCGTCGCCGGGGCCCAGCAGGGCCAGCGCCGCGCGCCGGACCCGCGCTCGATGGGCGGCGGCGACTGCCGCGACAACGTCTACAACTGCGCCGACACCCCCAACCCGCTCCCCGCCGCCACCACGGTGTGGCTCGAGGAGATGACGTGGATGGACGTGCGCGACGCGCTGAAGGCGGGCAAGACCACCGCTATCGTCGCCACCGGCGGCATGGAGCCCAACGGCCCGTGGCTGGTCACCGGCAAGCACAACTACGTGCTGCACGCCAACTGCGACGCCATCGCCCGCAAGCTCGGCAACGCGTTGTGCGCGCCGATCGTCAAGTTCGTGCCCGAGGGCGGCATCGACCCGAAGACCGGGCACATGACCAGCCCGGGCACCATCACCGCGCGCGAGGAGACCTTCCAGGCGCTGCTCACCGACATCGCCGAGAGCCTGCAGGCGCACGGCTTCACGACCATCGTCTTCATCGGCGACAGCGGCGGCAACCAGAAGGGCCAAGCCGCGGTGGCCGAGGCGCTCACCGCCAAGTGGGCCGGCAAGGCCGTCGCCCTGCACATCGGCGAGTACTACACCTACAACGTCGTCACCAAGCACTTCGAGGACAGCGGCAAGCTGCCGAAGGAGCGCAAGAGCGACAACATGCACGACGATCCGGTGATCACGCTCAACATGTTCATCGACGACCCGAACTCGGTGCGCTACGACGCCCGCGTCAAGGCCGGCAAGGCGACGATCGACAGCGTGTCGATCGCCGATCGGGCCAAGGCGACGGCGCTGGCGAAGGAGATCGTCGCGTTCCGCGCCGACTACACCATCGCGGCGATCACCAAGGCGCTGGCGGCCAAGGGCCGGGGCACCGCGGCGCCGCGGTAGCGCCGGCGGCGTCGCATCGGTTCGCCCGCGGGGGCGTGAGCCGCAGCGGCTCCGCCCCCGCGGTCGTTTCACCCCGATCCGTCGGGATTCCACATCGTGAGCAGCGCGACCATCGGGCCCTATCGGGTCATCCGCGAGCTCGGCCAGGGCGGCATGGGCCGGGTCGTGCTGGCCGAGGACACGCGCCTCGGCCGCCACGTCGCGCTGAAGATGGTGTCGGGACCGCGGGCCGGCACCCCCGACGGGCGCCAGCAGCTGCTCGCCGAGGCGCGCGCCGCCGCCGCGCTCACCCATCCCGCCATCGCCGCGGTCCACGACGTGATCGAAGTGGACGGCGACATCGCCATCGTCTTCGAACTGGTCGAAGGCGAGACGCTGGCGGCGCGGCTGGCCAAGGGGCCGCTGCCCGAGGCGCAGGCGGTGGGCGTGGCCATCCAGCTCGCCGACGCGCTGTCGGTGGCGCACGCCCAGGGCGTGCTGCACCGCGACCTCAAGCCCGCCAACGTGATGCTCGCGCCGGGCGGCGTCGTCAAGATTCTCGACTTCGGCATCGCCCGCCTGCAGCGCGGCGGCGAGGCCGGCGACGGCGCCGCGCCGAAGGCGTTTCTCGGCACGCCGGGCTACGTCGCGCCCGAGCAGTGGAGCGGCCGGCCGGCCGATGAACGTGCCGACCTCTACGCGCTCGGCGTCGTACTGTTCGAGATGGTCTCGGGCAAGCGGCCGTTCGTCGAACGCGAGCCGCTGTCGCTGGCGCGCGCCTCGCTCGACCGCATCGCCCGCCGGCTGTCGGCGGTGGCGCCCGAGGTGTCGCCGGGGCTCGACCGGCTGGTGGCACGGCTGCTCGCCTCCGACCCGGCGCTCCGGCCGCCGCGCGCCCGGGTCGTCGCCGACGAACTCAGGCAACTGCAGACGCCGCCGCCCGCCAAGCTCGCATCCCGTCCGTGGTGGGCATGGGCCGCGACCGCGGCCGTCGCGGTCGCGCTCGCCGGCGGCGCGTGGTGGGCGACGCGCCCGTCGGCCTCGGCGCCCGGCCGCCCGCCGGTGATCGCCGTGCTGCCGCTCGAGAACGCCACCGGCGACGACGCCAACGACTACCTGTCGGCCGGTGTCGCCGACAGCCTGGTGACGAGCCTTGCGTCGCTGCCGACCGTCACGGTGCTGCCGCGCTCCGTGGTGGCCGAGGCGCAGCGTCGCCGTACCACGCCGGTGGACATCGCCCGCGATCTCGCCGCCACGTATCTCGTCGACGGCACCGTGCAGCGGGCCGGCACGCAGGTGCGCCTGGCGCTCACGCTGCTGCGCCAGGACGGGTCGGTGGCGTGGGCCGAGGCCGTGGAAGGGCCCGCCGACGGCGTGTTCGGCATGCAAGCGAGGCTGGCCGGCGCCCTCGGCAGCGCGCTCAGCGTCCAGCTGTCGGCCACCGACCGGGCCCGCCTCAACATACCGCCGACGTCGAACACCGACGCGCTCGACGCCTACTGGCGTGGCCGCGCCCTGCTCGAACGCCGCGACACGCCGGGCAACCTGCAGCGCGCCGTCGTCGCCTTCAACGAGGCGTTGCGCCTCGATGCGCGGTTCGTCGACGCGCATGCCGCGCTGGCCGAGGCCGACTGGGAGCTCTACGACGCCACCCGTGAGCGGCGCTACGTCGACGCGGCGCTGCAGGCCAGCCAGAACGCCGTGGCGCTGGCGCCCGACGACGCCGGCGTGCGGGTGGCCCTGGGCGTGACGCTGACCCGGAGCGGCCGCAACGCCGAGGCCGTCCAGGAGCTGCAGCGGGCCCTGGCCGCCGAGCCGAACCACGACGAGGCGCGCCGCTATCTCGGCCGGGCCCTGGCCGCGCTCGGCCGCGTCGACGAAGCGGTGGCCGAGTGGCGCAAGGCACTGGCGCTCCGCCCCAACAACTGGCAGGTGCTGAGCGACATGGGCCTGGCGCTCTACCAGGCGACGCGCTACGACGAGGCCGAAGCGGCCTACCAGCAACTGGCCGGGATGCAGGCCGACAACGTCATCGCGTTCCAGATGCTCGGCACCGTCAACCAGGTGCGCGGGCGGAACGACGAGGCGCTCGGCTACTACGAGAAGGCCATCGCCATCTCGCGCGAGCCGGTCCCGCAGGCCCTCTCGAACATGGGCTACCTGTACCACGCCCGCGGCGACTTCGCGCGCGCCGTCGATGCCTATCGCCGCGCGATCGAGGCGCGGCCCAACGCCGCGCCGACCCACCGCAACCTGGGGGACTCGCTGCTGCGTCTCGGCCGGGCCGCCGACGCCCGGGCGGCCTACCGCCGCGCCGCGGAGCTGGCCGAGGCGGCGCGGGTGGTCAACCCCGCCGACGCCCTCAACCTGGCCTCGCTGGCCGTCTACCTGCAGAAGGCGGGGGACGGGGCCCAGGCGATGCGCTGGCTCGACGACGCCCTGCGCCGGGCCCCGACCGACCCGCAGGTGCAGTTCCGCGCCGCCCTGGTCCACGCGCTGGCCGGCCGCACCGAACCGGCCCTGGCGGCGCTGGCCCGCGCCGTGGAACTGGGCTACAGCCGCAGTGACGCCGCCCTGGCCGACGAATTCGAGGCCTTGCGCGGCGATGCCCGGTTCGCCGCGATCGTGCGCGCCTGACCCCGCACGGCGGTTCGCCGCCCGTCACATCCGTGGTGTATCGTTGCGGACTCGTTTCACGACCGTTACAGGAGCGGCGACCATGGGTGCTCGAGTCAGGGTGAAGTACGCCACCATCTTCGTGTTTCCGGCCACGGCCAAGGGCGGGCGGGTGCGGGTCAGCGCGGCGCCCGAGACCCTCACGGTGCGGCCCGGCGATGTCGTGGACTGGACCGTCGTCAACGCCACGGCCGCCGATTCGCCTGGCAAGGTCTCCATCAAGTGGAAGGACAAGTCGCCGGTCAAGGGCGAGCCGAAGGAGTTCGACCGGAAGGCTCGCGCCGACGTCCGTGCCTCGGCCAAGAAAGGCGTCTACCGCTACAGCATCCTCATCGACGGCGTCGAGGTGTTCGACCCCGAACTCGAAGTGATGAACTGAGCCGGCCGGCGACGGCGATTTGACGCGCCGCCGCCGCCCCGCTACGCTGGACGGGACGATGCGCGTCGTGCGCCGGCATCTGCGAACGGGAGCGGCCACGTGGCTGATCTGCCACGTGCTGGCGTTCTCCGCCCTGCTGCCCCGCGACTGCTGCGCTGCCCACGCGCACGCCGCCGCGCCCGCCGAGGCCGGCGCGGTCGATCACTCCGCGCACGGCATGCCGGCGGCGACCGGTCACGAACACCACACGATGCCGGCGCCGGCCGACGGCGCGGCCTGCCCGATGCGCGGTGCCGACGGCGCGCCGTGCCCGATGCACGACGGCGGCGCGGCGTCGCCAGCCGCCTGCCAGATGACCGGCATCTGCAGCCAGCCGGCCGCGGCGCTCGCCGCGGTGCTGATGCAGGGCGCGGTGCCGCCGGCGCCGTTCGCCCTGCTGCCGTCGCTCGATGCCGCGGCGATCGCCGTGGCCGGCGACGCCCAGCCGCTCGCCCTCGCCGTTCCCCCCGACTCACCGCCCCCTCGCCTCTAGCCCTCGCTCGTCACCTGTAGGGCGGAGCTTCAGCTCCGTCCCGGCGGCTCTGAAGAGCCGCCCTACGACTGTAGGGCAGAGCTTCAGCTCTGCCGGGAAGCGCTGAAGCGCCGCCCTGCGTGAACGGAGTCCGGGTCAGGCGAGGTCCAACATGCAGTGCATTCGTGTGGCGCTGACGGCGTGCGCCGTCGCGTTGGCCGTGGCGTCGAGCGCCGCGGCGCAGGAGTCGATCAATCACGCCAGCGTGAGCGGCCGGGTCGCTGACACCCAGGGCGGCGTGCTTCCCGGGGCCACGGTCACGGCCCGCCAGCTCGAGACCGACGTGAGCGTCGCGGTCGTGACCGACGGCGGCGGCCGCTTCCGCTTCCCGTACCTGCGGATTGGCGCCTACGAGTTGATGGTGCAGCTGCCCGGATTCAGCGAAGCCCATCGCCGCATCGCGTTGACGGTCGGGGCGGCGTTCGAGATCCCCTTCGTGCTGGCCGTCGAAGGCGTGGCGACGACCGTCACCGTCCACGCCGAGGCGCCGGTCCTCGAATCGGCGCGCAGCCAGATCGCCGCCACCGTCACCGCCGCGGAAGTGCAGCAGCTGCCGCTGAACGGCCGCAACTTCCTCGACATCGCGTTGCTCGCCCCGGGGGTGACGCCGCCCAACATCAACAGCACGCAGCTCTTCGCCGAGACGTCGGCCGTCCAGGGCGTCGGCCTGTCGGTGGGCAGTCAGCGCAACCTGTCCAACAGCTTCATCGTCGACGGGCTGTCGGCCAACGACGACGCCGCCGGGTTGAGCGGTCTGCCCTACGGCGTGGACGCGGTGGAGCAGTTCCAGGTGGTCAGCTCGGGCGGCCAGGCCGAACTCGGCCGGGCGCTCGGCGGCTACGTGAACGTGGTCACCCGCAGCGGCACCAACCAGCTGCGCGGCACCGTCTACGGCTACTTCCGTGACGATGCCTTCAACTCGGCCAACGCGCTGTCGGGGACGACGCTGCCGATGTCGCAGCAGCAGTACGGGGCCAGTATCGGCGGGCCGATCCGCCGCGGCCGCACCTTCTATTTCGCCAACGCCGAGCAGCGGTTGCTCGACCAGACCGGCCTGACCACCATCTCGCCGGCCAACCTCGCCGCCGTCAACACCCGGCTCGACGCCGCCGGCTACCGCGGCCAGCGCGTCGCGACCGGCGAGTACCAGAGCCCCGTGGACAGCCTCAACGTGCTGGCCAAGGTGGATCACGCCTTCACCGGCCGCGACCAGTTGAGCGTGCGCTACAGCCTCTACGACGTCAGGTCGGAGAACTCGCGCGGCGCCGGCGGCTTGAGCGCGCCGTCCGGGTCGGCGGGGCTCGACAACCGCGACCAGGCGGTGTCGGTGAGCAACACCCTCACCCTCGGTGACCGCACCGTCAACGAGACGCGAGCGCAGTTCACCCACAGCGACCTGCTGGCGCTCTCCACCGACCAGGAAGGCCCGACGGTGAACATCGCCGGCGTGGCCACGTTCGGCACGTTCGCGTCGAGCCCGCAGGGCCGACTGAACAAGATGTTCCAGGTCGTGGACACGATCGCCCAGCAGCGCGGCGCACACGCCCTGCGCGCCGGCGTCGACCTGGTCCACAACGACGACCGCATCACCTTCCCGCGCACCGTGCGCGGCTCCTACACCTTCTCGTCGCTGGCCAACTTCCTCGCCGGCACCTACAACAACGCCGGCTACGCCCAGACCCTGTCTCTTATACACATCTGACGCTGC